>NZ_JBFBGR010000029.1:0-95980 GCF_040684755.1 Streptomyces sp. NPDC089799 | reverse complement strand
GTGTCGGCGAACCGTCCGGCGTTCGAGCAGTACCTCGCCTTCAACAAGCAGGCGCCGGCCCGTGTCGTGCGCTCGGTGTGCTCGGTGAGCTTGACGCGGCCTGTGCGGTCAGAGGCCCAGGGCGATGGCCGTGCGGACCATTTCGGCGGTGGTGTTGATGCCCAGCTTGGTCCGGATGCGGCGGAGGTAGGCGTCGACGGTGTGCTTCGAGAGGCCCATGTTGCGGGCGGTCTGGAGGTAGGTGCACCCGGCGGCGATGTGTCGCAGTGCCTCCTGCTCACGGGGAGCCAGGGCGGTGGCGGGGGCTTCGGTCTGCGGAGCGGCGAGGGTGAGGCTCATGGGATTCCTCCGAACAGTTCGGATTCGATCGGGCCTTCACTGCTCGCGTCTTCGGAAGCAGAGGGACATGTGCCGGAATGTCCGTTTATGTCCTTGCTCAAAAGACTGACCGCGCGACGTCATGGCGGTGTCCGTCGACTGTCACAGGCGCGTCACAGGGCCGGTGTCGGCCCGAGGTGCCGGGGCGTGGTCCGCTACGGCGCGCCCGCCGGGCCGCGGAAGACCGGCCCGGCCCAGGACGGAGGCTCCGGCGGCGGGGCCGGCGGCGCCTGATCGCCGCGTCCGGTGCGCGGGCCGGCTCCGGCGGCGGCGCGCAGGGCCGAGACGAACTCCAGGCAGGACCCGTAACGGTCCTCGGCGGCCTTCGAGAGGGCCTTCGCCAGCACTCCGTCGGCGGCCTGCGCGATGTCCGGCCGGCGCCCGGTCAGCGGCGGGGGCTGGTCGTACTGGTGCGCCCACAGCAGCGCCACGTCCTCGTCCCGTTCGAAGGGCGGTCCGCCGGCCAGGGTCTCGTAGACCACGCAGGCGAGGCTGTAGAGGTCACACCTGCCGTCGACCGGTCGGCCGGAGATCTGCTCGGGGGCCATGTAGTCGAGCGTGCCGACGAACTCGCCCACGGTCGTGAAGCCGGTGAGCGACAGCGCCTTCTTCGTCAGCCCGAAGTCCGTGAGGTAGACGTGCTCGGGGTGGTCGCTGTCGGTGCCGGCGGCGACCAGGATGTTGCCCGGCTTGACGTCCCTGTGCACCAGGTCGTGGCCGTGGGCCGCGTCGAGCGCGGAGGCCACCTGGCCGGCGATGCGGAGGGCGGTGGCCACGGGCAGCGGGCCCTCCCGGTCCAGGAGGGCCCGCAGGTCCAGGCCGGAGACGTAGCGCATGGCGATGTACAGGACGCCGTCGGTCTCGCCGGCTTCGAAGATGGGCACGATGTGCGGGTGGTCGATCTTCGCGGCCACCCTGGACTCGTGGGTGAAGCGCTGCCGGAAGGTGTCGTCGCGGGCCCGCTCCGGGGCGATCAGTTTGAGTGCCACCGTGCGGTCCAGGCGCAGGTCCCTGGCGCGGTAGACGACGGCCATCCCGCCACGGCCGATCATGCGCTCGATCCGGTAGCCCGCGATCTGTTTCCCGATCAGGTCGGAGGGCCGGCCGGCGTGCCGGCTCGGGTTCGATGCCGTGGCCATCAGCCGCCCCCTTCCCTGCCTGAAGTCTATGGGCGTGCACCGCCGCACGCCCCGGACCACGCGGGCCGGCGCCCGTGGAGGGCGCCGGCCGGGTGAGGGGCCCGCAGGCCGTGGAACAAGTGGTGCCGAGGTCGGTCGCTGTCGGTCGCTGTCGATCGGTCGTCGTCGGTCGTCGTCGTCGGTCGGTCGTCGTCGGTCAGTCGTCGTCGCTGCCGCCGGCGCCGCCGTTGCCGCCGCGGCCGGCGGTCTGGCAGCCGCTGCCGACGCAGATGCCGCCGTTGCCGCCCTTGCCGCCGTCGCCGCCGTCGCCGCCGGGGAGGGCGTTGCCGCCGTTGCCGCCGTTGCCGCCGTTGGCGCTGCCCTCGCACCGTCCGACGCAGACCCCGCCGTTGCCGCCGTTGGTGCCGTTGCCCCCGGGGCCGCCGTTCACGCCGTTGCCGCCGTTGGCGCTGCCCTCGCAGCGTCCGACGCAGACGCCGCCACTGCTGCCGTTGGTGCCGTTGACGGAACCGGAGCAGTTGCCCGCGCAGACCCGTTCGCCGACCCGGACGCTGCCGTCGCCCACCTTGACGGCGCCCTTGCCCGACTTGAGGCCGCTGACCGCGCTGCCGATCTTGCCGCCGAGCCGGTTGCCGGTCCTTCCGTCACCGGAGCCGAGGTGCAGGCTGTCGGCCGCCTGGGCCACCTTGGCCGTGGACGCCGGCGCCGCGGGGGCCGCGATGGCGGCGGGTGCCATGGCACCGGCACCGATCAGGGCCGAGGAGACGGCGAGGCCGAGACGGAACTTCCAGGAGCGCGCACGCATGGGATTGCCTTTCCGAGTGGTGAAAAAACGGGGGCCCCGCCGGTCACCGACCGGCCGGGCCCCCTCCCCGAGCTTGGTGGTCTCTGTATTTCGCGGACTTCGTTTTTCCGATTTCCGCTTTCGTTTTCCGCTTTGGCTTTCCGTTTCCCGCCTCAGGGGCAGAACGGGTTGTCGCTGCCCATCAGCGCGTACCAGTTGCCGTCGAGGTACTGCTGCTTCCAGGTGTCGAGCTGGTCGGTGGAGATCTTGTACTTGTCGGCGATCCGTTCCTTCATCGCGTCCGAGTCGTCGGCCATCAGGATCATCACCATCCGCACCTTGTCCACCACGGTGAGCTTCTCCTTGGGCTTGTTCGGCAGGTCCTCGAAGCGGAAGCACCCGAGCTGACCGGGCTGACCGGGCTTGCCGGGCTCACCCGGCTGGCCGGGCTGACCGCCCTTGCCGCCCTCTCCGCCCTGGCCGCCTTCGCCGCCCTGCCCGCAGGAAGCGGGCTGGCCGGTGAAGGCCGAGGAGCTGATCCCCGTCGGTGCGTGGGACTCCGAAGCGTTCGCGGCGCAGGCCGTACCGGCCACGAGGGCCAGGGAGGCCGCCGCCAGAACGATCGGACGCTGCCAGGAAATCGTGAACATGGGAGTTCTCCGTTGTCGTGAGCGATGAAGCCGTTGTGCGGGAGGGAGAGTGAGAAGGGGGGAGGGGAAGGGGCTGGGGGGTGGGGGGGGGAGGCCCCGAGGGCCTCCCCCGTCAGGCGTGGCGCGGATCAGAAGATGCTGGCGCCACCGGCACCACCGGCTCCGCCGAGGCCGCCGAAGAGGGAGCCGAAGCCGCCCTTGCCGCCCTTGCCGCCGTTGCCGCCCTGGAGGACGCCGAAGCCGCCGTCCCCGCCCTTGCCGCCCTTGCCGCCGATGATGCCGTCGCCGCCGGCGCCGCCGCCGCCACCGCTGCCGCCGAAGAGGCCGGTGCCGCCCTTGCCGCCGTTGCCGCCGTTGCCGCCGATCACGCCTTCGCCGCCACCGCCGCCACCGCCGCCGCCACCACCGGCGAGCAGGCCGTCGCCGCCCTTGCCGCCGTTGCCGCCGTTGCCGCCGATGCCCAGGACGCTGCCCCCACCGGAGCCGCCGGAGCCGCCACCACCGCCGACCAGGCCGCCGCCGCCTTCCCCGCCGTCGCCACCGGCACCGCCGGCCTGCGGGAGCGCCGTGACCACATGGGCCGGAACGGGAGCCGCCGTGGCCATGGAAGCCGGGAGGAGCACGCCTCCGGAGATCACGGCCGCCGAAGCGATGAGCGTCGCCAGGCGGAAGCCCCGGCGCTTGGGACGAACGGCCTCGGTGGTGTGAATCTTGCGGTTCATGACTTTCTCCTACCTGTGCTGAGTGATGTATTGACGTGCCCCGGCTTTCCGGGATTTCGAGGGCTTCGTTTCGCTTTCCGGATTTGCTGTCCGGTGAGGCCCGCACCACAAGTAAGCCCCGGGCGGCACACCCGGGTCATGTGCCGGGAACTCGGGACTTGACGGGCCCGTAAGCACCCGGTAAAAGTGGCCGGCGCCGCCGCCGGAGACGTCGGGAGGGGGCCCGGAACGCCGAAGGCCGCCTCCCCAGCCGCGGGCGGAACCGTGGTGGGGGAGGCGGCCGTACGCCGGGAGGCGGAAGCGGGAGCCGGGAAGCGGGAAGCGGGAGCCGGGAAGCGGGAGCCGCGGTGCGCGGCCCTGGCCGCTAGAGGGGGCCGTAGAGCCAGTTGCCGGCGGCCTCGGGGTCATCGCTGGTGAAGAACTCGATCACGGCGGCGTGGACCCCCTCGGGTTCCAGGTAGCCGTCGCCGTTCCGGTCGAGCCGGGCGAAGGCCACCTCCATCTCCTCGGGGGCGATACCGAGGACCCGTCCCATGCGGGTGTACTCGTCGAAGTCGACGGCGCCGTTCCCGTCCGCGTCACAGAGGGACAGCCAGGCGGCCGCGGCCTCGTGCAGGGCCGAGAGGAACGCCTCCGGGGTGGCGGCGGTGGCCGCGCGCACCCCGCGCTCGTACGCCGCCGGGTCCAGGCGGCCGGCTCCGCCCCCGTCCATGTGGCGCAGGTGCCCTTCCCAGATCCGCTCCAGCGCCAGTCGCAGCCGCCGGGCCTTCTCCGGATCCGCGGGGAAGGCCCCCGCGAGCCGGTTCGCCACGGCGGGCAGGTCCCCTGCCGTGAGGAAGCCGTCCCCGTCGGCGTCCAGGAGGACGAACAGGTGCCGGAGCTTGCGGGTCAGTACGGATGTCGCGGGTGCCGTGGAGGGCGCAGGTGCCGTGGAGGCCGTGGGTGCCGTGGGTGTCGTCACGGTGAGTGCTCCTGGTCGGTGGGACGGGTCACGCCCGGTCGGTCCCGCGGGCGCGCGCCCGGTCGGTGGGACGGGACGCGCCGTCGGCGACGGGGCGCCGGACTGTCCGGGAGGCTAGTGCCCCGCACGGGGCGGCCCGGCGGGTCCGGCCGGTCGCGGGAGGCCGCGGCCGGGGTGCCCGCGCCCCCTCCCAGCTCGTGCTTTCCCCTCCGCCCGGCGGGCGGGGCGACGGGGTGCGCCCGGCGCGCGTTTCACCCGGTCAGCCCCACCGGGCGCCGGGGCCCGCACACGTGCGCCCCCGTCCGGACCCGGCGCGCACGACCCGCAGCCAGGACGCCCGTCCGCCGTAACGCCCATCCGCCCGCCCCGGCGTACAACCGGCCTTCCCCGCCGGGGTGTTGCCGAGGTGTCGACGGGCGGGGAAGGCCGGCCGCGCGCCGGGTCCCGGGCAGCCGTACGCCGCCGGCTCCGCCGGCGGCGTCGTGGTACGGCCCTCCACCCGGTTCAGCGGTCGGCCAGGAGGCCCTCCTTGACGCGTTCGTACTCGGCGTCGGTGAGCTGGCCGCTGTTGTGCAGACCTGCGAGGGTGGCCAGCCGGTCCGCCTTCTCCGTCGCGCCTACCGCCGGATCGGCGGTCTGGCCGGCGTAGGCGTGGAAGGCGACCTCCCGGTCCCGCGCCCGTCGGATCTCGCGCTGGGCCATGCTCCGGCCGCGGGCGATCAGGTAGACGAAGCAGCCCAGGAAGGGCAGCACGATCACGAAGAGCAGCCAGCCCGCCTTCGCCCCGCCGCTCATGGTGTCGTCCCGGAAGACGTCCCCGAGGATCCGGAACAGCAGGAAGAGCCACAGGATCCAGAGGAAGAACCACAGCATGGTCAGGAAGGCGTCGAACACGGGGTAGTCGTCCATCGCTGCCTCCGCGGCGGGGTCTCGCGGCCTGCCGGGCCGCCCGGGCTTCCGGGCCGCCTCAGTCCTCGGCGCTCTTCACCACGCACAGGGCCCAGATGACGGCGCCGTAGATGGCGATGGCGATCAGGGACCACAGCGGGAAGTACGGGAGGGAGAGGAAGTTGATGATGATCAGGAGCGCCGAGAGGCCGATCCCGCCGACCCGGGCCCACGTCGACGGGGTCATCAGCCCGATGCCCACGACGACGGCGAAGGCCCCGAAGATCAGGTGGAGCCAGCCCCAGGCGGTCAGGTCGAACCGGAACACGTAGTTCGGCGTGGTGACGAAGACTTCGTCCCGTGCGATCCCCATGATGCCGCGGCAGAAGTCGAGGGCACCGACGACGATCAGCATCACGGAAGCGAACACGACCAGGCCACTGGCGAAGGGGTGTTCTCCGGCACGGCTGTGCGTTGAGGTCGAGGTCATGGTTTTCGGCTTTCGGGTTCGGTGGCGCGCCGGTTCACGGAGCGGGGGCGCGCCGTCCCCGCCGGCGGTGCCGCCTCACTGCTGCAGGATGCGCTGCTTCGCCGCCTGGAACTCCTCGTCGGTGATGTCGCCCCGGGCGCGGATCTCGGACAGCTTCGCGAGCTGGTCGACCTGGCTCTGGCCGGGCGTTCCGGCGGTCTCCCGGATGTAGGAGTCCATCATCTTGCGCTGCTCGGTCATGTCCTTCATGTCGCGCTGCGCCATGCCCTTGCCCCGGGCCAGCAGGTACACGAACACGCCCAGGAAGGGCAGGATGATCACGAAGATCAGCCAGCCGGCCTTGCCCCAGCCGCTCATCTCGTGGTCACGGAAGATGTCCATGATGATCTTGAACAGCAGGAAGAACCACAGGACCCAGAGAAAGATCACGAGGGTGGTCCAGAACACCCCGAGCAGCGGGTAGTCGTACGCCAGCGGCACGAGACCGTTCATTTCGTCCTCCTTGAGGGCTCGGCACCGCACACGGGTGCCTGGTTCCGACTGTGCCGCGGGAGCGGACCGTCCGGGATCACCCCCGGCGGGTGAACCGCCCGGAGGAACCACCGGAGGAACCACCGGACGAGCCCCCGGAAGACCGCCCCGGGGAGCGCCCCGGAAGCCGCTCGGCGAGCCGCCCGTACCAGGCGGACGTGCCCGCCCACTCCCCCAGGGTCAGCCCCACCACGGCCACCACGAACACCGTGATCAGCCAGCTGAGGAAGGTGAAGACGGGGCCGAGCGGGCCGAATTCCTCGTACCCGCGCTGCATGGCGCCCGGCATGAAGAGCTCGGACGCGTACCCGGCCACGGCCATCGCCAGGCCGGTGATCAGGGCTCCGGGCAGCAACGGGGTCCAGGCGATCCGCCCGCACAGCATCAGGTGCTGCGTCCACCACCACAGCAGTACGGCCACCACCACCGAGAGCGGGACCCCCAGCACGGGGCCCGCGCCGAAGCCGGCACGGAGCGGCGCCTGGCAGAAGAGCACCAGCAGCCACACCACGAGCCAGGCCAGCCAGCGCCAGGCGGCGTCGCGGAGAGCGGCCTTGGGGAGTTTCCAGCAGCGCTCGCACACCCGCTGGAGGGCCCGGCTCAGCGCGGTGGCCGAGAACAGTGCCACGACGATGCCGACGGCGCCCGAGGCGTCCCTGACCGATCCGCTCGCGTTGTACGCGGTGCGCACTTCCTGCAGGGTGTCGCCCTTGATGCCGAGGACCGTGCTCAGCGAGTCGGCCATCAGGTCCTGCAGGGACGGCGGGGCGAACGCGGCCACCACGATGAGCAGGGGGAGCGCGGCCAGGAAGGTCTGTGCGGCCAGCCTGATCGCGCTCTCCCAGAGGTTCACTTCGAGGAGGCGGACCGTGAGGTGCTCCAGGGGCGCCGCGAAGCGCTCCAGCCGGTCCCGCACTCCTCGAAGGTTCATCCGGTGCTGACGCCGGGCCCGTGCTTCGGCTCGCCGGCGCCGCGGCGCCGGCCGTCACCGGGGGCCGCCGCGAGGATGCCGAGGATGATCAGGACCACGATGACGATCCCGAAGACGAGGGCCACGACGGCCGGGGTCGGGTAGTTCCAGAGCAGCAGGGCGACGGCTCCCGCCGCGATCACGATGCCGGTCGTCCACTTCCGGTGCTCGTCCAGCCAGTGGCCGGTGGATCCGGTGCGCAGGCCGATGCGTTCGAGGGAGCGCCCGGCGGCGCCGGTGGACCGGGTGGCGGCGTTGCGGATGAAGCGGGCACCCCGTCCGGGACCGTAGAGGTACGCCGCCAGGCCGGTGACCACGGAGAGGACCAGGAGCGTACGGGTGCTCTGCCGCAGGAAGCGCACCAGGGTGTCGTAGACGGCGGCGGCCGCGTCCGGGGGCAGGGTGGAGGGCGGGACCGAGTCCAGGTAGATGCGCCGGGCCACGGCCAGGGCGACGAGCAGCACCAGCATCATCACGAACAGACCGATGGCGGTGGCGATCAGCCACACCCGGTGGGCCGGGGCGGTCCAGATGGCCAGGGCCGCCAGGACGAGCACCAGGATCGGCAGCCACACGCCGACGACGTTCAGCAGCCGCATCGCGTCCTGGGCCTTGTTGAGCTTGTCGACCTGGAGCAGCGGGATCTCCTTGTCGACCTCGGGGATGCTCGCGGCCTTCTCGAAGCCGGCGTCGACGAGCCGCGTCTTGAGCTGGTCGGTCAGGGCGCCGATGTTCAGCACGATGGTGTCGCCGCTGGTCTGGACGGCACTGGAGCCCTCACCGGTCAGCACCTTCACCACGGCGGCCTGGACGCGCCGGTTGGCGTCGGTCCACACGGTCTCGAACTGGTCGCTGGTGACCAGCTTGCTGACCACGGCGTGCACGGCCGAGGTGAGGGCGCCCTTCAAGGGGCCTTCCAGGGCTTCCGACTTCTCCACGATCAGCGGTGGGGCGTCGGCCTGCTGGAGGGCGCGCTGGAGGGCCTCGGTGATGGCCTTGACGTCGACGTTGGAGACCACCCGGTTGGTGAGCTTGTCGGTGACCGTGTTCTGCACCGCGGGGTTGTCGGCGAGCGGGGCGACCGTCTGCACGTAGCGGTCCTGGTCGGAGATCGTGTTGTGCAGCCAGGCGGAGACGACGGCGACCGGGGACAGCAGGAGGGCCAGCAGGAGCAGGATCGATGCTCCGGTGTAGCGCAGTCGCCGGTGGCGTACGGAGGCGTGCCTGTGCAGCCGTTCGTACTCCGCGCGCTCCTGCGCGGTCAGCGGGCGGTCCTCGGCACGGCCCCCTCGGTGGTCCGGGGCCGGGGCGTTGGGGTCCATGCTTCCTCCTTGCCGCTGCGGCGGCATCGGCCGCCGCTCGGATCTCGGAAGGGGTCAGTCCGGGAGGCGGCGCATCTCCTCGACGCGCAGGCCCAGGTCCCGGAACCGGGTGAGCAGGCCGTACAGGTGGGCCTCGTCCGTGACGGTGCCGAAGAAGAGGGTCTGCCGGTACACCGGTGCCGTGTCGAGCTCCGGGAAGGCGTGGGACAGCGGCTCGGACACGAGACCGGTGATCCGGAATTCGTAGCGCATGGGCAGCTGTCCTTCCGTCCCTGCCGGAACCTCACGGAACCTGCCGGTGCCCCGGGCCGGGGCCTCCACCATGCTGGCCGCGCGGCCGGACCGCGCGCCTCACCCGTGGGAGGTGAGAGGGCCCGTGGGGTCAGAGGATGTGCAGCTCGCGGGCGCGTTCGACGGCATCGCGCCGCCGGGAGACGCACAGCTTGCGGTAGATGCCCCGCAGGTGGGTCTTGACCGTGTTGACGGACAGCTGCAGCTCGGCGGCGATCTCCTCGGTCGACATCATCCGCGCCACCTTGGCGAGCACCTCCCGCTCCCGCGGGCTCAGTGCCTCCACCACGGGCGCTCCGGCCCGGTCCGGCGGGGCCGCGTCGAGCCAGTTGCAGGCTTCGCGGCGGCCGTCGAGCCCGCCCGCGAGGTGCCGTACCCAGGGGCCGGCCTCGGTGAACGGGCGGATCAGGCGCTCGGGGCGCGCGGCGTCCAGGGCCTCCACCAGCCGGTCGCGCGCGGTGCCCTCGTCGCCCTCCAGCAGTGCGTGGTGCGCGCGCAGCAGGGCCAGGCGCACCCGGTCCGGCGTGGTCGCCTCCGGGTCCTCCTCGGCCCGGCGGACCAGCGGCAGGGCTCGGCCGGGACGGCCGGCGGCGAGGTGGGCCCGCGCCAGGGCCACCGTGTGCGACGGCGGGCCGTCCGGTACGCGTTCCAGGGCGGCCACGGCCGTGTCCGGGTCCCCGTGGGCGAGGGCGGCGGAGGCCCGGGCGACCGCGAGGCGCACCTCGGGGCCGGGCGCACCGGCCGGAGCCGGCTCGCCGAGGGCGGCCTGTGCGGCCTGCACGCGGCCCAGGGCCAGGTCGGCCTCCGCCCGGAGCGCGGCGCGTTCCGCCCGCAGGACGGGGTCGGAGGAGCCGTCCGGCAGCAGTTCCGCCGCGTCGAGCCGTACGGTCGCCGCGTGGGCCTCGCCCCGGTCCACGGCCACCGCGGCGAGGGCCAGGTCGGCCGCCGCGGAGCGGTGCTCCAGGAGGATGCCGTGCCGGTCGGCGACCTCCGTCGAGGCCGTGGCGTGCTCGGTGGCGTCCGTCAGGGCTCCCTGGAGGGCCTCGGCCAGTGCGAGCCGGCCCAGGGAGCGGTGGCGCAGCAGGGCCGTGGTGTCGTCGGTGCAGGACCGTACGGTCTCCTCCAGCACGGCCCGGGCCCGGCGTACGCGTCCGGCCCGCAGCAGGGCACCGGCCAGGCCGTAGAGGCGCAGCGGTTCGATCTCGGGGTGCCGGACGCGGTCCTCGGGCGGCACGTGCGCCATCAGTCCGGCGACGCGGTGGGCCGCTTCCTCGGCTGCGCGGTGGTCGGGGGCGCACTGGAGCCTGAGCAGGGCCGCGGTGAGCAGTTCCGCCGGGCCGGTCCGGGGTGCCTCGCGGATCATGCGGCGTTCGGCGCGGGCGAGGCGGGTGCGGCAGCCGGCCGTGTCCTCGCGGGCCAGCCGGCAGGCGGCGGCGACCAGGGCGGCCGCGGTGCCGGGGGTGTCGTCGGGCATGTGCGAGAAGGTCTCGGCGGACGGGGAGGCGCCGGGCCCGGCGAGCAGCGGGCCGACCATCAGATGTTGCACGGCCTGGGCGGAGGCGTAGCGCCAGTCGCCGCCGGCGGCGGCCTCGTCCACCGCCTCGGCGGTCCGGCCGCGGTCGGCGAACCAGCGGGCGGCGCGGCGGTGCAGCAGGGGCTCCAGTTCGGGCTGCTCGCCGCGCAGGTGGGCCCGCAGGACCTCCGCGAACAGCGGGTGGAAGCGGTACCACCGGGTGCCGTTGACCGGTTCGACGAAGGCGTGGGCGCGGGCCAGGTCGCGCAGGATCCGTTCGGCGTCGGCCTGCCCGGTCAGGAACGCGGCGAGGTCGGGGTGGACCCTGGGCAGGATGCCGGTCCGCAGCAGCAGCCGCCGGGAGGGCACGGGCTGTGCGGCGAGCACTTCGCTGAGCAGGTAGTCGGAGACGGCCTGTTCGGTGGCGGTGAAGGAGCGGGCGAAGCCGGCCGGGTCCTCGGACCGGGCCATGGCCAGGGCGCACAGGCGCAGTCCGGCGGCCCAGCCCTCGGTGCGGGCGAGCAGCGGCTCCACGACCGCCTCGTCCGGCACGGGACCCGCCGCCCGGAGCAGTGAGGCCGCCTCGCGCCGGGTGAACGCCAGCTCGCGCTCGCGGATCTCGTGGATGCTGCCCTCGGTGCGGTGGCGGTGGAGCGCGAGCGGCGGGTCCTCGCGGCCGACGAGGACGAGCCGGAGGGCCGGGCCGGCGTGTTCGGCGACGAACCGCAGGCCGGTGTAGACGTCCCTGCCGGGCAGCTTGTCGAGGTCGTCGAGGACCAGCACCAGGGGGGTGGTCAGGCGTTCGAGGGCGGCGGCCAGCCTGACCAGCAGGGCGCGGTCGACGCCTTCGGGGCAGGCGGGGGTGCCGACGGCGTCGTCGGTGAGGAGTCCCTGGCGCCGCAGTCCTTCGAGGACGTACGCCCAGAACGCTCCGGGGGCGTCGTCCTCGTCGAGGGTCAGCCAGACCACCGGACCCTGTGGGGCCCCGGAACGGACCCAGGAGGCCACGAGGGCGGTCTTGCCGGTGCCGGCCCCGCCCGTGACGACCGTCAGCGGGCCCCGGGTCCCCTCGGTGAGCCGGTCCAGCAGCCGGCGGCGGCGCACCAGGCCGGGGTCGGGGAAGGGCACCGCGAGCTTGGTGGCGAGGAGCGGGTCGGGGGAGGTGTCCGCCACCGGGCCCGGGCCCGGGTTCGGAGGCTCCGGGCCGGGCCGCGGCTGCCCGGCCGCCCCCGGGGGCTCGGGCGGCTCGGGGGGCTCCGGTGCGGGCCTCGGCGTCCCGGTGGCCACCGGCTCGGGAGCCGGTGCCCGCGCCCCCGCAGCCGGAGCCGGAGCCGGAGCCGGTGCCTGTACGCCGGAAGCGGGCGCCTGCGCGCCGGAAGCCGGGGCGGGCGTCCCTCCGCGGACGTCCGGGGTGTCCGTGCGGGGCGTCCTACGGCGGCGGGTGAGGGGCAGGGTCATGGAGGTATCCCCCGTGGGAGGCGGAGCCGGCCTGGTCGGGATCACGGCTCGTTCCATGGTCACGGCCCCCGCCGGTGATCGCCACGCCGGAGCGGTACGGCGCCCCGCGCGGCCCGGCCCCGTCCGGTGCGGGCGGGCGGGGGCACCGGGCCGCGGCGATCCGGCCCGGGGCGGGTCGCCCGGGGCGGGCGATGCGGGCCGCCCCGGTCCGGCGCTCAATGGAGTCACGTACGGGTACGTCCGGCCGATCGGAGGTCCACCACGTGAGCATGCACGCCAAGGCACGGCTGGCGCTGCTGTCCGGCGCGGCGGCTCTGGTCGTCATGCTGGTGTTCGCCGGCTTCCGCAGCATCCTGCTGCTGGTGGTGGGGCTGGCCGGGGTGGCCGCCACGGCTGCCGCCGCCTGGCTGGTGCTGGCCCACCGCGGCCCGGTCCGGTGGCTGGCGCTGCTGTTCTTCGTGGCCGCACCCGCCGCCGTGATCATCTGGTACGCGCGCTCCGGACTGCTCTGGGTGGTGCTCTGCGCGGTGGCGCTGTGGGGACTGGCCGTGGCCGCCGGGCGGGCGGCCCTCGCCGACGAGGGCCGGTTCCGCATGCCCGAGCACCGTGCGGTGCCGCCGAAACGGCCGTTCATCATCATGAATCCGCGCTCCGGGGGCGGGAAGGTGGGCGCCTTCCACCTGCGGGAGAAGGCCGAGGCGCTGGGCGCCGAGGTGGTGCTGCTCGACCCCGCCCACCCCCAGGACGTCGCCGAACTCGCCCGCCGGGCGGTGGACCGCGGTGCCGACCTGGTGGGGGTCGCCGGCGGCGACGGCACCCAGGCCCTGGTCGCCGGGGTGGCCGCGGAGCGCGGCGTCCCGTTCCTGGTGGTCAGCGCCGGCACCCGCAACCACTTCGCGATGGACCTCGGGCTGGACCGCGACGACCCGTCGACCTGCCTGGACGCGCTGACCGACGGGGTGGAGATCCGGGTGGACCTCGGCCGGATCGAGGGCCGCGCCTTCGTCAACAACGCCTCCTTCGGCACCTACGCGGAGGTGGTCCAGAGCCCGGCCTACCGCGACGACAAGCTCCGTACGACCCTGGCTCTGCTGCCGGACCTCCTCGCGCAGCACAGCGGCCCCCGGCTGACCCTGCGCGCCGACGGCACGACCGTCGAGGCCCCGCAGGCGGTGCTGGTGAGCAACAACCCCTACGGCCGCGGCGATCCGGCGGGGCTGGGGCGGCGCACCCGGATGGACACCGGAACCCTGGGCGTGCTCGGGGTGAAGGTGAACAACGCCGCGCAGGCGGCGGGCATCCTGCGGGGCGGACAGGCCGGCGGCCTGACCGCGCTGACCGCCCGTGAGGTCGAGGTGGACTCGGACGAGCCGTTCGTCCGGGTCGGCGTCGACGGCGAGTCGCTGACCATGCCCGCCCCGGTGCACTGCCGGGTGGAGCCCCGGGCCCTGCGGGTGCTGCTCCCCCGCCACCGGCCCGGCGTCCGGGCGGGGGTGCCGTTGGACTGGCCCTCGGTCCGCCGGCTCGCCCTGACGATGGGGCGGGCGGCCGTCGGTGGGCAGCCCGTGCAGGGCGGGACCCGGGACCACCCGGGAACGCGCAGGCACTGGCGGCGGCGGCACCCCGACCGGCGGTTCGACTACTCCGGCGCGGTGTACGGGTCGATGCTCGCCGCATCCGTGGTCGTGGGCGCGGGCGAGCTCGGCAGGTTCCCGAAGGTGCAGCTGATGGTGCTGCTGCTGGCCACCGGTGTGGTGTTCTGGGCCGCACACGTCTTCGCCCACCTGTTCGGCGCCTCTTTGGCCAACGAACCCCTGACCTGGCGCGAGTTCCGCAAGGTGTGCGCGGACGAGGACCCCCTGATCAAGGCGGCCGTGCCGCCGGCCGCCGCGGTCGCCCTGAGCCAGCCGCTCGGCCTGGGCCCCCAGGGGACGGCGTGGTTCGCGCTCGCCGTGGCCCTCGCCGGACAGATCGGCTGGGCGGTCACCGGGGCGGTCAGGGCGGGCGCGCCGCGGCGTCTGGTCGTCCTGGCGGCGGTGGTGAACCTGCTGCTCGGTGCGGTGATCGTGGGGCTCAAGACGGCCCTGTCGCACTGAGGCCGCGGGCGCTGCGGGGCAGTGGGGTCAGGAGCCCGCCGGGGCGGCGGCCGGTTTGCCGAGCGTCTCGGCGGGCAGCCGGCGGGTGAAGGGGAAACTGGCCAGGGTGATGCCCCCGACCACCAGGATCGCCACCTTCAGGCCGCCCAGCTGTGCCTGTGCGTACGCGTCCACGTAGGCGTCGGCCTCCGCCGGGGGAACCCCGGCCTGTTCCGCCGCGGCCCGTACCTGGTCGGTGGAGAGGAAACTGATCCCTCCCTCGATGGCGACCCCGGTCTGTGTGCGCGCGGCGTCGGAGATGGCCGGGTTGTCCTCGATCTGCCGGACGAAGACGAAGGCCAGCGCTCCGATGAGCACGGATCCGATGAGTGCGGTGCCCAGGGAGGAGCCCAGGTTCTGGGCGGTGTACTGGAGTCCGCCGGCCTCGCTGCGCCGTCCCTCCTCGACGCTGGACTGCACCACGTTGCCCAGCTGGGAGGCCAGCAGGCCCATGCCGAGGCCGAGCACGGCCATCGCCGCGGCGAACTGGGCGTCGTCCAGGTCTGGTTTGATCGCCGCCAGCAGCCAGACGATGGCGATGAGGAGGACGAGCAGGCCCGCCCTGACCGTCCTGCGCGGTCCGGCCACCCGGCCGAGGAAGGGCCCGCTGAGCGAGGAGACGAACATCGTGACCGAGACCGGCAGCAGCCGCAGGCCCGTCTCGAAGGCGTTGAGGCCCTGCACGATCTGGAGGTAGAGGGGGATCACGAAGAACAGGCCCAGCAGGATGAGGTTCTGACCGAGCAGCATGGCGAGCCCGGCGCGCAGGGGCGGGATGCCGAGTACGGAGAAGCTGACGAGCGGGTCCTCGCCCCGGGATTCGCGGCGCCGTTCCCAGCCGCGGAACAGCCACAGCAGCACGCAGCCCGCGGCGATGACGAAGCACGTCGGGGAGAAGCCGAGCACGGTGAAGGGCGTGTCGCGCGGCTCCAGCCATCCCCAGGTCGCACTCTGCAGGATGCCGAGCACCACGCAGCCCAGGCCGAGGGCGGACAGGGCCACGCCGACGCCGTCGAGGCGGGGCCGCCGGTCCGGGGGCGGCGGCTCGGTGATCCAGCGGACCACGCAGAGCATGGCGAGCACGATCACGACCTCGCCGGCGAAGACGACGCGCCAGGTCAGATAGGTGGTCACCCAGCCGCCCAGCAGCGGGCCGATCGCGATGCCGGCGCCCGCCAGCCCGCCGATCACGCCGTAGGCCACCGCCCGGTCCCGGCCCTGGTAGGCCCCGGCGACGAGCGCCGCGAGGGCGGGCAGGACCATGGCCCCGCCCAGTCCCTCGATGACCGACCAGCCGAGCACGAGGACCCAGAGTTCGGGCGACACGGCGGTGAGGGCGGAGCCCACGGCGTAGACGCAGAGGCCCACGGTGAAGGCCCTGCGGCGCCCGATGATGTCGCCGATCTTCCCACCGGTGATCATGAACGCCGCCATGACCAGGGTGTAGAGCGTGATCACGCCCTGGATGGCGGTGACCTCGGTGTCGAAGTCCTCCACCAGGGCGCTGATGGACACGTTCATCACCGAGGTGTCCAGCACCATCAGGAACTGGGCGGTGCCGAGGACCGCGAGAGCCCGCCATCGCCGCACTGCGCCACCTCCGTGCCCGGCCGTTGCCGCCCCACCCTACGGAGAAAAGCGGAACTTCCTGCGCATTTCGGGCATGAGTCGCGGCCCCGGCCGGATCCACAGCCGGGACCGCGGGCGTTCCGCTACGGCGCCATCTCGTAAGCGCCGGACAGGGCCTCCACCCGGGCCCAGACCCGGGCCGCCCGGGCCTCGTCCACCACCGGGCGGCGGACGGCGGCCAGGGCCCAGCGCTGCTGGTCCTCCGTGGCGGAGTCCTTGCCGTGCAGTTCGACGGCGTGGCCGGAGAAGTCGCGGACCAGCACGGAGAACAGCTCGTCGAGGACGTCCCGGTCCAGGTCCGTCAGACGGGACTGCTCCAGGATCAGCTGGCCGTGCACGACCAGCGCGAAGAGCTGGCCGACGGAGAGCAGGAAGTCCAGGTCACGGCTCTGCGCCTGGTCGGGGGCCATGGTGGCGACGAACGTGCACAGCGCGTCGGCCTGCTCGCGGAACCGGGCGACGTTCGGGAGGTCGGCGTACGCGTCAAAGGCCGGCCGCCAGTCGTGGAAGCGTACGGAGCCCAGGCCGCGGGCGGGGCCCTGGCGGAACAGGAAGTCGTCGTCGGCCGCGTCCAGGCGGGTCGGCACGGCCGGGTACTCGACCGGCTCCAGCAGGTGGTTGCGCATGAACTTGAGGATCAGCGCGAGGTTGACGTGGACCGTGCCCTCCAGCTTGGGCAGGCCGCGGATCTCCACGGCCGCCTGGGCGAAGTAGTTGTCCTTCTCGAAGCCCTTGGCCGCGATGACGTCCCACATCAGGTCGATGACCTTCTCGCCCTCCGTGGTCACCTTCATCTTCGTCATCGGGTTGAAGAGGAGGTAGCGGCGGTCCTCGGGGCCGGCCGTGCGGAAGTAGTCCACGGCGCGGTCGCTGAAGAGCTTCATGCCGACCAGGCGGACGTAGGCGTCGGCCAGCTCGCGGCGCACGTGCGGGAAGGCGGTCACGGGGCGGCCGTAGAGGACGCGGTTGTGGGCGTGGGTGACGGCCTCGTACATCGCGTGCTCGCAGATGCCGATCGAGGCGGTGCACAGGTTGAACTTGCCGACGTTGACGGTGTTGAGGGCGGCGTCGAAGGCGGCGCTGCCGGTGTGCAGGACGTCCTCGGCGGAGACCGGGTAACCCTCCAGGCGGAACTCGCTGACGTACTTGGAGGAGTCCACGACGTTCTTGACGAGGTGGTAGTCCCCATGGCGGCTGTCGGCGGCGAAGAAGACGTACGCGTCCGGGCCCTCCAGGTCGGTACGGCGGCCGAAGACGGACACGAGCCCCGCCTTGTTGCCGTTGCCGATGTAGTACTTGGAGCCGGTGGCCCGGAAACCGCCGGCGCCGTCGGGCTCCAGCAGCATGTCGGTGGAGTAGATGTCGGCGCCGTGGGTCTTCTCGGACAGGCCGAAGGCGAACACCTCGCCCTGTGCGAGGAGTTCGGCGGCGCGGGCGCGCGCGGCGGCGTTGCCGCTCTGCCAGACCGGGCCGAGGCCCAGGATGGTCACCTGCCAGGCGTACCAGTAGTCGAGCCCGTAGAAGCCGAAGATCTCGTTGAGGGCGGCGATCCGGGCGGTGTCCCAGCGCTGGTCCTCGCGGGTGGCGGAGGAGGCGGGGGTGAGGAAGGTGGAGAAGAGGTCCTCCTTGGCGGCGAAGGCGAGGAAGTCGCCCAGCCAGGCGCGGTCCCGGTAGTCCTCGATCAGCCGGCGCTTGCCGCGCTCCTCGAACCAGTCGACGGTGGCGCGGAGCAGCCTGCGGGTCTCCGGGTCGAAGTGCGCCGGGTCGTAGGTGCGCGGGTTGAACAGGAGGGCGTCGGTCATGGAGGTCCGCCTTTCCGGGGTCCGGTGGATGAGGGGTGACGGGGGGTACGGGCGACGAGCACCACCGACGCCGGGAAATGCGGGCGCCGGGGAGTGGCGACGCCGGGAGTACGGGCGCCGGCCGGGGCCGTGGTCGCGGTCAGCGGGCCGCGGCGAGCCGGCGGAGGGTGGCGAGGACGTCGTCGAGCCAGGCGACGGACATGCGCTCGTAGGCGATGCCGCCGCGCAGCACGGCGTGCTGGAGCTCCCGGCCGGGGTCCAGCGGGGCGGGGGCCTGCGGGCCGGTGAAGTCGCGCAGCTCCCCGGCGAGGTAGTGGGTGAGCCGGTCGCCGTGCACCCGGCGGTGCCGCTCCACCTCGCCGATGAGCGCGGCCGGGTCGTCGAAGGCGGCCCCGCGGATCTTGACCGCGAGGTCGTGGCGCAGGCTCTCGGGCTCGATCGGCTCGTGCAGCCACGCGGAGAGCGCCTCCCGGCCGGGGCCGGCGACGGAGTACTCCTTCTTGTCCGGCCGGCCCTGCTGCGGGACCTCGCGGACGGCGAGCAGGCCCTCGCCCTCCATGCGCTTGAGCACGCGGTAGATCTGCTGGTGGGTGGCGGTCCAGAAGTATCCGATGGACCGCTCGAACCGCCGGGCCAGTTCATAGCCGGAGCCCGGCTGTTCCAGCAGGGAGACGAGGATCGCGTGGTCGAGCGCCATGCCCCCGATCCTCTATGCAACTCGTTGCATAAACAAGCGGGTCCACCCGGGTGAGACACGGCTCACCCGCGCGGACCCGCTCACCCGACGCGGGCCTGCCAGCGGGACGCCTCCCGGTACGCGTCAAAGGCCCGGTCCTCCTCCGGACCGAGCAGGCGCACGCAGTCCTGGCCCAGCCGCTGGTAGAGCGAGGCCGCGCCACGCGGGTCGCCGGATTCGCCGGTCAGCCGCGCGTGCCGGGCGCGGGCGTCGAGCACCTCGGGGTCCGCCGCCCGCGGGCCGTGGACGTGGTGCTGGATGAACCGCTCCAGGTCACGGATCTCGTCGACGTGCCGCGCGTCCACGTGCGGGTCGGCCGGCCGGTCCGGCGCGTGCGCGATCTCCCGGATCGCCCGCGCCACGGCCGTCGCGTCGGGCGGGCGTTCGGCCGGGACCTTCGCCAGCAGGTTCATCACCAGGCGGTCCAGGGCCGCGGGGATGCCCGGACGGACCGTGCGCGGGGGCTCGGGCAGCACGCTCGCGTGGTGGGTCATCAAGGGGAGGAGGTCTCTGATGTGACCGAAGGGGGACCAGCCGGTCAGCATCTCGTAGACGACACAGCCCAGGGAGTACAGGTCGCTGCGCTCGTCCGCCTGCCGGCCGTCGAAGCGTTCGGGGGCGGTGTAGTGCGGAGTGCCCATGGGCGGCCCCTGGGAGAGCGAGGCGCCGGGCAGGAGGGCCAGGCCGAAGTCGACGACGTGCGCGGAACCGGCGGTGTCGATCACGACGTTGCCGGGCTTGATGTCGCGGTGGACCACGCCGACGGCGTGCACCTCGGCGAGTCCGGCACAGATGTGCCGGGTCCAGCGCACGGTCTGTTCCAGCGTGAGCTGCCGTCCCCGCCCCGTGTGGGCCGACAGGGGCGTGCCCTCGATGTGGTCCATGACGTGGTAGAGCGTGTCGCCGTCCTCGCCGTAGTCATGGATGACCGCCACGTGCGGGCGCTTGCGGACCCGCGCCATGGCCCGGGCTTCCTTGCCGAAGCGTTCCACGGCACGTTCCAGCTCCTCGGAGCGCCCGCCGTGGCCCCGGGCGAGCAGGGCCACCTTGACCGCGACCCGGCAGTCGAGTGCCAGGTCGTGCCCGAGCCACACGGCGCCCTGCGCGCCGTGGCCCAGATGCGCGTCGAGCCGGTACCGCCCGTTCAGCACCCGGCCGGGGTGGACCGTCACGTCAGCGGCCCACCGGTTTCCAGGTCCGCAGCGCGGCCAGCCGGTCGGCGTGGGATTTCCACTCCTCGAAGAACAGGACGCGCCGGACCAGCACGTCGTCGAGACGGCGCCGGGCGTGTTCCCGCCGCGCCTCGCCCGCCGTCCGGATGCGGGTGCGTTCGGCAGGCACGCGGATCACGTCCAGCAGACCCCACGCACCGGCGACGACACCGAGCACCACGAGGAGCCACACGAACGGGCCGTCGACGAGGACGGGCGCGAGGGCGGCCGCGGCGAGCCCGCCTGCCGTGCCGCCGACCCGGCGGGGGAGGTTGCGGTCCACCGCGCCCGCCTCCACCTCGGTCCGGGCCGCGAGGTCGGCGTCGAGTGCCGCGGAGAGCGCCGTCCCGTCCACCGCGGCCAGGGGGTCCACCGGAAGCACCGTCCGCCATCCTTCGATGACGACGGGGAACTCGCGCGGCCGACGGCGCAGGGAATCCGTGACGATCTCCTCCGCCGCGGCGCCGAGGTTGGGCAGCACCTGGAGGAGCGCGAAGCGGCGGGCGTCGTCACCCAGCGCGATCTGACTCGGCTTGAACACCGCGTTGTCGAGCAGGGTCGCGAAGTCCGTGACCTCGGCATCCACCTCCTGCCGCAGGGCGTGGTCGCGCTGGGCGGCCCGCTCGTCGCCCCGGTGCTCGATGAGCCGCCGCAACCCTTCCATCCGGGTGTGCAGGACGGCCTCGTCGGGCTCCATGTGGCGGATGAGGCGGTCGATCGCCGCCTCCGCGTAGCGGGCGGGGGCAGCGGGACCGGCGGGCGGGAACTCCCTGCCGAGGTGGTCCAGGGTGGCGGTGGTCACGGTGGCGAGCCGCAGCCCCTCCCGGAGCTCCCCCCAGTCCCCGTCGTACGCCGCCCCCAGTGCCGCGAACCGGTCGTCCGGCGGGAACAGCAGTGTGTGCAGCTGGGCGCCCCATCGCCGGGTGCTCGCCCGGGAGACCGTTCCGCCGATCCTCGCCTCGGCGGCCCAGTGGACCATCACCTGACGGGCGTAGCCGAGGGCCTGGTCACCGAGTTCCCGGCTCGCCACGGCGTCCAGGACGACGAGGAAGTCCCGGCCGAGACGCCCGGGGTCCACGGCGCTCTGCAGGTAGCCGTCCATCGACGTCCCGGCCCGCTCGTGGTCGCCCGTCCGGGCCGCGGCGAGCGAGAAGAAGAGGTGCGCCTTGCCGAGGTCCAGCAGTTTGGCCTGGGCTTCGTGATCGAAGAGCAGGTCGTCCCCGTCGAGCCGGGCCACGACCGCGAGGGCCGCGTGGACGAGCCAGAAGTCGGGGTCGTGAGCGAGGTGCTCCTCCAGGGCGGTCCGGACGGTGCCGGTACCGAGCACTCCCCTGGCCACCAGCTTCGGGGTGAGCTTCCGGACCAGCCCATGGGCCAGGGACCTCACCCGGTCCCGGTTCCCGAACCTGGCCTGCCACTGCCCCGTCAGCCGGTCCAGCTCGAAGTGGGCGGCCAGGGCGGCCTGGTCGCGCTCGTACTGCGCCCGGAACTCCTTGAAGTCGTCCTGAACCCGGCCGATCTCGGTCTGGGCCGCCGTCAGGCCCGTCTGGAGCTGCTCCGTCGCGGTGCCTATCCTCCGCACCTTGGCGGTGAGCTCGTCGGACTTCCCGCGCAGGTCCCCCAGGTCGCCGGAGAGCGCGCCGAACTGTCCGCGGAGCTCCCGCAGCTCCGTGCCACGGCGCTCCAGCTGCTCGCGTAACTCCCGGAGCCCGTCCGACGGCTCCTGACGGTCGGATTCACTCCGGGGCGGTTCGGTCACCGTGCGTTCTCCCCTGTACGTCGGGACGTGGCGTTCTCGGAAGTCGTACCTTCGTCCACCTCCCGCCGGAGGCACAAGGGCGCGTGAGGGGGCACGAGGAGGCGGAACGCCTGACCGGCAGCGCTTGCGGACGATCACGCTACGCGGCGGTAGCGAGCGGGGTCGTACCCGCGGCGGCACGTGTTGCCTGGATGTCATCTCGTGTTCGCTCAGCGGAGGCTCAGATCCGGATAACGATCGAGTCACCGCACAAGGGTCTTTCGGCCTGGTCACCGCCGAATGGCCGATTTGCCGGTGATGTGCCCCACAGTCAGCCGCGGGACACCGTGGTACATCTTCACGACCGCCTGCCGGACCACCCATGTCCGAGCAGGGGCGCTGGGGCCGGCCGATCGCCGGCAGCAACTCCATCACCATCCGGGGGATCGGAATCCGGCCCGCAGCCGAGAAAACGGCGCGGGTCGGCATGGAGCGGAAAGGCGCACCACACATGACCTCTACGCAGGTCGACATGAACAAGGGCGACGACAGCGCGGCCACGGGCGGAACGCCCGAGGAGGGCTACGAGCGCGGGCTCGGCAGCCGCCAGGTCCAGATGATCGCCATCGGCGGCGCCATCGGCGTCGGCCTCTTCCTGGGCGCCGGCGCGAACATCGCGAAGGCCGGACCCAGCCTCATCCTCATGTACGCCCTCGCCGGCGTGATCGTCTTCTTCATCATGCGGGCGCTGGGCGAGCTGCTCCTCTACCGGCCCGTCTCGGGCTCGTTCGCGGAGTACGCCCGCGAGTTCCTCAGCCCGTTCTTCGGGTTCGTCACCGGCTGGACGTACTGGCTCATGTGGGTCGTCACCGGCATGGCCGAGCTGACCGCCGCGGCGATCTACATGAACTTCTGGTTCCCCAGCGTGCCCCAGTGGACGACCGCCCTGGTCTTCCTGGTGGTGCTGTACGTCGCCAACCTCATCTCGGTGAAGATCTTCGGCGAGATCGAGTTCTGGTTCTCGATGGTCAAGGTCACCGCCCTGATCGGCATGATCGTGATCGGCATCGGCGTGGTCACCTTCGGCTTCAGCCAGGCCGGCGACACCGCCGCCGTCTCCAACCTCTGGGCCTTCGACGGCATCTTCCCCAAGGGCGTCGGCTCCAGCCTGATGACCCTGCAGGGCGTCATGTTCGCCTACCTGGCCGTCGAGCTCGTCGGCGTCACCGCGGGCGAGTCGGAGAACCCGGAGAAGACGCTCCCCAAGGCGATCAACACCCTGCCGTGGCGCATCATCGTCTTCTACGTCGGCGCCCTCAGCGTGATCCTGATGGTCGTCAAGTGGACCGAGTTCCAGCCCGGCGTCAGCCCCTTCGTGGCGGCCTTCGCCAAGATCGGCATCCCGGCGGGCGCCGCCATCGTCAACTTCGTGGTCCTCACCGCGGCCCTGTCCTCCTGCAACTCGGGCATGTACTCCACCGGCCGCATGCTGCGCGACCTGGCGGCCAACTCCGAGGCCCCCAAGATCCTGGGCAGGCTGAGCTCCACCAAGACCCCGGCCGTGGCCATCACCCTCTCCGTCGCCCTGATGGGCATCGGCGTGGTCCTCAACTACGTCGTCCCGGAGAAGGCGTTCGGGTACGTCATGTCGGTGGCGACCGCGGCGGGCATCTGGACCTGGATGATGATCCTGGTCAGCCACATCCGCTACCGCCGCGCGGTGGTCGCCGGCAAGCTGCCTGCCTCCTCCTTCCCGGCCCCCGGCGGCACGGTGTGCAGCTGGATCGCCGTGGCCTTCCTGCTGCTGGTCACCGTGATGATCGCGATCGACCCGGACAGCCGCGTCTCCCTCTACGTGGGTGCCGGCTGGGCGGTCTGCCTCTCGATCGGCTGGATGGTCCTGAAGTCCCGCAACCCGCAGATCGCGGCGCGCACGGCGGACGCCGGCCGCGAGCCGGAGCCCGCGGGCCGGTCCTGACCGACCCGCACGGGGCCCCGCCCCGCAGCACGTCGTGCACTCCCTGACGGGGGCGTACCGGTTCCCCCGGCCGGTACGCCCCCGTCGGCGTTGCCTCCCCCGTTTTCTCCTGCGGCCCCCTCCCCTCCTCTCCCCTCGACGCCCCTTCCCTCCGCCGCCCTCCGGGAGAGGCAACCGGTCCGGCCCCGCGGGCGTCCCTCTCGGCAGGACGCGCCCGGCCGATCCGGCGCGTACGGCTCCAGGGAACGGGACACGTGATGAGCGACAAGGCACGGATACTCTTCGACGCGCTCGACCTCGACCGGGACGGCACCCTGACCCGCGCCGAGGTCATCGGCGCCCTCCTGGCCAAGGGCCCGACCCTCGCCGCACAGGGCGTGATCCCCGTCTGGGGCGTCGGCTGCGCCGAGGACTCCTCCGCCCTCTTCGACGCCGCCGACCAGAACGGCGACCGTGTGCTGACCTTCGAGGAGTTCGCCGCCGTGGTCGACCGGCGCTTCGGCTGGTAGTCCCTCACCACACACACCACCACCGGCCCACGCGCGGCCGGTGTGGCCGGATCGCGTTGGACCGGTGGGGAGTTCGTGACGGTGCGCTCACGGGTGCGGAGTGCGGCGGGTACGGTTCCGGCATGAACGTTTCCGCAATCAGTTCGAATCAGGACGACGCGACGCCTGCGGCCGTGATCAAGGACGCCGCGCGGCAGCTGCTGGTGAAGACGGGGGCCGCCGGGCTGTCGCTCGACGGCGTGGCGCGCGAGGGCGGGCTCGGCCCCGCCGCGGTGGAGGCCGTCTTCCCGGACCGGGACTCCCTGCTGACCGCGCTGATCATCGATGCCTACGACGCGTCGGGAGCCGCCATGGAGCGGGCCGACGAAGCCGCGCGCGAGGGCCGCGGATCGGCGGGGGCGCGGCTGCTCGCGGTGACGCGGGCGCTGCGTGAGTGGTCCTTCGCCCACTCCGCCGAGTTCACCCTGATCTACGGCTCGCCGGTGCCGGGTTACCACGCCCCCCAGGACACGGTGCCGTCGGCCGCGCGAACCCCCGCGGTGCTCGCCGGCATCGTACGGGCGGCCCTCGAAGGCGGTGAACTGACCCCGCCGCGGCGGGCGGTGCCCGGTCCGCCGCTGCTCCTGCCGGCTGCCGTGGAGGCGTTCGGCGGTGTGCCCGGGGCCCCGTTCTCGGACATCGTGGAGCGCGGCATCGTCCTGTGGAGCAATCTCATCGGGCTCCTGGTGTTCCAGGTGTTCAGCCGCACGCACGACAGCGTCCGGGACGAGGCCGCGTTCTTCGACTACGCGATCGCCGTGGCTGCGGAGAGCATCGGACTCGAGGTCCCCCTGGACGAGAAGGCCGGCTGACCCTCGTCCGCCCCCTTCCCGTTCTCCCTTCCTCTCCCCTCCCCTCCCCTCCTTCTGGCGGCGTTCCCTCCCCTCCGGCGTCCCCCTCACCCCTCTCTCCCTCCCACACCTCCCATCCCTGCCTCCCCACCCCGCTCGGGCAGGATCCGTAGGAAATCCAGGACTTGAACACCATCAGAACCCTCTGTTTCGGCATCGCCGCGCTGTCGTCGTACGCCGCGCTCGCGTACCGGCTGTCCCAGGCGCGGCGCAGCTGGAAGGACGGCGCCTACCGGGCGCTGATCGTCACGCTGCTGCTCCAGTGCCTGACCTTCACGATGGGCGCCGTCGCAATGGGGAGCGGGAGCTTCCTGGGCGTCGGCAACCTCGCCATCCTGCTGATGCACCTGTCGGCGGTGGCCTTCTGCGTCAGCGCGCAGATCATCCTGCTGCGGTGGGCGGCCTCCGACGAGGAGGCGGTCCGCAGGACGCGCCACTGGCTGACCACCGGCATCGTCCTCGACGTGGCGCTGACCGCGCTCTTCCTCCTCGCCGACGGTCCCGGCCGGCCGGCCTCCGACTTCGACACCGGCAGCGGCCGACCGCTGGTCCTCGTCTACCTCCTGGCGTTCATCGTCTCCCAGGCGGTGCCGTGCGTGACCATCTTCCGGCAGTGCGGTCCCTACGCCGAGATGACGGACAACGCCTCGCTGCGGCAGGCCCTGCGGATGCTGTCGGTCGCCGCCGTCGTCCTCTTCCTCTACTGCACGGCCAGGACGGTGAACATCCTGACCGCGGCGGCCGGGTTCGACATCGGCGCCTGGAAGCTCGCCTCCAACCTCTTCAGCGTGACCGGCATCGTCATCCTGTCGCTGAGCCTGACGAACTCCTCCTGGGGCCCCTCGGCCGCCCGGCTGCTGGAGTGGAGCCGTACGTACCGGTCATACCGGGCCCTCTACCCCCTCTGGCGGGACCTGTACGAGGCGTCCCCGGACATCGCCCTGGAGCCGCCGGGGGCCTCGGTCTCGGACCTCGACTACCGGCTGCACCGCCGGGTGGTGGAAATCCGTGACGGATGGCGGGATCTGCGCCCCTACATCGACCGCGCCACGCCCGGTTCCGGCGGCCCGGAGAGCGGGGCGAGCGAGGAGTCGCGGCAGGCGTTCACCGAAGCGGCGCAGCTCAAGCAGGCGCTGCAGGCCAAGCGCACCGGAACGATCCCGCACGACAACAAGGACGCGGGCGACTTCGAGGACCGCGATAGCGACAACTTCACGGCGGAGGTGGCCTGGCTCACCAAAGTCGCTTCCGCCTACAGTAAGCTCGGCAACGCGAGTTGAGAGCTCCCGCCCGGTTTGCATCCCCCGTCAAACCGGGCGGGTATCCCCCGTCCCCCGCTTCCGTCGGGCGGACGGGCGGCTCCCGTCCGGACCGGCCGGCCCACCCCCCCGAGGACCGGGCCGGTCCGGCACTTCCCGACTTCCAGATCAGACAGCCAACTTGGCGACCCCCGTGAGCCAAGTTAGCTGCCGGCTATCGGCGGACTCCAACGGTGGCGGAGTTCAGGCCAATTGTCAACTGACAGCTAATCTGTGAAACTGGCGTATAGCCAAGGGCTATTCCTAGGAGGTGACGGGAGGGAGCTTCACCATGACCGAGACCGAGGGCCGACCCCTGCTCGCCGTACGTCTGGACGACCTGTTCAGGACGGTCCGCCCCAAGGGCAGGCACTGGACCAACGCCGAAGTGGCGGAGGAACTGAAGCGGGCCAACCCCGAACTCAAGGTCGGAGGCGTGTACCTGTCGCAGTTGCGGACGGGCAAGCGCTGCAATCCCTCACCGGACCTCCTGGCCGCCCTGGCCCGTTTCTTCGGGGTCTCGGTCGCCTACTTCTTCGACGACAAGGTCGCCGAGTCGGTGGCCGGCCAGCTCGCCGCCATCGAGGCGCTGCGGCAGTCCGGCGTCCGCGCGGTGGCGATGCGCGCGGCCGGCATGAAGAAGGAGAACCTCCAGGCCATCACGGCCATCATGGACCAGTACCGGCAGATGCAGGGCCTCCCGCCGGTCACCGATGCCGACCCCACCGATCCCGGCAACGGATCCGGCACCGACCCCGGCAGCGGATCCGGAAGCGGCAACAGCGGCAGCGGCTCCACCGGCCCCGAATGACCGGGCTCTGGGGCTCCCGGAAGGAGCGGTCGGGCGACCAGGACCGGCGCAGCCGGCTCAAGAAGCTGCGGAAGGCCGGGGCCCAGCGCCTCGCCGAACTCGCCCTGCCCGAGGTGGCCGATGTGGCCGAACTGTGCCGCCACCTCGGCGAGGTGCGCGGCCGCCCCATCATCCTGGTCCCGATGCAGATGCCCGCCTCCCACCCGTGCGGCATGTGGGTCGCCGCGCGCGAGGAGGACCTCATCTTCTACGACGCCAACACCACCAGCGCGCATCAGGAGCACATCATCTTGCACGAGCTGGGCCACATCATCTGCTGCCATCGCGGGGCCGGAGGACTGGACGAGGCCGCCGCCCGCCTGCTGTTCCCCGACCTCGACCCCGAACTCGTACGCGACATGCTCCTGCGCGCGACGTACGACGACGTCCAGGAGCAGGAGGCGGAGATCATCGCCTACCTGCTCTCCCAGCGCCTGGGGAACGACGGGCCGCCGCCCGGTCCGGCCCCGGCCGGGGAGGGGGAGCGGCGCGGCGATCCCGGGAAGAGCGCACTGCTCCACCGCATCGAACGCACCCTGATCTGACGCACCCTGATCTGACACTCACACCCGGTGCACCCCCGTCGCCGCCACCTCCTCGGCGAGGATCGCCACCGCGCGCCGGATGTCCTCCTCGCGGTGCTCGGCCGTCACGAAGAACCTCAGCCTGGCGAGACCCTCCTCGACGGCCGGGTGGAAGATCGGATCGGCGATCACCCCCCGGTGGAACAGCCGGTCCGCGACGTGCAGGGTCCGCGTCGAGTCGCCCAGGAGGCACGGCACGATCGGGGTGTGGGCGCTCGAACCGGTCACCAGACCGGCCGAGGCGGCCAGTCCGCGGAAGAGATCGGCGTTCCGGTGCAGGGCGCGGACCCGCTGGGGTTCCGCGGTGATCAGCCCGGTCGCGGCCAGGGCCGCGGCCGCGTTGGGCGGGGTCAGACCCACGCTGTAGACGAAGCCGGGGAGCGTGTGGCGGAGCCAGCGCACCATCCGCTCCGAGCCGCCGAGGTAACCGCCGCAGCTGGCGAACGCCTTGGAGAGCGTCCCCATCCACAGGTCCACTCCGGACCGGTCGACGCCGAAGAACTCGCCCACACCCCGGCCGTGTTCGCCCACGGTGCCGATGCTGTGCGCCTCGTCGACCATCAGCAGGGCACCGTAACGCTTCTTCAGCTCGATCACGGGCGGCAGGTCGACGAGGTCGCCGTCCATGCTGTACGCGCCTTCGACGGCGATCAGGACCCGGCGGAAGCGGGAGCGGTTGATCCGCAGCAGGTGTTCCAGCTGCCCGGTGTCGTTGTGGGCGAACGGGCGCCGCGCGGCCCCCGACAGGGCGCAGCCCTGGAGGATGCTGTCGTGGGCGAGCGCATCGTGGAGCACGAGGTCGCCGGCCCCGACGAGGTGCCCGATCGCGGTGACGTTGGTGGCGTGTCCGCTCACCAGGGCCAGGCAGTCCGCGACGCCGAGGAACCCGGCCAGCGCCCGCTCCAGCCGTACGGTCAGCTCCCGTTCGCCGGAGAGCACCCGGCTGGCGGAGACGGAGCTCCCGTACCGTTCCACCGCCTCCTTCACGGCCTCGTTGACCACCGGATGGCCCGATATCCCCAGGTAGTTGTAGCTGCCGAAGGAGAGGTACGGACGGCCGCCGATGACGGTCGTGTCGCGGATGGTGCCCTCGTGGAGCCGGAAGTACGGATAGTCCGCGCCGCTGCCGGTGACCGCCGCCAGCCGCTCCTCGAAGCCGGCGACCTCCGGGAAGTCGTCGATGCTCGCCGTCCCGTGGTCCCACTGCGGGCGGTGCTCTTGCGGGCGGGCCCGGTCGGGCGCGGTCCTCTGGAGCGGGACGCGCCCCGCTCCGTGCGGACCGCCGGCGCTTTCGATCAGTCGACCGATCGTCAGCTCCGCCGAGAAGACTCCCCCGGTGCGGAAGCCCGGTATCCGCTCGCCGAGTCTGACGTCCAGTTCGTGCAGCATCAGGGAGTCGAACCCGAGGTCGGCCACCAGGCGCATCCGCTCGTCCAGGTCGGACAGCGGGAAGACGCCGGTCCGCGCCACCTCCTCGAGTACGGCGGAGGCGACGGAGGGGGCGGTCCCGGTGCCGGTGCCGGTGGCCGCGTCCGGGACGCCGGCCGGTACGTCGACCCGTTCGGCCGGCGTCTCAGGCGGTGCATCGGCCGGTGCGTCGGCCCGTACGTCGGCCCGTACGTCGGCCCGTCCCGCCGGGGCGGGTCCGGCGAGGTCGCGGGCCGATTCGTCCACGACCCAGTGCCGGCGCGGGGCGAGCGGGCTCGGCGGCAGGGTGCACGGGGGTACGCGCTCCGCCGCGGGTACGGCGACCGGTCCGTGGTCCGGCCCGTGCTCCGGCCCGCCGTCCGCTGCCGCGGGCAGGTCCCCGGCCGCCACGGCCTGCGCCGCCGCGGCCAGTCTGGCGGCGGCGTCCGCGGTGTCCTGTGCCACCACGGCGAGCCCTTCGCCCAAGGGGGTCCGGCGGGCCAGGGTGTCGGCCACGGCCGCCAGCGGCGGCCGGTCGTCGGTGAGGGTGCGCGCGAGATCGGCGGCGTACCGGGCCAGCCCGGTGCGGTCGCGGGCGCTCAGTACGAGCAGGCACGGACCTCCGGTCGTATCCGCGCGGCCGGGCGCCGGGGAAGGGAGTACGGGGGGTGCGGGGGGCTCTTCCAGCACCAGGTGGACCCCGGTGCCGCCGAAGCCGAAGGCGCTCACCCCGGCCCTGCGCGGCAGGCCGCGGTCCGGCCAGGGGGTCGGTTCGACCGGGACCGTCAGGCCCGCGGCGTCCAGCGCGGCACGGTCGGCCACGGCGAACTCCGGCTGGGGCGGGATCACCCCGCGCTGCACGGCCAGGACCGACTTGACGAGTCCGGCGATGCCCGCGGAGTTGAGCGAGTGTCCGACCACCGCCTTCACCGCGCCGATGAAGGCGGGTGCGGCGCCCTCGCCGCGCAGCTCGCGCAGCACGCCGAGCTCGACGGGGTCGCCGACGGTGGTGCCGGTGCCGTGGGCCTCCAGATAGCCGACCGCGTCCGGGGGCAGGCCCGCATCGCGGTAGGCCCGGCGCAGGGCCCGCAGCTGACCGGCCGCCTGGGGGTGCAGACCGCCCTGTACGGTCCCGTCGTTGGCGGTGCCCACGCCCCTGATGACCGCGTAGACCCGGTCGCCGGCCTCCAGTGCGTCGGCCAGCGGGCGCAGGACGAGCACCCCGGCGCCCTCCCCCAGCACGAAGCCGTCGGCTTCCGCGCCGAAGGGCAGGCACCGGCCGCTGCGCGAGAGCGCGCCGATCCGGGACAGTCCCACCAGCAGGTCGGGGGTGAGGATCAGCTGGGCGCCGCCGGCGAGGGCGATGCGGGTGCGTCCCGCGCGCAGGGCGTACACGGCGTTGGCCACGGCCATCAGCCCGCCGGAGCAGGCCGAGTCCAGCGCGTAGCTCTCCCCGTGCAGGTCGAAGACCGAACTGACGGTGTTGGGGCCCATGTTGAGCAGGAGGCCGGCCACGGAGGTGCCGTGCAGTCCGTCGACCGCGCGGACCGTGTCCCGCCAGGGCAGGCCGGTCGCCGGGGCGCCGAACTCTCCGCCGGCGAGCTGGCGCATGCGGATCTGCAGGGTGCTGAGCTCGCGGTAGCCGCTTTCGGTGAGGGCCGTGATCACCGAGGTCTCCTCGCGGTCGAAGCCGTCGGCTTCCCATCCCGCGTCCTGGAGGGCCTCCCGGGCCAGGTCGATCAGCAGCCGGTGCTGCGGGTCCATCGCCCGGGCCCGGCGCGGCGGGATGCCGTAGTGCGCCGCGTCGAAGTGGCCGACGTCGGGGAGCAGCGCCATGGTGTCCGTGTACGCCGCCGCCGTGTCGCGGAAGTCGTCGCTCAGGAAGCCGGCGCTGTGCCAGCGCGAATCCGGAACGGTGGCGAACTGCGCCTGGGGGGCCGTCAGGAGCCGCCAGTACTCGTTGACGTTCCGGGCACCGGGGAACCGGCACGCCATCCCCACGACGGCGACGGCGTCGTGCCGCGTTCCCCGTGGGTCCTCCGCGGAGTCGGGGTGGGTCGGAGTCACCGGTGTCACGCCGTGGCCGCCAGGCGTTCGCGCCACCATTCCAGCGTCGCCTTCAGCTGCTCCTCCAGGGGCGTGGCCCGTACGGTGAACGCGGCTTCGTAGGCGCTGCTGTCGACCGTGAACGGGCGGTCGAACTGGTGGCGGATCTCCTTCAGTTCACGGATCAGCGGGGAGAACAGCGAGGTCACGGACAGGACGGCCGGAGGGATCCGGCGGACCGGGACCGGTGCCGTGCCCGCCTGTTCGGCGAGCCGGACGGTCATGTCCCGGACGGACAGGGCGGGTTGTGTCGGGACGTGCCAGGCGCGGCCCCAGGCCCGTTCCTCGCCCGCGACCTCGGCCATGGCCCGGGCCACGTCGGGGAGGTACGTCCAGCTGTGCGGGGCGTCCGGGTCGCCGAGCGTGGAGACCGCCTTGCCGCGGAGCAGCGGTGGTACGACGCGTGCGGCGAGGTGGCCGCCGTCGGTCACGCCGGGCCCGAAGAAGTCCGAGGCCCGCACCTCGACCGCCCTGATCCGGCCCTGCGCGTGCAGGGCCGCCGCCTGCTCCCAGGCCGCGGCGCGCACCCGGCCCTTGGGGCCGGTCGCGGCGAGCGGAAGGTCCTCGGTCAGCGGTCCGTCCACCGGCCCGTAGCCATAGAGGTTGCCCAGCATCACCAGGACGGCCCCGGTGGCCTCGGCCGCGGCACAGAGGGACGCGGCCAGCGGGGGCCATCCCGTCGTCCAGCGGTGGTAGGGCGGTGCGGCGCAGCCGTGGATGGCGGTGGCGCCCCGTGCGGCTTCGATCAGCCGCGCACTGTCCGTCGCGTCCAGCGCGAGGTGCTCGATCCCGGGTTCGGGGTCGCGGCCCGACGTGGTGATGACCTTTACGGAATGGCCCTGTTGGGCGAGCAGCCGGGCGGTCGCGGCCCCGGCAGGTCCATGGCCTATGACGACATGAAGGTTCACGTACGCACACTAGCGCGAGCCTCCGCTTTGGTTCGGACCAGTCCCGGCCACAAGCGGAAGGGGACGGACCCGCGCGATCCGCCCCGTGCGACTCGCCCTTCTCGGGCCGGTCGCACGGGGGCTCGGACGCATCCGGTCACCCCTGCCTAGTGCCTCATCCTCTTGTCGGCGTGCCTCATGCTCTTGATCGGCTTCTGGTTCGGCGTCTGTGGGAGACCGGTGTCGGACCCGTTCGGCGTGTTCGGCGGAACCGACTGGCTCGGGGTCTTGGGAATGGGCGGTCCGCCGGGCAGCTCGGAGCCGGGCGGGTTCGGCGTGTTCAGCGGCGGGTCCGCGGGTGAGCCGGTCGGTCGCCCGGAGCAGGCCGGGTCGTTCGGCGTCCATCCGTCGGACGCCGGACACTCCCGCGGGGGCGGCGGCTTCGATTCGGTGCCCGGCGGGAACTGGGGCAGGCGGGTCTCACTGCACGTGATGACGGGCGGCGAGCCGGGCTCGGCCGCCTGCACCGAGCACACGTCCCGTGGTACCGCCTCGGCACTCCCCACTCCCATCACGCCCAGGAATGCGGTGGCGGCGAAGGACACTCCGACGATGCCCGAAAGATGCTTACGGCTGGTTGCCATGACGGCCTCCTCAGGAAGGGCCGAGCGGTCTCCTGGCCTCTCGCGGGTCGAGTGGTTCGGGCGCCCGGCGTTGTGCCGTCCAGAGTGCACGCCGTGCAACCGCGGGGTCAGCGACGGGAACCCGTGGCTTGACGGGGCCGGCGCGGAGTCACTCACCGCTTCAGGGCAGGTTGAGCTGCCAGGAGACGCCGAAGCGGTCGTTGACCCAGCCGAACCTGGTGCTGAAGCCGTAGTCGCCCAGTGGCATCAGTGCCGCGCCGCCTTCGGAGAGGGCGGCGTAGAGGCGTTCGAGTTCGGCCCCGTCCGCGCAGTCGACGTAGAGCGAGACGGCCGGGGTGAAGCCGAACTGGTGCTTGGCCGGGCTGTCGATGCACATGAACCGCTGGCCGGCGAGCTGGAAGACGGCGACCTGCACGGTGCCTTCGGGGCCCGGCTCACCGGCGCCGTAGCGGGTGATGTCGATGATCCGGCCGTCGTCGAAGAGGGAGGTGTAGAAGCCCATGGCCTCTTCCGCCCTGCCCTCGAACATCAGGAAGGTGGTGATCTTCTGGGGTGGTGCAACAGCCATACGGGTCGCTCCTGCGAGGTCATGACGGGGCCGGGACCCTTTGCCGGGCCCCATCATGGCTCACGCGGAGGCTATTCCCAGTCGTCCCACGGCGGCTCCGTGTCGTCGAAGTCGAGGGGCGGCAGCCCGTCGTCCACCGGCGCCGCCTGCCGGGGGGCCGGCACGGGAGCGGAGGCGGGGGCGGCGGTCCGTGCCGGAACGGGCGCGGGGGCGGGAGCGGCCTCGGGGGAGGGCGCTGACGGAGCGGTCGGAGCCGCGGCAGGCGACGCAGTGGCGTCGGGGGTGCCGGTGGCCCCGGGAGCGCCGGCGGTGTCGGCGGCTCCGGATTCCGCCAGGGTCTCCAGGACGCCCTCGGCGTACTTGGTGAGCTTGGCCTCGCCGATGCCGCCGATGGTGCCCAGCTCGGCGGCGGTGGCGGGAAGACGCGTGGCGATCTCCCGCAGCGTGGCGTCGTGGAAGACGACGTACGCCGGCACGCCCTGCTCCTTGGCCGTCGCGGCCCGCCAGGCCCGGAGGGCCTCGAAGACCGGCACCGCAGCGGCGGGCAGGTCGACCGGGACGCGGGCGCCCTTGCCGGAGCGGGACCCGGAGTCCTTGCGGGACGGGGCCGGGGCGGCCTTCTCCTTGCGCATCTGGACGGTGCGGCGGCCGCCCAGCACCTCGCCGCTGTCGTCGGTCAGCACCAGCGTGCCGTAGTCGCCCTCCACGGCCAGCAGCCGCAGCGCCAGCAGCTGGCGGACGACCCCGCGCCATTCCGCGGTGCTCAGGTCCGCGCCGATGCCGAACACCGAGAGGCCGTCGTGGTCGAACTGGATGACCTTGGCCGTCTTCTTGCCCTGGAGGATGTCGATGATCTGGCCGGCGCCGAACTTCTGCCGCCGCTCCCGGGCCAGCCGCCACACCGTGGACAGCAGCTTCTGGGCCGCGACCGTCCCGTCCCAGGACTCCCCCGGGGTCAGGCAGGTGTCGCAGTTGCCGCAGGGCTCGCCCGACTGGCCGAAGTACGCCAGCAGCCGCACCCGGCGGCACTCGACCGTCTCGCACAGCGCGAGCATGGCGTCCAGGTGCAGGGCCAGGCCCCGGCGGTGCGCCTCGTCGCCCTCGGAGCCCTCGATCAGCTTGCGCTGCTGGACCACGTCCTGCAGGCCGTACGCCAGCCAGGCGGTGGCCGGCTCGCCGTCACGGCCGGCGCGGCCGGTCTCCTGGTAATAGCCCTCGACCGACTTCGGCAGGTCCAGGTGGGCCACGAAGCGGACGTCCGGCTTGTCGATGCCCATGCCGAAGGCGATCGTGGCCACGACCACGACCCCGTCCTCGCGCAGGAAGCGGGACTGGTTCGCGGCGCGGGTGCGGGCGTCCATGCCGGCGTGGTAGGGCACGGCGTCGATGCCGTTCTCCACCAGGGAGGCGGCGGTCTTCTCCACCGAGGCGCGGGAGAGGCAGTAGACGACGCCGGCGTCCCCCTCGTGCTCGGTGCGGATCAGCTCCAGCAGCTGCTTGAGCGGGTTGTTCTTGGGGGCGATGCGGTACTGGATGTTCGGCCGGTCGAAGCTGGCCACGAAGTGCCGGGCGCCCTCCAGCCCCAGCCGCTTGGCGATCTCGGCGTGCGTGGCCTCGGTGGCCGTCGCGGTCAGGGCGATCCGCGGCACGTCCGGCCAGCGCTCGTGCAGCATCGACAGGGCGAGGTAGTCGGGCCGGAAGTCGTGGCCCCACTGGGCGACACAGTGCGCCTCGTCGATCGCGAAGAGCGACACCTTGCCCCGGTCGAGCAGCCGCTGGGTGCCCTCGGTGCGCAGCCGCTCCGGGGCCAGGTAGAGCAGGTCCAGCGCGCCCGCGAGGAACGCCTGCTCGACGGCCTGACGCTCGTAGTGGTCCTGGGTGGAATTGAGGAATCCGGCCCGCACCCCGAGCGCGTTGAGCGCGTCCACCTGGTCCTGCATGAGCGCGATCAGCGGCGACACCACGACTCCGGTGCCCTCCCTGACGAGCGCCGGGATCTGGTAGCACAGCGACTTGCCGCCGCCGGTCGGCATCAGCACCAGGGCGTCGCCGCCGCCGATGACCTGCTCGATGATCTCCTGCTGTTCCCCGCGGAAGGAGCCGTACCCGAAGACACGGTGCAGCACCCGCAGGGCGTCGGAGATCCCACCGGAGGTCGCGTCGGCGTTCGCGTCGGAGTTCGCGTCGGTGATCTCCGCGCTGATCTCCGCAGTGATCTCTGCGGTGTTCGCTGCGGTGATCTCGGGGGAAGCGTCCGGAAAGGCCATTCCAGAAGCCTAACGGCAGTCGCCGACACGCCGGGCCCGGCGACCACAACCTGTGGACGACCGGAACCGCCGGCCGGCCCGGCCCGCACCCGGCCCCGGTCAGCCGCTCCAGCGCAGCACCGCGCCCAGGCCGCCCGCCGGACCGCCCATCCCGGCGGGGACCAGGAGCAGCTCGCAGTCGGCCGCGGCGGCGGCCCGCAGCACCGCGTCGTCCGCCCGTGCCTGCTCGGGCCTGGGCACGCCCATCGCGCGCGCCTCGCCGCGCTGCACCGCGATGTCGTCGGCACCCGGGCCGATCCAGACCTGGCGGCCTCCGTCGGAGGCCTCCGGGGTGAACAGCAGGGTGGCCATCTGGTGCTTGCGCGCGGCGTCCACGACGGCCGGGACCCCTTCCGCCGCGTCCCCCGGCCCGGTGTCGACGGAGGACTCGCGGTGCTCCCCCGGCTTGCCCCGGCCGACCCGGAACCGTTCGAGCGTGCGGCGGAGCCGTTCCTGCGTGAAGCGGTCGCACGCCCGGGTGATCTCCCGGTCCAGCCCGGCGGCCGGGGCGCCCGGGGAGCGGCTGCCGCCCTCCGCCTCCAGGGTCACGGCCCGCACGCCGTCCGGCAGCCGGTTGTACACGGCCCGTCGCTCACGGGCGTCGCCGGTGAGGACCAGCAGCCCCGCGCCGCTCTGCGGCCACTGCCGGAGCAGCTCCGCGACGATCGCGTCGGCGGTCTCGTTCCGGCCGTTCTCGACCTTGTTGCGGTAGTGCCATTCGTTGCGGTCGTCGGGGACGCCGCGGTGGCCGCGGTCCTGCCATTCCCGGCCGTTCACCCGGCCCACCGCCTCGCGCCGGTACCCGTCGCGGAGCTCCAGGTCGGCCCCCGTGCCGTCGACGTACGCCACCAGGCACACCGGGTCGTCTCCCCGCAGCCGGGCCAGCGGCGCCACGTGCGGCAGCAGGGACCAGGTGGCCTCGCCCGCGGTCGGCGGGACGACCAGCGGGACGTCGAGGACGACCTCGGCACCCGCCGCGAACAGGGCCCGGCCGGGCGGTGTCCCCGAGACGGGCTCGGCCGCCAGGTGCTCCATCACGGCCCGGATGGTGTAGGCGTCGGCTCCCTCGTCGACCAGCTGTCCCGCGATGGCGCGATGGCGCAGTTCCTGGATCTTCGCCGCGTCCTCGGTGGCGCGGGTGGTCTCGACGTAGACCGAGGCCCAGGGCCCCGGGCGGCTGAAGAGCGGCTTGAGAAAACCGAGTTCCATGACGTCCCCCAGATCTTTCGGTGCCGTGTGGCACGGCCGGGGTGGCACGGCCGCGGTGGCGCGGCCACGCCCGTCCCGTCCGGGGGCCCGGGTGTCCGTGCCGTACTTCCATGGTGTGCCCATACCGCGTCCGTGCGCGCCCCGAGCGGCATCGGCGGGCGCGGCTTGGTGCCTCCGGGGGGACTCGGCCGGGCAGACGGGGGGACCCGGCGGCGCACCGGCCGGAAATCCCCGCGCCGGCGGCCGGCCCCGACACCTTGGGAGCAGTCCCCTCCCGAATCCCCCAGGAGCTTCCATGTCCCCCTCCCCGGCCTCCCGGAAGGCAGCCGCAGTCGCCGCCGCGGCGCTGGGCCTCAGCGCCACCGTGCTCGGCGGCTTGGCGGCCGCCGACATCCCGGACGCGAACGGTGTGTTCACCGGCTGCTACGCGCGCATCGGCGGCGGGCTCCGGGTGATCGACGCCGGAGCCGGCCAGACCTGCCGCCTCACCGAGAACACCATCACCTGGAACCGGACGGGACCCACGGGCCCCACCGGGCCCACCGGAGCCACCGGGCCCACGGGAACGACGGGCACCACCGGGCCGACGGGCACCACCGGGCCCACGGGTCCGACCGGTACCACGGGCCCGACGGGACCCACGGGTGTCACGGGACCGACCGGGGCCAGCGGACCCGTGGGAGTGACCGGGGCGACGGGCCCCACCGGGCCCACGGGCCCCACCGGCCCCGCGGGAGGCTGACCGTCGCCCGTGCGGGTCCCAGCGCCCGCGCGGATCACAGCATCACGTGCTTGACCTGGGTGTAGTCCAGCAGGCCGGAGAGGGAGAGGTCACTGCCGTAGCCGGAGTGCTTGACGCCCCCGTGGGGCATCTCGGAGACGGTGGTGCCGTGGGTGTTCACCCAGACGATGCCGGTGTGCAGGGCGCGGGTGGCGCGCATCGCGCGGTCGTGGTCGGCGGTCCACACGCTCGCGGCCAGGCCGTGGCGGACGTCGTCGGCGAGGCGGAGGGCCTCCGTCTCGTCGGCGAACGGCTGGACGGTGACGACCGGGCCGAAGACCTCCTCCTGCACGATCTCGTCGTCCTGGCGGACGCCTGCCACGACGGTGGCTTCGTGGAACCATCCGGGCCGCGGGACGCGGGCGCCGCCGGTGACGACTTCCGCGTGTGCGGGCAGCCGGTCCAGCAGGGCGCGGACGGAGGCGAGCTGCCCGGCGCTGTTCAGCGGGCCGAGGTCGTTCTCCGGGCTCAGCTTCCGCGCCGCGGCGGCGAAGGCCGTGAGGAACGCGTCGTGCACGCGGTGGTGGACCAGGAGGCGGGTGGGCGCGGTGCAGTCCTGGCCCGCGTTGTAGTAGGCGACCCCGGCGAGGGCCTCGGCGGCGGCCGCCACGTCCACGTCCTCGTGGACGATGACCGGGGCGTTGCCGCCGAGCTCCAGGTGGACCCGTTTGAGGCCGGCCGCCGCGGCGGCCGCGATCTCCCGGCCCGCCCGTACGCTGCCGGTGACCGCGATCAGGGCGACGGCCGGATGGGCGGTGAGGGCCCGGCCGGTGTCGCGGTCGCCGCAGACCACGTTGAGCACGCCCGGCGGCAGGTGCCGGGCGGCCAGCCGGGCCAGCAGCACGGCCGAGGAGGGCGTGGTGTCGGCGGGCTTGAGCACGGCGGTGTTGCCGGCGGCGAGCGCGGGGGCGATCTTCCAGGCCGCCATCATCAGCGGGTAGTTCCAGGGGGTGATCTGGGCGCAGACGCCGACCGGTTCGCGGCGCAGCAGGGAGGTGCGGCCTTCCGTGTACTCCGCCGCGGCGGCCCCGGGGAGGTTGCGGGCGGATCCGGCGAAGTAGCGGACGGCGTCGGTGATCGCGGGCAGTTCGTCGTTCCGGAACCGCTCGGCCGGCTTGCCGGTGTCCGCGGTCTCGGCGGCCACCAGGGCGTCCTCGTGCTCCTCGATGGCGTCGGCGAGGGCCAGCAGGGCGCGCTGCCGGACGGCCGGGGTGGTCCGTGACCAGGGCCCGTACGCCGCTGCCGCCGCGGCGCAGGCGGCGTCGGTGTCGGCGCGGCCGGAGCGGGGGGCCCGGCCGTGGACCCGGCCGGTGGCGGGGTCCACCAGGTCCATGGTCGCGCCGGAGGCGGCGGGGCGGTCCGCGCCGCCGATGTGGTTGTGGAGCACGGTGGGGCCGGTGGGGCCAGGCCGGTCGGTGCGGCCGGAGTGACCGTTCGGGGTGTCAGCCACGGTGGAGCGCCTCCTTCGCGGCGGCGCGTCCGGTGCGTACGGCGCCTTCCATGTAGCCGGCCACCCACTGGTCGGACCCGCAGACGTAGAAGGGCGGTTCGTGGGTGCCGTGGAGCGGGCCGACCGCCGTGACGTCGCCGGGCGTCCACTGGGTGACGTAGCCCTGGGTCCACGGGTCGGTGCCCCACAGGCGGGTGAAGGTGGCGAGCGGCCGGTGTGCCTCGTCGCCGTACAGCCGGGCGATCTCGGAGAGCAGTTCGGGGGCGCGCAGCGGGGCGGGGATGCCGAGCAGCACGCCGTAGCGCTCGGGGGGCACGAGTGCGGAGAGGATCCCCTCACCCTGCGGCCAGGTGCTGCCGAGGACGCCTTCGTTCTCGGAGAGTCCGCTGCGGCCGCGGGCCCGCCAGAACGGCTGCTCGTAGGCGGCGGTGAACTTGGCGGCGACGGCCTGGCGCTGGCGGTGCAGCGAGGCGAGGCGCTCCCCGGAGACCCCGGTGACGGCGATCCGGCGGAACGGGCCGACGGGCAGGGCGCTGACGAGGGCTCCGGCGGTCAGGGTCTCGCCCCCGGCGAGGCGTACCGTGCAGGGGCGTCCGCCGCCCACGGTGACGGCCTCGACGGGGGCGCCGGTGCGGATCCGCCCGGCGAGCCCGGCGGCCATGCGCAGGGCGACGGTGGCCGATCCCTCGGCCACGCGCAGGCCCTCCCACGCCTCGTAGGCGTAGTGGCTGTCGTCCGTGCCGGGTACGGCGGCGTGCTTGCGGAGGGCCGCGAGCAGCGAGGTCCGCTCGTACGATCCGTCGGCGAGGGCGAGTTGGCCGATCTCCCACAGGCGTACGACGGCCGGGGTCGCGCCTTCGGCGCGCAGCCAGCCGGCGACGGAGAGGCGGTCGAGGGCGGCCGCGTCGGGGTGGGACCAGGGGTCGTCGGGGTCGACGGTGCGGGCGAGGGCGGTGAAGGCGGCGGTGGCCTTGCGGTGGCGGGCGTCGTCTCCGGGGCCGAACCAGTGGGGCGGGTCCCCGTCGGAGACGGCCTCGGGGGTGGCGCGGGTGAGGGCGCCGGGCTCGGCGACATAGCTGGGGAGCAGGGTGAGGCCGAGTTCGGCGGCCAGGGCGGTGTAGGCGGTGTGGGCCCGGCCGACGACCTCTCCGCCGAGCTGGACCAGCCGGCCGTCGGGGAGGGCGGTCTGCTCGACGCGTCCGCCGACCCGGTCGCGGGCCTCCAGGACGAGCACGTCGGCGCCGCCCGCCGCCAGGTCGCGTGCGGCGGCGAGGCCGGCGAGTCCGGCGCCGAGCACGATGACGTCGTGGTTCACGGGGGTGTTCCTCCGGTGGGGGCGGGTGTCAGTCGAGGACCAGGCAGTGTTCGGGTTTCCAGGCGATCTCGACGCGTTCGCCGCCGCTCCACCGGTCCTCCATGCGGGAGCGGACGGTGTTCTGTTCGAGGACGGACACCGTGACGCCCGGGGCCAGTTCGATGTGGTAGGTGGTGGTGGGGCCGGAGTAGACGGTCTCCCGGACGGTTCCGGTGATGGTGGCCATGCCCGGTTCGAAGTCGGAGAGCCAGATCTTCTCGGGGCGGATGGAGAGGTTGACCCGGCTGCCGTCGGGGACGCCGGCTCGGGGGCCCACGGGCAGGGCGGGGCCCTGGTCGAGGTGGACCTCGCCGGAGCGGTAGGTGCCGGGGACGAGGTTGGAGGTGCCCATGAAGGAGGCCGTGAAGGTGGTGGCGGGGCGCTCGTAGACGTCCTCCGGCGTGCCGCACTGCTCGATCCGGCCCCGGTTCATGACGGCGACGCGGTCGGACATGGTCAGCGCCTCGTCCTGGTCGTGGGTGACGAAGACGAAGGTGATGCCGATCTCCCGCTGGATCTGCTTGAGTTCGACCTGCATCCGGCGGCGCAGGGTGAGGTCGAGCGCGGCCAGCGGTTCGTCGAGCAGCAGCACCTGGGGGCGGTTGACCAGGGCGCGGGCCAGGGCCACGCGCTGCCGCTGGCCGCCGGAGAGGGTGGGCGGTCTGCGGTCGGCGAGGTGGCCGAGCTGGACGAGGTCCAGCATGCCGGCGACCCGCTCGCGGATCTCGGGCCGGGGGACGCCCTTGCGCTTGAGTCCGAAGGCCACGTTGTCGGCGAGGGAGAGGTGGTCGAAGAGGGCGTAGCTCTGGAAGACGGTGTTGACGTTGCGCTTGTTCGGCGGGAGGCCGGTGACGTCCTCGCCGTCGAGCAGGACGCGTCCTTCGGTGGGGTCGGTGAAGCCTCCGATCATCCGCAGCAGGGTGGTCTTGCCGCATCCGGAGGGACCGAGCAGCGAGAAGAACTCGCCCGGTGCGATGTCGAGTTCGAGGTCGTGGACGGCGTACGGGCCGCCGCGGTCGTACCGCTTCCCGACCCGGTCGAGCCGAACGGCGGGGCGGAACTGGGGGTGCTGTGTGGAGTTCAACGGTCTTCTCCTGCAATGCTCCGGAGCTGCGATCGGTGAGGGGTTGGTCCCGGTGACTGGGCGGAACAGCGGTGACGTTCCCTTCGTCTCCGTTCTGCATGGCAGAACCGGTTGTCAGTGCAACGTGCGAAGGTACGGGCCTGCACCTGGCAGGTGGGGTCGTGCTGACGGTGGTGTGGTCGAGAAGCCTCCCTTCGCCGCCGTCGTCGGTACGTGTGTAGCGCGACAGCCTCGGCCACTGGTACGCCTCGTTCGTCGTGGCCGTTTCCGGGGAACCGCTCCCGCCGACGGGGCGGGTGATCGGCATCGACTGGGGCGTCGGGACCACGGCGACGACCACGTCCGACACACACGACCTCCCCCATGCCGGCCACGGCCGCAAGGCGGCTGCCGAACTGGGCCGCTGCCGGGGGATGACGGCTCGCCGCGCCACGCCGCGGAACCAACCCGGTACACGTGGATACCGTGCCGCTCGCGTGAAGGCCGCGAAGGTGGCCCGGAAAGCTGCCGGACAGCGGGAGGACACCGCCCGTAAGCGGGCCAAGCGTGTGGTCCGCGACCACGACGCCCTCGCCGTGGAGGACTTCCGCCCGAAGTTCCTCATGAAGAGCACCATGGCCGGCAAGGCCGCCGACGCGGCGATCACCGCGACGAAGCGGGCCCTGATCGAGATGGGGCGCAAGCACGGCCGGACCGTGCACCTTGTCGACCCCAGGCACACCACCATGGACTGTGCTCGGTGCGGAGCGAGAGCCAAGCACGCACTCCCCCTTTCCGAAAGGACGTATACGTGTACCGCATGCGGAGCGGTGTCCCCCAGGGACAGGAACTCCGCCCGCGTCATGCTCGTCCGGGCTGGTCTCAACCCGGCCGGTGCCGATCTCGTAAGACCTGCCACCTGTTGGGTGTCAGGCGAAGTGAGCCAGGAATCCCCGTCCCACACGGGGAGGGGTCAATTCCCGGAGAGGAGGTCGAGGCCGCCTCGGCGGCCGAAGAGGCGCGGGATGGCGAGGGCGAGGAGGATCAGGGCGATGGATCCGGCGAGCATCAGGGTGCCCACGGCGTTGATGGTGGGCTGTACGCCGAACCGGATCGCCGAGTAGATGCGCACGGAGAGCGGCTGGGGGTCGACGCCGGTGGTGAAGTAGGCGAGGACGAAGTCGTCGAAGACCAGCGCGAAGATCAGGACCGCGGAGGCGAGGATGCCGGGGAGCAGTGCGGGCAGGGTCACCAGGCGGAGGGCCTGTGCGCGGGTGGCGCCGAGGTCCATCGCGGCCTCCTCGATCTCCGGGTTGAGCGCGGCGATGCGGGAGCGCAGGATCACCGTCACGTAGGAGATCGAGAAGGTGATCTCGGCGAGCGTCACGGTGGTGGTGGACAGGGTGATGCCGGTGCCCTTGAAGAGGAGCATCGCCGCGACGCCGGTGACGATCTCGGGGGTGATCAGGGGGACCAGCATGATCAGGCCGGCGAGGGATCCGAGGCGGCCCCGGCTGCGGACCAGGCCGAGGGCGAGGGCGACGCCGAGGACGAGGGAGCCGGCCATGGCGGCCAGGGAGACCTTCAGGCTCATGCCGAGCGAGTCCAGGAGCAGGTCGTCGTGGAGGAAGGCCGTGTACCAGCGGAGGCTGAAGTCCTCGAAGACGGTGAGGGACTTCTGCGAGTTGAAGGAGAAGAGGACGACGACGCCGACGGGGAGGTAGAGCAGCAGGAAGAAGACGGCGGTGACGGTGAGGGCGAAGCGGGGGCGGCGGTCCGCGCCGCGGCCGGGCCGGTGGGGCCGGGAAGGCCGGGTGACCGTCATCGGACCGCCTCCGCCTCGTCCTTGCGGGCGCGCCGCAGGTAGCCCAGCATGCCGAGGAACAGCACGGCCATCAGCAGCATGGTCAGGGCCGAGCCGAGGGGCCAGTTCTGGCCCTGGAAGAACTTGTCCTGGATCAGGTTGCCGATCATGATCTGGTCGGGTCCTCCCATGAGCTGGGCGCTGACGAAGTCGCCCATGGCGGGCAGGAACACCAGGACGCAGCCGGCGGCGGCTCCCTGCCGGGTGGCGGGGACGGTGACGTGGAGGAAGGTGCTCAGGGGGCCGCCGTAGAGGTCGCGTCCGGCCTCGATGAGCGAGGTGTCCATGCGTTCCAGAGCGGCGTACAGCGGGATGATCATGAAGGCCACGAAGCCGTACACCAGGCCGGCGATGACGCCCGGGCCGGTCTGCAGGATCCTGGTGCCGTCGTCGGCGAGGCCGATCGCGCGCAGGGCCCGGAGCAGTGGTCCGTCGTCGGAGAGGACGACGGACCAGCCGTACATCCGCACCAGATAGTTGGCGAAGAAGGGCACGACGATGGCGGCGATCAGCAGGTGTTTGAAGCGTCCGCCGTGCAGCGCGATCGTGTACGCCACCGGGTAGGCCACGGCCAGGCAGATCACGCAGGTGATCAGCGCGTAGCCGAGGGAGCGCAGCAGGACGGTGCGGTAGGCCGGGTCGGCGAGGGCGGCGAAGTTGTCGGGGTTGAAGCCGAAGCGGGGGTTGCCGAGGGGGTCGGTGGTGCCGAAGGCGAGGGTGGCGACCAGGACCAGGGAGGCGATGAGGAAGCCGGTCATCCAGAGGGTGCCGGGGAGCAGCAGCCAGGTCCACAGCCTGGTCCGCGATCGGGGCCGGGGGCGGGGCGGGGGGCCGGGCCTGGGGTGGGGCACGGCCCGGGCGGGGCTCTCGGTTCGGGGCATGTCAGCCGGCCTTCACTTCGGTCCAGGCGGCGTCGCGGGCCTTTTCGCCCCGGGCGGTGCCGTTGCGGAAGAAGAGGTCGGCCTTGAGGTCGGCCTCGGTGACCTGGCACTGCGGGAAGGGCTCGACGAGCGCGGTGTAGGTGTCCTCGGTGCCGCGGACCGGCATGGGGTAGCCGATGTACTCGATGTTCCTCTTCACGTTCTCCGGGCGGAGCATGTAGTCGATGAAGAGCATGGCGGTGCCGGGGTGCCGTGCGTTCGAGGGGATGGCGTAGCAGTCGGAGTTGACGGGGGCGCCCTCGCGGGCGACTTCGAAGCCGAAGACGGAGGGGTCCTCCGCCTGGGCGAGCATGGCGGCCATGTCGCCGCTCCAGGCCTGGGTCATGTCGGCGTTGCCGTTGAGCAGGTTGTTGTAGCTGTCGCTGGAGAAGCCGCGCAGGTGGGGGCGGAGGGTGCGCAGGGTGTCGGTGACGCGGGCGAGGCCGTCGGGGTCGCCGGTGGTGAGGTCGAGGCCCAGTTTGAGGGCGCCCAGGCCGAGCACCTCGTCGCGGTCGTCGAGGACGAAGACCTTGCCCCTGGCCTTCGCGTTCCACAGGTCGTCCCAGGATCCGGTGAGGTCGCCGAGCCGGTCGCGGCGCCAGCCGATGCCGGTCTTGTACATGGTGAACGGGACGGTGTGGGCGGAGCCGGGGTCGTACCAGGGGTCGGCGAAGTACGGGTAACCGCCGAAGACGGCCCCGGCGTTGCGCAGCCGGGAGTGGTCGATGCGGCGCAGCCTGCCGCCGGCGGCGAGGCGCTGTGCCCATTTGGCGGTGGGGAAGAGGATGTCGTAGCGGTTGCCGGCGTTGAGTTTGGCGGCCATGCCCTCCATGGAGTCGTAGTTGGACTGGACGACCTTGACGCCGTACTCCTTCTCGAAGCCGGAGAAGACGGCCGGGTCGACGAAGTCGGCCCAGTTGAAGTAGACGAGGTCGCCGTCGACCTTGACGTCGATCGGGGCCTGTGCGGTCGCTGCTGCGGCCGGGTCGCCGGTGGACGCGAATCCGCAGCCGGCCGTGGCGAGGCCGAGGGCGGCGGCGGTTCCGGCGCGGAGGAGGGAGCGGCGGGACGGGGGAAGTGCCTCGGGGGACATGGGGTCCTCTCCGTAGGGGCCGGGCAGGGGGACGGCGGGGCCGGGGGGCGCCGGGGGCGGGGGGCGGCCCTGGGGCGGCTCAGTGCTCCGCGGCGCCGAGGTCGGCCCGGATGTGGTCGGCGAACCAGCCGACCGCCGATTCGCGCCGGGACAGGGGCCCGGGTTCGAACCCGGGGGTGGAGAGCCCCTTCTGCACGCGGGCGACGAGTTCGGCGTCCTCGTCGTTGGTGATCCAGCCGATGTGCATGTTCAGGCGGCGGGCGAGCCGGGTGCGCAGCCCGGTGCCGCGGCGGGTGTAGAAGGCTCCGGGCACGGCCACCCGGTCCACCGCCGCGGGGATGGCGGTCCAGGCGAGCACGTGGTCGGGGTAGAAGTCGATGAGGGTGTTGGGGTAGATCACCGCGTACCGCCAGACGCGGCGGTCGGCCTCGCCGAGACCGGGCATGGGGGCGGCGATGCGCTGGTAGAGGCGCTCGGCCCAGTTCGCGGACGGCTTGTCGCGCAGCGGGGAGGCGAAGAGGACGTAGGACTCCTCGATCTCGCAGGTGTAGCCCTGGTAGTCGAGCAGCCGCATCAACCCGGGATGCGCCACCGGGACGTGGTAGCCCTCCAGGTAATTGTCCACCGCCACCTTCCAGTTGGCTTCCTGGACCTCGGCGCGGGACAGGTCGTGGATCCGGTCGCGGCCGACCGGTACGAGGTCGGCGCCGGCATAGCGGCCGACCGCCTCGGCCAGCCCGGCGCAGCTCTTGGCCAGCGGGACGGCGTCGGGGTCGAGGTTGGCGAAGACGAAGCCGAGGAAGGACTCGACGCGGACCGGGAACAGTCCGAGTCCGGGCTTGTCCAGGCAGGGGATCTGGCGTGCCTCGGGGGCGCCGACGAGGCTTCCGTCGAGGCGGTAGGTCCAGCCGTGGTAGGGGCAGCGGATCGCCTTGCCGGCCGGTTCCGGGGCGGTGACCAGGCGGGTTCCGCGGTGGCGGCAGACGTTGAGGTGGGCGGCCAGGCCGCCGTCCTCGGTGCGGACGACGAGGACCTCGCGGCCGGCCACCGTGGCGGCGAGCCGGGCGCCGGGGTTCGGCAGGTCGGACTCGTGGCAGACGACCTGCCAGGACTTGGCGAAGACGGCTTCCGTCTCGGCGGCGGCGGTGTCCGGATCGGTGTAGTAGCGGGCCGACAGCGCGGGCGGGGGGACGTCGCGGCCCGGCCGGTCGAGGGGTGTGGCGGGTGCTGCGGCAGGTGCTCTGGGGTGCATCGGTGACTCCTCCGTGCCGCGGCTGCGGCGGTCGGTGTCGGCGTTCGATGTCGAGTCGTCCGGGCGGCGGACAGGCAGGGCCCGGCGGCCAACCGGACCCACGCTGACCGATTGGACAGCCAGATTGCTGGCTGAATTCCGCCGGGTCAAGACTTGTACGCTGACCGATCGGTCAGCTAGCGTGGTTTCAGCCTGACCGATCGGTCAGCAAGCGAGTTCCCCCGTCGCTGCGCCGGCGTGCGTCCCTTCAGTTCCTGGCCCTTCCTCGCTGTTCCTGGCCTTTCCTCGCTGTTCCTGGCCCTTCCTCGCTGTTCTCCCTGCTCGCCGGTCCGAAGCAGCCGGCGTACGGCCCCGCAGTCGGCCGTACGCACCCGATCCGCGCCGCACGGCGCGGCACCGCCTCGATGCATCCGGTGCCGTCCGGACCCCCACGGCACCGTCTCGATCCCCACGGCACTGTCCGGATTCCCCCGGCACCGTCCTGATCCGCCCACCCGCACCCGGGCCGCACCCGGGCCGCACCCGCCGGTCCGTCCGGTCGGCGGAGCCACCCACCTTTCCCGGAGGCACGCATGAGCGGTCGTCGGCGTCACGACTGGCTGGGGCTGACCCCCGAGCCGGAGCGGGAACTGCCCGTGGCGGTCGCCGCCCTGCGTGCGGCTCCGGCGGAAGCCGAACGGCAGCGCGTGGAGCGCCTGGTCCTGCGCGGCAGCCGGCACGGCTGGCTCCGCTACCTCGCCGAGGTCACCGACCTGGTGACGGCCGTCGCCACCGGATCACGGCCCGGCGACCCCGCCGCGGCCCTGCTCGCCGGCGAGGTCGTCCTCGACCACCACCGCATGCTCATCGGCCTCCCCGGAGCGGGTTACGACCGCACCGCCGGGGACCGTACGGCGCTCGAAAAGGCGGTACGCACCCTGCGCGCCCACCTCCCGACAGGAGACCGACCGTGACCGTGATCCGCCACCCGGCGGGCCTGCCGCCGGGCCCCGTGCTCGGCGCGGCACCGGACGTGACGGAGGGCGCCGGGGCGTACCGCGCCGCCGGCGGCTACGACGACACCACCGGCCCCGACGAGCTGCTGCACCACCTCGCCTCCTCCGGCCTGCGCGGCCGCGGCGGGGCCGGCTTCCCGGTCGCCGTCAAGCTCCGGTCCGTACGCGAGCAGGCCCGACGGGGTGGGCAGACCCTCCGCCCGGTCGTCGTGGCGAACGGCGAGGAGGGTGAGCCCGGCTCGGTCAAGGACCGCTGGCTGCTCCGGGCCCGACCCCACCTGGTCCTCGACGGCCTCGCCCGCGCCGCCGCGGTCACCGGCGCCGTACGCGGCTACGTCTACCTCTCCGACCCGGTGGCCGCCGCCCGCATCCGCCGGGCGCTCGCCGAACACGCACCGCCCCTGCCCGTCGAGGTCGTCGAGACCCCGCACACCTATGTCGCCGGCGAGGAGACCGCGGTCGTCCGCCGGATCGACGGCGGACCGGCCCTCCCCACCGCCAAACCGCCCCGCCCCCACGAACGCGGCGTCGGCGGCGCGCCGACCCTGGTCGCCAACGTCGAGACCCTCGCCCGGATCGCGCTCACCGCCGCCCGGCCCGACCGGGCGGTCCGGACGGCCCGCACCACCCTGGTCACCCTGTCCGGCGGACCGGCCGCCCCGGTGCTCACCGAGGTCCCGTACGGAGTCCCGCTGCGCACGCTCGCGGCGGCCCACGGCAGCGCGGACGCGGCCGGGGTACTGATGGGCGGGCTGTTCGGCGGGCTCGTGGGCCCCGACGGCTTCGGCCTTCCGCTGGAGCCGGAGGCACTCGCCGCCGCCGGTACCGCCCTGGGCTGCGGGGCCGTACGGTTCCTCGGGCCCGGCAGCTGCCCGGTGGCCACCGCCGCCGATGCCACCGGCCATCTGGTGGCGGAGAGCGCCCGCCAGTGCGGGGTCTGCGTCTCGGGGACGCGGGCGATCAGCGACGCGCTGACCGCGCTCGTCAGGGGATCGGCCCCGCCGGACACCCCCGAGCGCCTGCGGCGCTGGGCGGACGGCCTGCCGGGCCGCGGCGCCTGCGGCCTCCTCGACGCCGCCGCCGGCATCGCCGGCAGCCTGCTGCGCGCCTTCCCCGAAACGGTCCGCCGCCACCTGGTCGCTCCGTGCCCGACGTGCACGGCCACCACGCCGACGCACCCGGCACACCCGGCACACCCAGCACACCCGGCACACCCGGCACACCGCCTCACCGTCCCCGTCCCTCCGGTGACCGACAGCGCGGTGACCGGCGTCCGCTGACCCTGCCCGAGGCCACCGCGCTGCTCCGGCCCCTTCACCCCTGCCGCCCGGGACCGCCCACCGCCCACCACCCGCACCCGCACCCGCACCCGCACCAGTGGGGACCTCCCCCGTGGGGAGCGGACCGCACCGCCGAAAGGAACGCCGCCGTGAAACTCCTGCTCGACTCCACCCGCTGCCAGGGCTACGGGCTGTGCCAGGAGCACGCGCCCGAGCTCGTCGAACTCGACGAATGGGGCTACGCGAAGGTCATCGCCGTGGCCATCCCGGCCGGCGCCGAGGACACCGCGCGTGCCTGTGCCGAGAGCTGCCCCAACTCCGCGCTCCGCGTGGAGCGCTGACATGACGCACAACGGACGTGACCGACAGGGCCGAACCGACCGAGGCGACCGAGGCGACCGGCGTGAGCGGCGTGACCTCACCGCCCTGTTCGACCCCGCCTCCGTCGCCGTGGTCGGGGCCAGCGACGACCCCGCCAAGTACGGCCACGCGGTGGCCTCCCAGGCGCTGCGCGCCCCCGACCGGCGGCCGGTCCACCTGGTGAACCGGCGCGGCGGCACCGTACTGGGCCGGACCGCCGCCCCCTCGCTCGCCGCGATCGGCGAGCCGGTCGACCTCGTGGTGATCTCCGTGCCCGGCTCCGGGTTCGAGGCCGCCGTCGACGACGCCCTGGCCTGCGGGGCGAAGGCCATCGTCGGCATCACCGCGGGCTTCGCCGAGGCGGGACCGGCGGGACTGGCCCGGCAGCGGGCGGTCGCCGAGCGCGTCCGGGCCGCCGGAGCCGTCCTCGTCGGGCCCAACTGCCTGGGCATCGCCGACAACACCACCGAGCTGTACCTGGCCTCGGACCGGTTCGCCCCCGGCGGGATCGCCCTGCTCAGCCAGAGCGGCAACCTCGCCCTCGAACTCCAGCTCCGCGGAGCCCCGCACGGCCTGGGCTTCTCCCGTTTCGTCTCGCTCGGCAACCAGGCCGACGTCACCCTCGTCGACCTCGTCGAGGACTGCGCCCGCCACGAGGCCACCTCGGTGATCGCCGTGTACGCGGAGGACTTCGGCGACGGCCGGGCCTTCGCGGCGGCCGCCGCCGCGGCGGGCAAGCCGGTGGTGCTGCTCACCGCCGGCCGGGGCACCGCCTCCGCCCGGAGCGCCCGGTCGCACACCGGCGCACTCACCACCTCGGCCGACGTGGTGGCCGCGGCCTGCCGCGATGCCGGCGTCGAACTCGTGCGCACACCGCGGGAGATGACGGTCGCCCTGGCCGGACTGTCCGCCCCGGCGGCCCGGGGCCGGTCCGCGGGCGGCCGGCGGACGGCGGTCTTCACCGACGGCGGCGGCCACGGCGCCGTCGCAGCGGACGCCGCCGAGGACGCCGGACTCGACGTGCCGGAGCTCGGCGGGGCGGCGCAGGACCGGCTGCGGACCGTCCTGTGGGAACAGTCCGCGGTCGGCAACCCGGTCGACCTGGCGGGGATGGGCGAGCAGAACCCGCTCTCGTACGCCGCCACGGTCGCGGAACTGCTCGCCGCCGAGGACGTCGACGCCGTCCTGATGACCGGCTACTTCGGCGGGTACGCCGCCTCCGACGGCGGCCTCGGCGGCGGCCCGGCCGGCGGTTCCGTGCTCGCCGAGGGCGAGACCCGGGCGGCCAAGGAGATCGTCGCGCACCTCGCCGCCGCGCCGAAGCCGCTGGTGGTCCAGTCGATGTACCCGCTGTCGCCGAGCTGCCGGGTGCTCGCCGGGGCGGGCGTCCCGGTGTTCGCCGCCACCGAGGACGCCGCCCGCGCACTGGCCGCCATGACCGGGCGGGCGACCGCGCCCGCTCCCGGCATCGCCCCGCTGCCCGCCCCCGCCGTGGAGCTCGGGGACCCCGGCTACCACGGCGTACGGGCGCTGCTGGCCGCCGCCGGGGTGCCGTTCCCGGCGGCCCGCGAGGTCACCGACGAGGCCGGACTGCTGGCCGCGGCCGCGGAGTTCGAGGGCCCGTACGTGCTCAAGGCGCTGCACCTGCTGCACAAGTCCGACGCCGGCGGGGTGGCCCTGCGGCTGCCCGACCGGGCCGCGCTGCTCGCCGCGTACCGGGAGATGCGCGCCCGGCTCGGGGCGCCCGCCCACTCGGTCGAGGCGATGGCCGACCTCTCCGACGGGATCGAGCTGATCGTCGGGGTGAACCGGGACCCCCGGTTCGGGCCGGTGGCCATGGTCGGGCTGGGCGGGGTGCTCACCGAGACCCTGCGCGATGTGGCGTTCGCCCTGGCACCCGTACCGGCCGGGCGCGCCGCGGAGCTGCTGCGGGGCCTGCGGGCCGGCGCGCTGCTGGACGGCGTACGCGGCCGGCCGGCGGTGGACGTGGCCGCCGCGGCCGCCGTGATCGAGCGGATCACCGAGGTCGCCGCCGCCCACCCGGAGATCGCCGAACTCGAGGTCAACCCGCTGCTGGTGCGCCCCGGCGGCGCACTGGCCCTGGACGCCCGGGCCGTCCTGGGCTGAGACCCGCGACCCGAGACCCGCCAGGCGCATCCCCAACCCCAACCCCAGCCCCCACCCCTGCCCCGTCCCGTCCCGTCCCGTACGCAAGGAGACCGACCGCGCCATGGACTTCCGCTACACACCCGAGCAGACCGCACTCAAGGCCCGTGCCGCCGCCTACACCCGGCTGCTGATGCGGTACGAGGACCAGTCGGAGGAGGCCGGCGGCCCGCTGCCCGCCGACACGGTCCGGGAGCTCACCCGGGCCGCCATCGACGCCGGCGTCTACGCCATCAACATGCCCGCCGAGTGGGGCGGGGCCGGCCTGTCCCTGCTGGACCAGGTCATCGTCGAGGAGGAGTTCGGCAAGGTCACCAACTGCCTCTGGGACATCCCCTGGCGGCCCGCGAACGTCCTCGCGTACGGCACGGAGGCGCAGCGGGAGAAGTACCTGCTGCCGGTGATCCGGGGCGAGCGGTTCGACGCGTTCGCGGTGACCGAGCCCGGTGCCGGGTCCGACCCCGGGTCGGGCACCAGCACCGCGACCCGGACCGACGGCGGCTGGCTGCTCAACGGCGAGAAGTGGTTCGTGACCTGCGGTGACATCGCCGACTTCCTGCTGGTGCAGGCCGATGCCGGGCCGGCGCGGGCGGCCACCCTGTTCTTCGTGGACAAGGGGGCGCCGGGCGTCGAGATGACCCGGGTGCCGCGGTTCATGCACTCCGCGGTGAACGGGCACCCCGAGTTCACCTTCACCGACGTGTTCGTCGCCGACGAGGACGTGCTCGGCGGGGTCGGCAACGGCTACGAGCTGACCAAGGAGTGGTTCACCGACGAACGCCTGATGATCGCCGCCCGGACCGTGGGCGCGGCCGAACGCGCCCTGGAGCTCGCCCGCGACTGGGCCGTGGAAAGGCGCCAGTTCGGCGCCCCCATCGCCGAGTTCCAGCTCGTTCAGGGCATGCTCGCCGACTGCGCCGCCGACATCGCCGTCAACCGCGCCTACACCCACCAGGTGGCCTGGGAGGCCGGCCGACCGGACACCGACCCCAAGACCCTGCACGCCAAGGCGTCGACCGCGAAACTCGCGGCGAGCGAGGCCGCCGGGCGGGTGATCGACCGGTGCGTGCAGGTCTTCGGCGGCCGCGGCTACGACCGCTCCTACCCGGTCGAGCGGATGTACCGCGAGCTGCGCGTCGACCGCATCTGGGAGGGCACCTCCGAGATCCAGCGCCTGATCATCGCCAACGAGCTCGTCAAGCGGGGCACCCGGGTGCTGGCCCTCCCCCACTGATCCCGACCGCACCACCGCACCGCCGCACCATCCCCCCACCCCCACCCGCCACCGTGCCCGAAAGGACCGCCACACCCATGGACTTCCGTCTCACCGCCCGCCAGCAGGAGCTCCAGGGCAGGGCCCGCGAACTCACCGAGTTCGTCATGAAGTACGAGCTCGACTGCGAGGAGAACAACGGCCTGCCCCCGCGGGCCCACGCCGAGATCCGCGACGCCGTCCTGGACAGCGGCCTGCAGGCCGTCAACATGCCCGTGGAGTGGGGCGGCGCGGGCCTCACCATCCTGGAGCAGGTCGTCGTGCAGGCCGAGCTCGGCCGGCTCACCGGCGCGCTCTGGGACATGGTGTGGCGGCCGGCCAACGCCCTGTCCCACTGCACCCCCGAGCAGCGCGAGCGGTATCTCGTCCCGGTGATCCGGGGCCGCCGCCGCGACTGCTACGCCGTCAGCGAGCCCGAGGCGGGTTCCGACCCGCAGAGCATCCGGACCACGGCCACCCGGACCGGCGACGGCTGGGTACTGAACGGCGAGAAGTGGTTCGTGACCGTCGGCGACCACGCCGACTTCATGATCGTGCTCGCGGCGGCCGGGGAGGAGCGCGCGCCCACCCTGTTCCTGGTCGACAAGGACACACCGGGCGTGGAGATGACCCGGGTGCCGCGCTGGATGCACACCTTCGTCTACGAGCACCCCGAGTTCACCTTCACCGACGTGCACGTCCCCGCGGACGCCGTGCTCGGGGAGGTGGGCAACGGCTACGACATCACCCGCTCCTGGTTCACCGAGGAACGGCTGATGATCGCCGCCCGGACGATCGGCGCCGCCGAGCGCGCCCTGGAGCTGGCCCGGGACTGGGCGGTCGAGCGGCGCCAGTTCGGGTCCCGCATCGCCGACTTCCAGCTGGTGCAGGGCATGCTCGCCGACTGCGCCGTCGACATCGCCGTCAACCGCGCCTACACCCACCAGGTGGCCTGGGAGGTCGACGAGGGCGGGGTCGACCGCAAGACGCTGCACGCGAAGGCGGCCATCGCCAAGCTGGCGGCGAGCGAGGCGTCCGGCCGGGTCGTCGACCGCTGCCTGCAGGTCTTCGGCGGCCGCGGCTACGACCGCTCCTACCCGGTCGAACGCCTCTACCGCGAGCTGCGGGTCGACCGCATCTGGGAGGGCACCTCCGAGATCCAGCGGCTGATCATCGCGGGTGAACTCGTCAAGCGGGGCACGGGTGTTCTGCAGATGCCGGCCGACGAGGGCACGGAGGTCCGGTGACCCCGGTGACCGACGACGGGTCCGCGGCGGACCGGGTCGGGGTGGTGGGCTGCGGGCTGATGGGATCGGGCATCGCCGAGGTCTGCGCCCGCGCCGGCCGGGACGTCGTGGTGGTGGAGACCGGCCGGGCGGCCGCGGACGCGGGCCTGCGGCGGATCACCCGCTCGCTGGCCCGGGCCGCGGCGGCCGGCAAGGTGACCGCCGCCGCGGCGGAGGCGGCCACCGCGCGGATCACGGTGACCACCGACCTGAAGCGGCTGGCGGACCGGGACCTGGTCATCGAGGCGGTGGCCGAGGACGAGCGGGCGAAGCTGGACGTCTTCGCCCGGCTCGACGCGACGGTGGAACGCCCCGACGCCGTGCTGGCGACGAACACCTCCTCCCTCCCCGTCATCCGGCTGGCGGCCGCCACCTCGCGGCCGGCTCAGGTGATCGGCCTGCACTTCTTCAACCCGGTGCCGGTGCTCCCGCTGGTGGAGCTCGTGCCGTCGCTGCTCACCGGCGGGGAGACGGTGCGCCGCGCGGAGGACTTCGCCTCCACGGTCCTGGGCAAACGGGTGGTGCGCGCCCGGGACCGGGCGGGGTTCGTCGTCAACGCCCTGCTCGTGCCCTACCTGCTGGCCGCGGTGCGGATGGCCGAGTCGGGGACGGCGTCGGCGGAGGACATCGACCGGGGCATGACCCTGGGGTGTGCGCACCCGCTGGGGCCGCTCGCGCTGGCCGACCTCATCGGCCTGGACACCGTACGGTCCATCGCGCGGTCGATGTACGAGGAGTACCGGGAGCCGCTGTACGCCCCGCCGCCCCTGCTGTCCCGGATGGTGGAGGCGGGCCTGCTCGGCCGCAAGACGGGACGCGGTTTCCACAGCTACGGCGGGCGCGGGGACCTGATGGGCGAGGATGGGGGTACCGGTGGCGACACGGGGACGGCGGGCCGGGCCGCCGTGCCGCCGCCGTCCGACCGCCCGGCCGCCGACGGGCACCGACACGGGGAGCAGCCGACGTGACCAAGGCCGAGCGCGCACTGGAGACGCGTGAGCGAATCCTCACGGCCGCGTGCGAAGTGATCGCCGACATCGGCTTCGAGAACATCAGCATGCGCAAGGTCGCCGAGCACGCAGGCGTGTCGAAGGCCCTGCTGCACTACCACTTCGACACCCGGGAGAAGCTCTTCGCCGAGGCGATGACGCATTCCTTCGCGCAGACCGGCCTGGACACCGAGGACGGGGCCGGCTCCGTGCCGGCCGCCGTGGTCCTGGCCCGCATCCTGCGCAGCATGCTGCCGACGGACGAGGAGCTCCGGCAGGACTGGAAGCTCTGGCAGGAGCTGTGGGTGCGGGCCCAGCGCGATCCCGCGGCCCGGCACCTCGCCGTGGACCTGTACGAGCAGCTGCACGCGTGGGTCACCGGCGCGATGGACCGGGGCATCGCCTCCGGGGAGTTCCGGCCGTGCGACGTCACCGCGCTCGGCACCCTGGTGCTGGCGCTCTGCGACGGGCTGGGGATCCGGGTGATGCTGGACGACCCGCGGGTCGACCTGGCCACGGCCCGGTCGGTGATCTGGGGGACCATCGCCCCGGCGCTCGGGATCCCGCCGGAGTTCCCGGAGGTCTGACCGGCTTCCGTACGTCGGGCGTACGTCGGCGTACGTCGGGCGTACGCCGACCGGGCGGCGGCCGCACGGCGACCGGAGCGCCCGGGTGCGGCCGGCCGCGTCAGCGGGTGCCGCGCGGGACCTCGAAGGCCGTCAGCCGGGCGGCGCCGGGGGCGAGGCCGGCCCAGGTCCCGGGGCAGGCGAGCACGGCGACCGCCGACGTCGGGAACTTCTCCTCGATGCGGTCCAGGGCGTCCGCGTCCCCGGCTCCGCCCGCGAGCGTCAGCACCAGGTCCTGCAGGCCGGGGTTGTGCCCGACGAGGAGGAGGGTGCCGATCCCGGACGGGGTCTCCCGCACGATGTCGAGGATCTCCTCGGTCGCGGCTCCGTAGAGGCGCGGTTCCGGGGTGACCGCGGGCGCGGCGGGGAATTCCGCCGAGGCGAGCTCCCAGGTCTCGCGGGTGCGCCGGGCCGGGGAGCACAGCACGAGGTCCGGCAGGATCCCGGACCGGGCGAGCAGCCGGCCGGCGGCGGGGGCGTCCCGCAGGCCGCGCGGGCCGAGGGGGCGGTCGCGGTCGGGCACGCCCGGCGGCCAGGCGCTCTTCGCGTGCCGCAGGATCACCAGGTCCGGCATGCGGCGAGCGTAGCGGACCGCCCGGGCGGGCGCGCCCCGCCGCCGCCTGCGTCCCGCTCCGCACCCGGTTGCCGGTGAATGTCGCGGCCGGATGGGGGTACGCGCCGTCCGGGCCACCGCGAGGGGCCCCCGAGAGGAGGGCCGCCATGAGGTCTCGCAGGAGGGGTGCCGACCGTCCCGACCCGCCCGATCCGCATCTCGGCATGGTGCGTCCGGTGACTCCGCGCACCCCCGGGGCCTGCGAGGAGTGCGTGCGCCTCGGCTCCGCGTGGGTGCACCTGAGGGTCTGCCTGACCTGTGGGCAGGTGGGCTGCTGCGATTCCTCGCCGCACCGCCACGCCCGCGCCCACGCGGCCGACAGCGGCCACCCCATCGTCCGCTCGCTGGCGCCGGGCGAGGACTGGCGCTGGTGCTTCGTCGACGAGTCCCTGGTCTGACCAACCGGTGCGATCCGGGGGAACAACCGCCCGCCGCAGTCCGCTTTGGAGGTTCCAACTAGGGTTTTGCCGTGCGTGTATTGCTGGTGGAAGACGACGAGCCGGTCGCCGAGTCGCTGCGGCGCGGCCTGCTGCGGTACGGGTTCGAGGTGGAGTGGGTCACCACGGGGGCGGCGGCGCTCGGCGTCGGCACCCCGTACGACCTGGTGCTGCTGGACCTGGGCCTGCCCGATACCGACGGGCTGGACGTCTGCCGCGCGCTGCGGCGGCGCGGGGACGTGCCGATCATCGTGATCAGTGCGCGCAGCGACGAGACCGACCGGGTCGTGGGGCTGGAGATCGGCGCGGACGACTACGTCTCCAAGCCGTTCGGGGTGCGCGAGGTGATCGCCCGGATCCGCGCCGTGCTGCGGCGGGCCCGTCCGGCGGCCGTACCGCAGGGGCCGCAGGCGTACGGGGCCCGGCTGACCGTCGACCGGAAGGCGGCGCGGGTGCGGCTGGACGGGGCGGAGGTGGCGCTGACGCCCAAGGAGTACGACCTGCTGTCCTTCCTCATCGAGGAGCCGGGCGCGCTCATGTCCCGGGAGCAGATCATGGAGGCGGTCTGGGACGCCAACTGGTTCGGGCCGACCAAGACGCTGGACGTGCACGTGGCCGCGCTGCGGCGGAAGTTCGCCGGGGCGGTGGCCATCGAGACGGTGCGCGGGGTCGGGTTCCGGCTGGTCCTCGATCCGGCGCCGGCGGGTCCCGCGTGATCAGACGGCTGATCGTCAGCTACGTGCTGCTGGTGGGCGTGGCGCTCGCCGCGTTCACGGTGCCGGTGGCCTTCACCCTGACCGCCCAGCTGCGCGGGGACACCGAGGAGTCCGTACGGCGCGAGGCCACGACGATGGCCCTGCTGCTCGGGAACGGGGACGAGCCGGCCCGGCAGGCGCTGGCCCGGATGGCCCAGGCGTACGCGGACGAGACCCCGGGGACGGTGGAGGCGGTGGCGGCCGACGGGAGCGCGCTGCCGCCGCTGCCGCTGCCGGCGCACCCGCACGGTCCGGCGTTCGACGCGGCGCTGCGGCAGGGCCGTACCAGCGTCGACTGGGGCTCGCGGTGGGTGTGGGGGACGGAGTTGACGGTGACCGTGCCCGCGTACGGACCGGACCGGGCGGTGCGTGCGGACCGGGCCGTCGGCGCGGTGCGGATCCGCTACGAGACGGCTGCGCTGAGTGACCGGCTGTGGCGGATCTGGGGGTTCCGGGCGGTCCTGGCGGTCGGGGTGCTGGCGGTGGCGGCCGTGCTGGGTGCCGTGGTCGCCCGGCTGCTGACCAAGCCGCTGCGCGAACTGAACTCCATGGCCAGCCGGTTCGGCGACGGCGACCTGACCGCCCGGTCGCCGGTCACCGGGCCCAAGGAGACGCAGACCCTGGCGCGGACGCTCAATCAGGGCGCCGAGCGGCTGGACACCCTGGTGGCCGCGCAGCGGATCTTCGTCGCGGACGCCTCGCACCAGTTGCGGACGCCGCTGACGGCGCTGCGGCTGTCGCTGGACAACATCGCGGACGGAGTGGACGACGAGTTCGTGCGGGAGGACGTGGAGCACGCCACCGCCGAGGTCGTGCGGATGAGCCGGCTGGTCAGCGGTCTGCTGGTGCTGGCGCGGGCCGAGGCGAAGGTGTCGGCACCGGAACCGCTGGCACTGCGTGAGCTGGTGGAGCAGCGGCTCGCGGTGTGGCGGCCGGCCGCCGACGAGCGCGGGGTGACCATCGTGCTCGTCGGCGAGGCGGACGACCGGATACGGGTGCTCGCCGGGCCCGGCCACCTCGACCAGGTGCTGGACAACGTGCTGTCCAACGCCCTGGAGGTGTCGCCGGACGGCGGCACCATCACGGTCCGCCTGGAGCCGGGCGGTGCGGAGGAGGCCGTGCTGGAAGTGCTCGACCAGGGGCCCGGCATGTCCGCCGCCGAGCAGTCCCGTGCCTTCGACCGGTTCTGGCGCGGCCAGGGGCTGACCGGCCGGTCGGGCTCGGGCCTGGGTCTGGCCATCGTCAAGCAGCTGCTGACGGACGACGGCGGCAGCGTGACCCTGCGGGACGCGCCGGGCGGCGGACTGTGCGTACGGATCGCCCTGCGCGCGGCGGCGGACGGGTCCCGGTGGATCAGCCCTCGGCCGGCAGCACCGAGGAGTGGTGGTTGACGATCAGCCACGTGCCGTTCCGCTTCTCGTACTCGAAGGTGTAGCGGGCGTCGAGCGGCTTGGTCACACCGGTCTTGGGGTCGGTGAGGTGGAAGCGGTAGATCCCGGCGTCGAGCGCCGAGTCGCGGTCCAGGACGTTGATCACGGAGCGGATCTTCTCGCCCTTCGGCTTCTTCTGCAGGAAGTGCTCGAAGTAGTCGGTGATCCCGGCGCGGTCGGTGCGGATCTGCGGCGAGGCGGTGGGCAGGAGCACCGCGTCGCGCGCGTACCGGTCGGCCACCTTCCGCGCGTCCCCGGTCTGCAGGGCCGCGTTCCACTGGTCGAACAGCGCGGCTATCTCCCGCTTCGTCGTGCGGCCGTGGCGGTCGGCTTCCCTGTCGCCCGCCTGGGCCACGCCGACGCCGGCGGTGAGGGCGCCGGCGGCGGCCACCGCGACGGCGGCGATCGTGGCGCGGTTTCGGAACGTACGCTTCATCGGGGGCTCTCCATTCGAGTGAACTGCGGTCGAGAACACGGGCGTTCGCGTGCGTTCGCACGTCCACGTGCGTTTGCACGTCCGCGTGCATTCGCACGTCCGCGTGCGTTCGCGTGTTCATGTGTTCGCGTGTTCACTGTCCCGGCGGACGGTCAAGCCCCCGGACAAGGCGGGGTAAGGCGGTGGCCAAGGCTCCGCCAATACGCCCCGGCCGGCGTCCCGCCTATCCGGCCGCCTGACCCCGGCCGGCCAGGCGGCAGCCGAGGCAGCCGGCGTGGCCGGAGCGCGCGGTGTGGTCCCGGGTCCGGAGGTGCCAGTGAGCGGCGGGCCGGGGGCCGGGCGGCTTCCCCCAGCCCGCGAGGTGCAGTCCCCAGGTCAGCAGCAGGGCCGCCGCCATCACGCCCAGCCCCAGCCAGATCCCCGGGCTCCAGACGCATATGCCCACGCCGGCGACCAGCGCCCCGATGCTGCCGACCGCCGTACCGGCCCATCCCGCGACCGTGTGTCCCTCGTCGTAATGCCCGCTCATGCGTGGCGCCTCCCGCCGTACGCGACTGCCCCGACCTATGATGTCTTAGCAAGTAAGCAATTTATCTCACCCACTAAGGGAATTTCAATGGAGGGCACGATCCGCCCCGCAGCCTCGCCCGCGCAGGCGATCTCCGCGATGGACCACCTGATCGCGACGAGCATGGTCGGCCAGCAGGAATTCGCCCGGAACCTGGGGCTCAGCGTCACCGACCTGATCTGCTTCGCCTACGTCCTGGAGGCCGGGGACGCCCCGGTCACCGCCGGCGACCTCGCCGGGCGCGCGCACGTCACCACCGGGGCGGTCACCGGGATCCTCAACCGCCTGGAGCGCGGCGGCTTCGTGACCCGGCAGCCCGACCCGGCCGACCGGCGGCGGGTGCGGGTGGTGGCGGAACCGGCCGCCGCCGAGCGGGTCCGGGCCATCTACGAGCCGTACTACGCGCAGCTGGCGGCGCTGTTCGCCGAGTACACACCGGAGGAAGTCGCAGTCCTCTCCGACTGGTTCACCCGGGCCGGCGCCCTGGCGGCCGCCTATCTCGACGAATCCTGCGAAACCTGAGCCGCGCGGGGGCGGGCGGGCCGGTGAGGGCCCGCCAGGGCTGACGGGGCTGACGGGGCTGACGGGGCTGACGGAAAGGGGACAGCCAGGGCCTGCCGGGGCCGGTCGGCGGCGGCCCGGACCCGCCTGGCAGCATGACGCCCCATGAGCGATGATCATGCCCACACCGGGCCCGACGCCGGGTCCGACACCGGAGTCGACGCCGGGACCGGCACCGACCCCGCGGCGGTCTTCGAGGACCCCGCCGCCGTCCTGCGCACGGGCCGGGCACGGCTGCGCGAACTGCTGGCCTCCTGCCCGCCCGGCCCCGGGACGGGCGGCCCGGGCCGCGAGGTCGTGTCCCAGACCGAGGCCGTGCTCGGCACGGAACCCGTCCCGCGCTCCGCGTACGCGTCCTGGCTGCACTTCGCGGCGACCACCCTCGGCCACACCGCGTACGCGGAGGGGATCGCGGCCGCCGCGCCGCACCTGCCCTGGCGGACCCTCTGGGCCTGGTGCCGGCCGGTCGGCGCGTACCGGGCCAATCCGAACCTGAGCGGGGGCGGGGACGCCACCGTGTTCGAACGGACCGCCGACGGCAACCGGTTCGTCCGCATCCAGGCGATGTGGTGCCCCGAGACCTGGATCGACCTCGGCACCGGGGCACGGTCCACGACCGCCCCGGAGGACGTGACCGAGGTCGACGAGGACCTCTGGCCGGACGGGCCCTGGCTGTTCGAGCCCGAGGACGGGTCGGCACCGTACGCCCCCGCGGAGTGGGAGGCGCCGCTGGAGGTGGCACCCGGCCGCTACCTGCTGGTGGTGGCCCGCGGCCTGTTCCTCCTGGAGGAGAACCGGGACCGGCACCCCGCCCCGGCCCCTGCCGGGGGCGAGGACGGGCCGGCGGAGCCGGAACCGGCCGAGGAACCGGGCGATGGCCCCGTCCCCGCGCCGTGGTTCGCCGACGGCGGGGACGGCGGCGGAGCACTCACGGCCGAACGGCTGGACGAGGTCTTCGGCACCGACACCATGGTGCGCGTACCGGCCGCCGGACTCCCGGAGACCCTCCGGCACCCGGCCACCCGGGACCTGCTGTCCGGGCCCGGACTGCCCGAGTGGTGGGGGGCGGGCACGGTCACCTTCCGGGCGGAATCCGCCGGCCCGCGGCCGGACTCCGCGGACGGGCTGCTGCGCCTGGGCGGATTCGACTTCGGCTACTGCGACGAGGGCGACGTCCTCGTCGACGGTACGACCGGCGCGGTCCTGCTGCGCCAGCCGGACGCCACCTTCGGCTCGGGCGGCGAGGAACCGTTCCCGCTGTGCAGGGACACCGAGGTCCTCGTCCGCTTCCTGGAGGGCGTACGCCGCCACATGGGCTCCTGCTGGGACGGCCACGAGGCCGAGGGCGGCATCTCCGGATTCCGCCGCTCCATGCGCGCACTGGATCCGGAGGCCATCGACGGCGACCCGTCCGGCGAGGTCTGGGGACACGTCTTCGCCGGCATCACCGAACTCGGCATCGACGGCTTCTAGCCGGGCGGGACGAACCGGGCCGTCCGGGCGGGCGATCCGAACGGGCGGGCGAGGCTGCCGGTCAGTCCGGACGGGCGGCGACGGACGGGCCGGGCGGGACAAGGGCGGCGGGGGCAAGGGCAGCAGACCCGGAGGCGGGCGACGCGTTCGCGCGACCGCCGGGCGACGCGTTCGCGCGACCGCCGGGCGACGCGAAGTCGCCAACGCCGCACGGCCCTTCGTACGACCGCCGGGCGAAGCCAAGTCGCCGCCGCCACACGGGCGTTCCCGCGACCGCCGGGCAACGCGGCGGGGACGCGAGCGTCCCGGCCCCGCCCCACCGGCCCGGGACGCCCCGGGTTCCGGGAGCGGCAGGTCACGTGTACGTTCACCGTGCACCTTCGTCATGTGCATGCCTTCCGGCCGTCACCTGAATGGCATGCCGCGGTGTGAACCTCCCCAGTGACCGACACCTGCCGTACCGGACGGCGGGGTTGTGCGTGCCGAAAGGTTTCCCCCACGTGAAGATCTTCCCTCGACGTTCGAGATGGGCCGCCCTCGGCGCCGCCGCGGCCGCCCTCCTCCTGCTCCAGTCCCCGGCCGCACCGGCGGCCGCCGCCGACGCCTACGCGGCCGACTACTACGCCGCGGCCCAGGGCAAGACGGGCGCGGAGCTCAAGTCCGCGCTCCACGGCATCATCAAGAACCAGTCCAAGATCTCCTACAGCGCCGTCTGGGAGGCGCTGAAGGTCACCGACCAGGACCCGGGCAACTCCGCGAACGTGATCCTGCTCTACTCCGGCCGCTCGCAGTCCAAGTCGACGAACGGCGGCGGGGTCAACGACTGGAACCGCGAGCACGTGTGGGCCCAGAGCCACGGCAACTTCGGTACGTCCGCCGGCCCGGGCACCGACCTGCACCACATCCGCCCCGAGGACGTCACGGTCAACAGCACCCGCGGCAACAAGGACTTCGACCTGGGCGGCAGCCCGGTCTCCGAGGCCGCAGGCAGCTACACCGACTCCAACTCCTTCGAGCCGCGCAACGCCGTCAAGGGCGACGTGGCGCGCATGATCCTCTACATGGCCGTCCGCTACGACGGCGGCGACGGATTCGCCGACCTGGAGGTCAACGACTCCTCCGACAACGGATCCGTTCCGTGGCACGGGCGCATCAGCGTGCTGAAGCAGTGGAACGAGATGGACCCGCCGGACGCGTTCGAGCAGCGCCGCAACCAGGTCATCTACGACACGTACCAGCACAACCGGAACCCGTTCATCGACCACCCGGAGTGGGTCGAGGCCATCTGGTAGGCCCGACCCCGACCCCTCCGCGGCCGGACCGGGGCCCTTCCCCGGTCCGGCCCGGACCCCCGTCCCGGGCCGGACCATCCCTGACCGGACCTGACCGGACCGCGCCGAGCGGTGCCGGACGGCGTCCCGGCCCGGTCAGGGGTTGTGGAAGGTGACCTCCGGGTTCGCCGGGGACGGCCCGTCCAGCAGCGGCTGTTCCGTACCGCGCAGGTGCCGGTCGAAGAACGCGGCGACGTACGTACGGGTGAGCTGCACCGCGCGCTCCACCGGGATCGGCGGCTGCCCCGGCAGACCGAAGTGCCCGAAGATGACGGGCGCGTCGCAGAAGGAACCGTGGTCCGCCCCGGCCACCGTGAGCCACCGCTTCTCACCGCTGCCGAGCGTGCGCCAGGCGGGGTCCCAGGTGGTGTCCTCGCCTCCCGGCAGGTGCCCGTCGTCGGCGCCGAGCATCAGAAACGGCCGCCCGCCGAGTCCTCCGGCCGGCAGCTTGTCGTGGAAGGCGCCGTCCATGTTCACCCCCGCCCGGACGCGCGCGTCGCCGAGCATCGCCGTGGCCGCCGCGGCACCGCCGATGGAATGGCCGGCCATCCCGATCCGCTTCCGGTCGATGATCCCCGCGTGCTTCCACACCGGGTGACGTCCGGTCAGCCGGTCCAGCAGGAACGATACGTCCCCCGCCCGCGCTGCCGTGACCTTGCCACCGTCCGCCCGGCCCTCGAACACCTCCGTGCAGGCCACGCAGCCGAGCACCCGGCCGTCGGGCGTGGCGATCCCGTAGGACTCGTAGGCGTGGTCCACCGAGGCCACCACGTAGCCGCGGCTCGCGAGGTCCTCGGCCAGTGCGGTGAGGGTGTAGCGGGACAGGCCGAAACCGGGCGAGAGCACCACGAGCGGGCGCCGCCCCGGGGCCGGCCTGACGTCGCTCCTGCTGTACGTGCGCATGGCAGCGAGCTCCGCCGGGTCGACGGCGCTCCCCAGCCCGGTGCCCTCGACCAGCCGGGCGGCCTCCTCGGTGGTCGCGTACGGGGCCGGCCGGTCTCCTCCGGAGCGGGCGGCCGGGTAGTGCAGGGTGACCATCAGCTCCCGCCCGGCGGCGCTGGGCACCCACGGATCCGGCCGGGAGCGATCGACGAGATGCAGGACGGTACTGCCGACCGGCAACGAGCCGGTGGGACGCGGAAGTTCCGGCGCCACCGCCGACCGCCGGGCGACGGCGGAGGACAGGCCGGGGGCGGGCACGGCCGGAGCGGCGGCCGGGCCGGGAGGAACCTGCGCGGCGGAGGCGGTCCCGGCCGTCGCGACGACCGGTAACACGAGGGCGAGAGCGAGCGCGGCGGCGGTGGCCGCCCTGCGCGACGTGTGAGTGACCATGCCCCGACGCTAGCCACCACCCGAGCGGCCCTGCGTCCACCCACAGTCTCCACCGCCTCCCCCGCGCGGCGGTCCCCCGGTCAACCCCAAGTCGTACGTGCCGGGTCGTACGTGCCGGTCGTGCGACCCGGGTCGGGCTCCGGTTGTTGCCGCAACATGGCCGGTTCATGGCAGTTGCGAGAGCAGTCGCGCGAGGTCGGGGACGGGCATTCGCGGTGTGCCTAGTATCCCCGGCAGGGCCTGCGCCCTTCCGCCTCTGACCTCGTGCGTTGCGCCGTGACCCGGCTGCTTCGCCGTGCCCCCGGGCCCGGCCGGCCCGCTGCTCCACCCCTCCTCTCCCTCCGTTCGTTCTCTTCCAAGGACGCGTCCCGCCATGACCGTTTCCCGTGCCGTCGATGTCTCCGAGGCGCAGCCGCGCCTCGGTGCGCTGACCGTCGTCGATGTCCGTACCCCCGGGGAGTTCGCGACCGGCCATCTGCCGGGTGCGCTCAACGTGCCCCTCGACCGGCTCGCGGGGAGCGTGCCGGAGCTGCGGGAGGCCGCGGGGGGTAGGCCACTGCTCCTGGTGTGCGCCTCCGGCGGGCGCTCGGAGAGCGCCGTGTCCGAGCTGGCGGTGCACGGTGTCACCGCGGCCGGCCTGACCGGTGGGACCCGTGCGTGGGTGGCCGCCGGGTACGCGCTGGAGCGACCCGCCGGCCGGGTGCGGGCGGTGTGGGCGATGGAACGGCAGGTGCGGTTCACCGCGGGCGGCGTCGTACTGCTCGGCCTGCTGCTGGGGCTGCTGGTGCACCCCGCCTTCCCCTTGCTGTCCGCTGCGATCGGGGGCGGCCTGGTGTTCTCGGCCCTCACCGACACCTGCGGCATGGCCGCGCTGCTCGGCCGGCTGCCGTTCAACCGCCGTGGCGCGGAGGTGCGGGCATGAGCGCCGTACCCGGGGGGCCGACCGCCGGCCCGTCCCGCCGCGACCCCTACGCCGGCTTCGAGGGCCGGGTGGGCCGTACCTTCGCCGAGTCCGAGCCGGCGTGGCCGCCGCGGCGCGCGCCCGGCGCCGCCGGGCCGGGCCGCGCCCCGAACATCGTGGTGGTCCTCGTCGACGACATGGGCTACAGCGACATCGGCCCGTTCGGCTCGGAGATCCCCACGCCCGTCCTCGACGAGCTGGCCGGGCGCGGCCTGCGGCTCGCCAACTACCACACCATGCCGCTGTGTTCACCGGCCCGCGCGGCGCTGCTCACCGGGCTGAACCCGCACCGCGTCGGGTACTCGACCGTCGCCAACTTCGACCCGGGGTTCCCCGGATACGGCATGGAGATCGCCGACGACGTCCCCACCCTCGCCGAGGTCCTGCACGACGCGGGATACGCCACGTACGCCGTCGGCAAGTGGCACCTGACCCGCGATTCGGCGTCCAACGCCGCGGACGACCGGCGCAACTGGCCGCTGCAGAAGGGCTTCGACCGGTACTACGGCGTCCTGGAGGGCCTGACCAGCCTGTTCCACCCGCACCAGCTGGTCCGGGACAACAGTCCGCTGGACATCGACGAACTGCCCGAAGGCTACTACTACACCGACGACATCACCGACGAGGCGATCTCCATGGTGAAGTCGCTGCGGGCGCACGACCCCGACAAGCCGTTCTTCCTGTACGTCGCGCACAACGCCGTGCACGGGCCGCTGCAGGCCCGTCCCGAGGACATCGAGCGGCAGCACGGCCGCTACGAAGGCGGCTGGGACGCGCTGCGCGCCACGCGCTTCGCCCGCCAGATCGCCGACGGCCTGTTCCCCGAGGGGACCGCGCTGCCGGGACGCAACTCCGAGGCGGGCTTCGAGGTGGGCCCGTGGAGCGAGCTGACGGATGTTCAGCAAGGCCGTTGTGCCCGCTACATGGAGGTGTACGCGGCGATGGTGGCGAACATCGACCGGAACCTCGGCCGGCTCACCGACACCCTGCGGGCGCTCGGCGAACTCGACGACACGATCGTGGTGTTCACCTCCGACAACGGCGGCACTGGCGAGGGCGGGCCCGAGGGCACCCGCAGCTACTTCAGCCGGTTCGTCCACCAGCCCGTCCCGGACGACTGGGAACCCGACGTGGACCGGGACACCGGCCTCATCGGCGGCCCGCAGAGCCTGGTGCACTACCCGCGCGGCTGGGGCATGGCCTCCAACACTCCCTTCCGGCTCTACAAGGGCCAGACCCACGCGGGCGGGGTGCGGGTGCCCTTCGTCCTCTCCTGGCCCGGGGGCCTGCCGCGGGCCGCGGACGACCCCGGTGTGCGCCACCAGTACCAGTACGTCACCGACATCGCCCCCACCCTGCTGGACCTGGCCGGCGTACCGCGCCCGGGGCACCGGCTCGGGCGGCCGGTGCAGGAACCCGACGGGGTGAGCTTCGTGCCCGTGCTGCGCGACGGTCGGACGGAGAGCGCCCACCGGGAGCAGTACTGCGAGATCTCCGGCAACCGCAGCTTCTACCGCGACGGCTGGAAGCTGGTGACCCTGCACCGGCCGGGCACCCCGTACGACGACGGCGAATGGGCCCTGTACGACCTGCGGACCGATCCGACCGAGACCACGGACGTGGCCGCCGGCCATCCCGGGGTGGTCAAGGAGCTCGCCGCGGCCTGGGAGGCGGCGGCCTGGCGCAACGGCGTGTTCCCGCTGGGCGACGGCAGCGGCGCGCTGGCCCTGAGGCATCCCGCGGAGGAGCGCTTCCACCGCCCGCTCACCCTGCTGCCGGGCACCCCGGAGCTGGAGCGCTACCGCTCCTCCCTGCTGATCTCCTTCCGCTCCTTCGACGTCACGGTCGAGCTCGACGAGCACGGTCCCGCCGACCGGGGCGTGCTGGTGTCGCACGGCGACCAGGGCGGTGGCTACAGCCTCTACGTGGAGGGCGGGCGGCTCCGGTTCGCCTACAACGAGTACGGGCGGCTGCACGAGGCCGACGCGGGGCCGCTGCCGGCGGGCCGGCGCACCGTCACGCTGTCCGCGACCGCGGTGGAGGGCCTGCGCTGGGAGTTCCGGGTGCTGGTGGACGGCGCGGAGACGGGCCGGCTGGACCGCGGTGTGCACCAGCTCATCGGCATGGCCCCGCTCCAGGGCATCAGCGTGGGCGTGGACCGCAAGTCGCCCGTCTCCTGGCCGCTGTACGAGCGCCACCGGAGCTTCCGCTACACCGGCGGCCTGCGTTCGGTGACGTACGCACCGGGCGCGCACGCCCCCTATTCCCCCGAGCTGGTGGCCCGCGCCCTGGGCGAGGCCGCCGCCGCGTTCGAATGAGGGAACGTCCATGACCGGTTCTCTGACCGAATCACCCGTGCGCGGCAAGCCGTCCGGCGGCCCGCGGGAAACCTCCGGCCCGCCCGCCGGGGCCGAGCGGGTCCTGCCCGTGCGGCGGCCCGGACGCTGGGTGGCCACCCTCCTGGTACTGGTGCTGGTCTCACAGGCCACACACGGGCTGGTGACCAACCCGTTCTACCAGTGGGACCGGTTCGCCTACTGGTTCACCCGTCCGGTAATCCTGGACGGGCTGCTGATCACGCTCCAGGTGACCGCGTACAGCGCGGTGCTCGGGCTGCTGGGCGGCATCCTGCTGGCCCTGGGCAGGCAGTCGGCCGGCCCGGTGCTGCGCTCGGTGAGCTGGGCGTACATCTGGCTGTTCCGCTCGGTGCCGCTGATCGTCGTCCTGCTCTTCCTGTACAACTTCAGTGCCCTGTATCCCTCGTTGAGCCTCGGGGTGCCGTTCGGGCCGGCGTTCGTCACCTTCGACGAGTCCAGGCTCGCCACCGACATGGCGGTGGCAGTGGCCGGCCTGAGCCTGTGCGAAGCGGCGTACGCAGCGGAGGTGGTCCGGGCCGGGCTGCTCTCGGTGGACCAGGGCCAGCACGAGGCGGCCGCCGCACTCGGGCTGCCCAGGCGGTACCAGTTCGCCCGGATCGTCTTCCCCCAGGCGCTGCGCGCCATCGTGCCCTCGTACGTGAACCAGCTGATCGGGCTGGTCAAGGCCACTTCGCTGGTGTTCTACGTGTCGCTGCTGGACCTGTTCGGATCGGTGCAGAGCCTGGGCTCGACCTACCCGGGGGACGTGGTGCCGCTGCTGCTCGTCGCCACCGCCTGGTACGTGGTCCTCACCAGCGTCGTGTCCGTCGTCCAGTTCTACGTGGAGCGGTACTACGCACGGGGGGCGCTGCGGACCCTGCCACCCACCCCCTTGCAGAAGACCCGCACGGGCCTGCGCGAGCTGCGCGCACGCTTCCGGAAGGAGACGGCGGCATGACCACGGCCACCGACCGAACCGATCCCACCGCGCCCGGCGGACCCCAGGCGCATGACTCACCCGGCGCACCCGGAGGAGCCGCAGCGCCCGCCGCCATCGAGGTGCACGGGGTGCACAAGTGGTACGGGGACCGCCATGTCCTGGACGGGGTCAGCCTGACCGTGCGGCCGGGTACGGTCACCGCGGTGCTGGGGCGTTCCGGCTCCGGCAAGTCCACGCTGCTGCGGGTCATCAACCACCTGGAGAAGCCCGAGGCCGGGTACGTCCGGGTGGGCGGCGAGCTGATCGGCGTACGTCGGCACGGGCAGCGGCTGAGGGAGCTGGGCGAGCGGGCGATCCTCGCCCAGCGCGGCCGGATCGGCTTCGTCTTCCAGAACTTCAACCTGTTCCCGCACCTGACCGTGCTCGACAACGTGGCCGCGGCGCCGGTGGCGACAGGGCGGCTGGGCCGGCCGGAGGCCCGGGCGCTGGCCCGGGAGCTGCTGGGGCGGGTCGGGCTGGGCGACCGGGCCGCGGCCTATCCCCGGCAGCTGTCGGGCGGTCAGCAGCAGCGGGTGGCCATCGCGCGGGCGCTGGCACTGCGGCCCGGGGTGATCCTGTTCGACGAACCGACCTCGGCGCTCGATCCCGAGCTGGTCGGCGAGGTACTGGCCGTGATCAAGGACCTGGCGGCGGGTGGGACCACGCTGGTCATCGTGACGCACGAGCTGGCGTTCGCGCGGGAGGTCGCCGACGAGATCGTCTTCCTGGACGACGGCCGGGTGGTCGAACAGGGCCCGCCCGAGGAGGTCCTGGACGCCCCCTCGCACCCCCGCACGCGGGACTACCTGAGCAAGGTGCTCTGAGGTCGTCCGCCACACCGCTTTCCCCTGTCCCCTCCGACCCGAAGGAACGCCATCCCATGCACCACCGTCTGAAGCCCTTCCGCAGAGGACTCGTCGCGGCGGCCGCCGCCGCGGCCCTGACCGCCGGACTGACCTCCTGCGGCGGGGACGACACCGCCGGAACCGGCGGGTCCGGCGGCCCGGCCGGCCCCGCGGAGGTCACCGTGGGCGCCCTGTCCAACGGGGCCGCCGAGCAGACCGAACTCAACGTCCCGGTGGTGGAGTCGCTCCGCGCGAAGCTGCCGGCGGCGGTCCGCGAGCGCGGGGAACTGGTCATCGGGGTGGGCGCGCTGCCCGCCGGCTTCCCGCCGCTGGCGTACGTGGGCACCGACCAGAAGACCCTGACCGGCGCGGAACCCGACCTCGGACGGCTGGTGGCCGCCACTCTCGGCCTGAAGCCGGTGGTGAAGAACTCCACCTGGGAGAACCTGTTCGTCGGCATCGACAGCGGCAGGGTCGACGTGGCGTTCACCAACGTCACCGTCACCGAGGAGCGCAAGAAGAAGTACGAGTTCGCCTCCTACCGGCAGGACAACCTGGCCTTCGAGGTCCTCAAGGACAGCACCTGGAACTTCGGCGGCGACCACCGCAACCTGGCGGGGCGGACGGTCGCGGTGAGCCGGGGCACCAACCAGGAGAAGATCCTGCTGGAATGGCAGGCGAAGCTCCGGTCCGAGGGGAAGGACATCGACGTGAAGTACTTCCCGGACGTCAACAGCACCTATCTGGCCCTGGCCGGGCGGAAGATCGACATCGTCTTCGCGCCGAACCCGTCCAGTGCGTACCACATCACCCAGACCGCGAAGAGCGGCACGCCCACGCGCAACGCGGGGCAGGTCTCCGGCGCCGGCGAGACCCTCCAGGGGCTGATCGCGGCGACCGCGAAGAAGGACAGCGGACTGGCCGAGCCGGTCGCGGCCACCATCGACCACCTGATCGGGAACGGCCAGTACGCGAAGGTGCTGGCGGCGTGGAACCTGTCCGGCGAGGCGGTGAAGACCTCCGAGGTCAACCCGCCCGGCCTGCCCCTGACCAACTCCTGAGCCGGGCCGCCGATGCCTCCCCACATCCTCGACAACCCCGCTTGGGCCTCGCTGTCCGGACCGCACGCCGGCTTCGCCGAGCGCCCGCCGGCCGACGGCACCGACCCCGCCGGTGCCGCCCGCTACCCGGACGACGTGTCCCCCTTCGCGGCCCTCGCCGACCCCGGCGACCCGCGCTCCTGGGCGGACCTGCACACCCTGGCCGGCCCGGGGCGGGTGATCGGGCTCACCGGCCTGCTGACCCCGCCCGAGGGCTGGGAGACGGTCGGTTCGGTCCCGGGCGTGCAGCTCGTCGGCACCGGGCTGCGGGCCGAACCGGCGCCCGAGGCGGTGCGCCTGGGCCCGGACGACGTGCCGGAGATGCTCGACCTGATCGACCTCGCCCGGCCGGGGCCCTTCCTCCGGCGCACCGTAGAGCTGGGCACGTACCTGGGGTTCCGCCACGACGGGCGGCTGGTCGCCATGGCCGGGGAACGGCTGCGTCCGCCCGGGTGGACGGAGATCAGCGCAGTGTGCACGCACCCCCTCCACCGGGGCCGGGGCCTGGCGACCCGGCTCGTACGGGCGGTGGCCGCCGGGATCCGGGAGCGCGGGGAGGTTCCCTTCCTGCACACCGCGGCGGACAACACCGCGGCGATCCGGCTCTACGAGTCGATCGGCTTCGCCCTGCGCCGGCGGCCGCTCTTCCTCGCACTCCGGACGCCGGAAACAATCCCGCCAAAAAGCCTTAATACCAAGGGCATTGTCGCCAATCGCCCTCCCGCCTAGCGTCGTTCCCGCGGACCCGGAGCCCTCCGGGACCCGGAACAGGAAGGCGCCTGAGACGTGTCCGAACTGCACCTCGCCGTCTCGCTCGACGGCGCCGGCCGACACCCGGCCGCCTGGCGCGAGCCAGGAGCCCGGCCCGCGGAGCTCTTCACCGCCCGCTACTGGGCCGATGCCGTGGCCGAGGCCGAGGCCGGCCTGCTGGACTTCGTGACCTTCGAGGACGGCCTGGCCCTCCAGTCCGCCACGGCGGCGGAGCCCGACGCCCGCACCGACCGGGTGCGGGGCCGGCTGGACGCGGTGCTCACCGCCGCCCGGGTCGCACCGCTGACCCGGCACATCGGGCTGGTCCCCGGCGTGACGGCCACCCACACCGAGCCGTTCCACATCTCCAAGGCCATCGCCACCCTCGACCACGTCAGCCGGGGCCGGGCGGGGCTGCGCGTCCAGACCTCCGGACGCGCCCACGAGTCACGGCACTTCGGCCGCCGCGCGTTCCCGGTCCCGGTGGGCGAGCTCGCCGGGGAGGCCGCCGACCACACCGAGGTGGTCCGGCGGCTGTGGGACAGCTGGGAGGACGACGCCGAGATCCGGGACACCACCACCGGCCGGTTCGTCGACCGCGACAAGCTCCACTACATCGACTTCGCGGGACCGCACTTCAGCGTCCGCGGGCCGTCGATCACCCCGCGCCCCCCGCAGGGGCAGCCCCTGGTCACCGCCTCGGTCGGGGCCGTGGCGCCCCGGGCCGGCCTGGTCGACCTGGTGTACGTCACCCCCCGCGACCTGGACGAGGCACGGGCGGCGATGGCGGTGCTTCCCCTGCCGCCCGGCCCGCGGCACGTCTTCGCCGACCTCACCGTGTTCCTGGACACGGACGGCGCGGCCGCGGCCGCCCGCCGGGCCCGGCTCGACGAGCTCGCCGGGCCGGAGGGGGGCGCGTACGACCTGGACAGCGCGGTGTTCACCGGCACGCCCGGGGACCTCGCGGACCTGCTCCAGGCATGGCAGGGGACGGGCCTGACCGGCTTCCGGCTGCTGCCGGGCGTGCTCGCCCACGACCTGCCGGCCATCACCCGGAGCCTGGTCCCGGAGCTGCAGCGGCGCGGCGCGTTCCGGCGGGCGTACGGGGCCGGCACCCTGCGCGGGCTGCTCGGGCTGGACCGCCCCGCGAACCGGTACGCCGTCGGCCCCGCGGCCTGACCCGCGCACCCGGCCGGCCCCGCCCCCGAAGGCCCCCAACCCCCGTTCCCGGAAGGACGGCAGGACCCATGAGCACGCATCGGGCGGACGGAAAGCCGCTCAAGCAGATCCACCTCGCGGCCCACTTCCCCGGAGTCAACAACACCACGGTGTGGAGCGACCCGGCAGCCGGCTCCCACATCGACTTCGACTCCTTCGTGCACTTCGCGCGGACCGCCGAACGCGCCAAGTTCGACTTCCTCTTCCTCGCCGAGGGGCTCCGGCTGCGCGAACAGGGCGGGAAGATCTACGACCTGGACGTGGTCGGCCGGCCCGACACCTTCACCGTGCTGGCCGCGCTGGCCGCCGTCACCGAGCACCTCGGGCTGACCGGCACCATCAGCTCCACCTTCAACGAGCCCTACGAGGTGGCCCGGCAGTTCGCCAGCCTCGACCACCTCTCCGGCGGGCGGGCCGCGTGGAACGTGGTGACCTCCTGGGACGCCTTCACCGGGGAGAACTTCCGGCGCGGCGGCTTCCTGCCCCGGGAGGACCGGTACACCCGCGCCCGTGAGTTCCTGGAGACCGCCACCGAGCTGTTCGACTCCTGGGACGGCACCGAGATCGCCGCCGACCCGGTCGCCGGCGTGTTCCTGCGCGACGCGCGCGCCGGTGCCTTCGCACACCGCGGGCAGCACTTCGACATCGAGGGCCGCTTCAACGTGCCGCGCAGCCCGCAGGGCCGCCCGGTGTTCTTCCAGGCGGGCGACTCCGACGAGGGACGGGAGTTCGCCGCCGCCCGCGCCGAGGCCATCTTCGGCCGGTACGCCACCCTGGAGGAGGGCCGGGCGTTCTACGCCGACGTCAAGGGCCGGCTGCCCCGTCACGGCCGGCGCCCCGAGGAGCTCAAGATCCTGCCGGCCGCCACCTTCGTCCTCGGCGACACCGATGCCGAGGCACGGGAGCTCGCCCACGAGGTGAGGCGGTCTCAGGTCAGCGGGCAGACCGCGATCAAGTACCTGGAGCACGTCTGGAACCGGGACCTGTCCCACCACGACCCGGACGGCCCGCTGCCCGAGATCGACCCGTTGCCCGGCGAGAACACCGTGGCCCTGGGCCGGGCGAGCGTACGGCAGTTCCGGGACCCGCTGGCCACCGCCCGGGAATGGCGGGCGCTGGCCGAGGCCAAGAACCTGTCGATCCGCGAGCTGGTCATCGCCACCACCGCCCGGCAGACCTTCATAGGCTCCCCCGCCACCGTCGCCGACTCCATCGACACGCTGGTGCAGCAGGACGCCGCCGACGGCTTCATCCTGGTCCCGCACCTCACCCCGGGCGGCCTGGATGTGTTCGCCGACACGGTGGTCCCGCTGCTGCAGGAGCGCGGGGTGTTCCGCACCGAGTACACCGGCACCACCCTCCGCGACCACCTGGGCCTCACCGTGCCGGCGGCGCGGCGGGCCGATGGGCTCACCGACCGGCGGGCCGCGGCCTCGTGAAGTTCCTGGCCATCACCCTGATCACGCACGCCCCCGACCCGGTGACGGGCGTGCCGGCCCCCGCGCGGCAGCGGTTCCGCGAGGTCGTCGACAGCGCGCTGACGGCGGAGGAGCTCGGCTTTGACGGCTTCGGCGTCGGCGAGCGGCACGAGCGTCCCTTCCTGTCGTCCTCCCCGCCCGTGGTGCTCTCCCACATCGCCGCGCTGACCCGGCGGATCCGGCTGTTCACCGCCGTCACCACGCTGAGCCTGCTCGACCCGGTCCGCGCGTACGAGGACTACGCCACGCTGGACCACCTCTCCGGCGGCCGGCTGGAGCTGATGATCGGCAAGGGGAACGGCACGGCGCAGCGCGACCTGTTCCACGTCACGGCCGAGGACCAGTGGGAGCGCAACACCGAGGGCTACGAGCTGTTCCGGCGGCTCTGGCGGGAGGACCGGGTCACGGCCCGGCCCCGCTTCCGGCCCGCGCTGGAGGACGCCGAGGTGCTGCCCCGGCCGGGCGGGCCACCGCCCAGGGTGTGGCACGGCAGCGCCACCAGCCGGGAGTCGGTGGACCTCGCGGCCCGGCACGGCGACCCGCTGTTCTCCGCGAACGTGACCCATCCGATGGGCCCGTACGCCGAGCTGATCCGCCACTACCGGGAGCGCTGGGCGCACCACGGGCACGACCCCGCGCTCGCGGTGGTGGGCGCCGGCACCGCCGGCTTCCACGCGGCCCGGACCTCGCAGGCGGCGGTGGCGGCGTACCGTCCGGCGTTCGAGCAGTACCTGGCCTTCCACAAGCAGGCGGAGGTGGACCCGGTCTTCCCCTACCTGGAGGACTTCGTGGAGCGCAGCTCGGCGCTGATCGGCAGCCCGCAGCAGATCGTGGAGAAGGTGCACCGGTACCACGCGGAGTTCGGCCACACCGTGCTGCACCTGCAGGCCGAGCCGGGCGGTCTCCCGGCGGACGCCCACCGCGCCTCCCTGGAGCTGTTCCAGTCCGAGATCGCCCCGGTGCTGCGTCGCGAGATCCCCGATCCCCCGTTCCCCGGCCTGTGAAGGAGAGTTGTCCATGACCGGCGTCCCGCTCGGCGTCCTCGATCTCGTGCCGATCAGTTCCGGCTCGACCGCCGCCGAGGCCCTGCACCGCAGCGTCGACCTTGCCCGGCAGACGGAGCGGTTCGGCTACGCCCGCTACTGGTTCGCCGAGCACCACCTCAATCCCGGTGTGGCGGGGACCTCCCCGGCGGTGGTGCTGGCGCTGACCGCCTCCGCCACGTCGACGATCCGGATCGGGTCCGGTGCCGTACAGCTCGGCCACCGCACGGCACTGTCCACGGTCGAGGAGTTCGGCCTGATCGACGCGCTCCACCCGGGCCGGCTGGACCTGGGGCTGGGCCGCTCGGCGGGCCGCCCGCCGGGGCGCGCGGAGGCGGCCTCCGAGCCCTTCACCGGGTACACCCCGAACGGGCTGCTGATCCCGCCCCGCTTCTCCTTCGCCCGCCTGCTGGGCCATCCCCGGGTCGCCCTCCAGCAGAAGCTGCTGAACCTGCCCGGTGCCGGCCCGCAGGACTACGGCGAGCAGGTTGACGACGTCCTTGCGCTGCTGCGCGGTGAGTACCGGTCGCCGGAGGGCGTCGAGGCGCGTGCCGTGCCGGGCGAGGGAGCCGCGGTGGAGGTGTGGATCCTGGGCAGCAGCGGGGGGCAGAGCGCGGAGACGGCCGGCCGCAACGGGCTCCGCTTCGCGGCGAATTACCACGTCAGCCCGGCGTCGGTGCTGGAGGCCGTCGAGGCCTACCGGGCCGCGTTCAAACCGTCCGACGGGCTGGACCGGCCGTACGTGAGCGTGTCGGCGGACGTGGTGGTGGCCGAGGACGATGCGACGGCCCGCGAGCTGGCCACCGGATACGGCCCGTGGGTGCGCAGCATCCGTACCGCCGAGGGCGCCATCCCCTTCCCCACGCCGGAGGAGGCGCGGGACCTGCCGTGGACGGAGGCGGACGCCGAGCTGGTGGCGGACCGGGTGGACACGCAGTTCGTCGGCTCGCCCGGCACGGTGGCCGACCATCTGGAGCGGCTGCGGGAGGCCACCGACGCGGACGAGCTGCTGATCACCACGATCACGCACGACCACGCCGACCGGGTGCGCTCCTACCGCCTGCTGGCCGAGGAGTGGCGGCGCCGCTGAGCGGGCGGGCCCGGGTCAGCCCGGCGCGGGGGACGCCCGCCGGGCGAGTTCCTCGCGGCGGCGGGTGAGCCGGGCTATCTCGGCGTCGAGGGCCGCGATGCGGCGGTCGACGACGGGAGCGAGACCGCCGACCGCGGCCCCGGTGCCGCAGACCGGCGCCGGGTCCCGGGTGAGCAGCGGTAGGCGGTCCGCGCGGGTGCGCAGGTCCGCGATGGTCAGGCCGAGCGCGAGCAGTTCCCGGATCACCCGGACCAGGGCGACGTCCTCGGGGCCGTACTCCCGTTGCCCGGACGGGGTGCGGGCGGGCGGGGGCAGCAGTCCTCGCTGTTCGTAGAGGCGCAGGGCCCGTGCCGTGGTCCCCGCCGCTGCCGCCGCGTCGCCGATGCGCATCCGCCCCACCCCGTCCCGGGCCCGCTGCCCTGAGCCCGTGTGCCGTGCCCCCGTGTGGGTGGCGTACGGCTACAACTGCACGACCACCGCGCCGAAATGGCGTCCGGCGATCAGTTCGGGCAACGCCCGAACGGCCCCGTCCATTCCCTCGACTGTCGAGTGGGGGAAACGGATCTCACCGGAGCGCAGCCAGCCGCCGAACCGCTCGCGCCATTCGGCCTCCACGTCGGGGTGGTCGGAGCCGCTGTATCCGCGCAGCGAGACGCCCCGGAGCACCAGCCGGAAGGTGTCGATCTCCACGGGCGCGGTGGCACCGCCCCGTTCCGCGGCCATCTGGCCGGCCAGCGTGCCGACGACGGCCACGCGCGCTCCCTGCCGGGCCGCCGCCAGTGCGGCCGCGAGCTGCTCGCCGCCCACGGTGTCGAGGACCACGTCGATGCCGTCCGGGGCGGCGGCCCGCAGCCGGTCGGCGAAGGGCGGGTGTTCCGGACCCCGCAACAGGACGTCGTCGTAGCCGAGTTCGCGGACGAGCCGGTCGGCCTTGCCGGGCGAACCGGTGGTGCCCAGGACACGGGCCGCGCCCAGCAGCCGGGCGATCTGCCCGGCCAGGGTGCCCACCGCCCCGGCGGCCCCGGTCACCAGGACGACGTCGCCGCTGCGGACCGGGGCCAGCCGGGTCAGGGCGCCGTACGGGACGGAGCCCTGGGCCAGGTGTGCGACCGGTGTCGGCAGGGCCGGGTCGAGGGGGGTCACCTCGATGACCGGCAGCACGGCGTGGTCGCGCCAGCCGGCCAGGTGGACCACCCGGTCCCCGGGCCGCAGCGGCCCGTCCCCGGGGGCGGCGAGCACCTCGCCGACGGCGGGGCCGAAGAGGGCGTCCCCGGGCTGCAGGGTGGGCAGGGGCAGGCCGTCGGTCTCGCCGCCGATCAGGGTGCGCAGGCCCGGGAAGACCAGGAAGTGCTCGTTCCGCACGAGCACCCGGCCGGGTCCCGGCTCGGGCAGCGGGTTCCGGGCGACGGTGAAGTGGGGTGGCTCCGGCAGGCCGTGGGGGCGGGCGACGAGGCGGACCTCGCGGGCGGTGCGGGGCAGGGCGGCGTTCGGCACGGGCGGGCCTCCTGGGGGTGGGCGCGACGGGTGCCGGGACCGTAAGCCCTGACCCGCGGGTCAGGGGCAAGCAGCGGCGTGGACCGCGGGGGGGGACGGCCCGGGCCGGGAAAGGTGGGGACCGCCTAGGCTGGGAAGAGTGCAGGGTGATGCCGTCACGCTGTGCCTGACCGGTGACGTGATGCTCGGACGCGGCGTGGACCAGATCCTTCCGCACCCCGGCGATCCGGCGCTGGCGGAGGCGTACGTGCGGGACGCCCGGACGTACGTGGAGCTCGCCGAGGCGGTGAACGGACCGATTCCGCGGCCGGTCGACTTCGCCTGGCCGTGGGGCGTGGTCCTGCGGGTGCTCGACCGGACCGCACCCGACGCCCTGGTCCTGAACCTGGAGACGAGTATCACGCGCAGTGACGACGCCGTGCCGGGCAAGGGGATCCACTACCGCATGCACCCCGCCAATCTGCCCTGTCTGGCGGCGGCCCGTCCCGACGTATGCGTGCTCGCCAACAACCACGTGCTGGACTACGGCCGGCGCGGCCTGGAGGAGACGCTGGACGTGCTGGCCGGGGCCGGGCTGCGGACGGCCGGGGCCGGCCGGGACGCCGAGCGGGCCGCACGGCCCGCGGCCGTGCGGGTGGGCCGCGGCCGCCGGGTGCTGGTGCTGGCGCTGGGCATGGCCTCCAGCGGGGTGCCGCCGGGCTGGGCGGCGACGGCCGACCGGAGCGGGGTCTCCTTCGCCGCCGAGCCGTCCGGTTCCGCGGCGGCCGCAGTGGCCGCCCGCATCCGGGAGGCGAAGCGGCCGGGCGACGTGTGCGTCGTCTCGGTGCACTGGGGCTCCAACTGGGGCTACCGGGTGCCCCGGGACCAGGTGCGGTTCGCGCACGCGCTCGTCGACGCCGGTGCGGACGTGGTGCACGGGCACTCCTCGCACCACCCCCGGCCGGTCGAGGTGTACCGGGGACGGCTCATCGCGTACGGCTGCGGGGACCTGATCAACGACTACGAGGGCATCACCGGCTACGAGACGTACCGCGACGACCTGCGGCCGCTCTACCTGGTGTCCCTGGAAGCCGCCACGGGCCGGCTGCGCGAGCTGTGCGTCGTACCGCTGCAGGCGCGCCGGATGCGGCTGCGGCGCGCCTCGGCGGCGGACTCCCGGTGGCTGGGCGGGACCCTGGACCGGGTCAGCCGCCACTTCGGCGCCCGGCTCCGCCCCCGACCGGACGGCACCCTCGCCCTCCACCCGGACGGGCCGGAGGAAACTCCCGCCGGGGATCACTGCTGAGGGGCGTCCGGGCGGGGCCGGCCGGGCGGGCCGTCCGGGTGGGGGGCTGTTCGGGAGGGCCGTCCGCGCAGGGCCGTCCGCGCAGGGCTGTCCGGGCAGGGCCGTACGGGCGGGAGCGGCGCGAATCCTGCACAAACTGACCGGATCCGTTCACCTGACGGAGGCACAGGGCGGCTACGATCACGGTGTGATCACAGCCCGGTCTCGTTCCCGCGCCGCTTCGGGCCGCTCCCGGGCGGTCCTGCTGCGGCTGCTCGGGCTGTGTCTGATCGTCGTGGGCTTCCTCTGCGCCCAGGCGCCGGAGTCGGGCGGCACCTCCGTCCCCGGACGGGCCACCGCGGCGAGCGCCGTGGCCGCGCCGCACGGGCACGGGCCGGCCCATCCCGCCCACGAGTGCTCCGCGGCGACCGCGACGCAGACGGTGGCGCCGGACCCGGCGCACCTGCCGCGCGCGGCCGCGTCGGACGGGGCGCCCGAGGCCGGCCCGCGTGCACTGCCGTGTGCGGCCGCCGGCGGCTCCGGCGCGGTACCGCCGGGCGCGAGGGGCACGGGCGTCCTCAGGGTGTAGGGGCGGGTCTGTTCCCAGCAGACCGTTCTCCCCACTGCTGCACGGAGGAACTGTGCCGCGCCGATCCCCTTCCCCGTCCCGTACGGCCCCCCGTCCCCCGTCCCCTCCCTCGGCCCGTGTCCGCCGGTCCGGCGGGGTGCTCGCCGGGCTGCTGGCCACGCTGCTGTTCGCGGCGTTCCACTGCCTCGCCCTCCTCGACCCGGCTCCGGACCGGTCCGCCCCGCCGTCGCCTCCGCCGTCACCCGTCGCGGTGGCGGTGGCGGTGCCGGCTGCCGTCTCCATGCCCGTACGGCTCCCCGCGCCGCCCGCGCCCGACGGCCACCGGCACCGCCCGCACCAGCACCGTCAACACCCGCAGCACCAGGAGCACCAGGAGCACCAGGACGAACGCGGGCACGGCCACGGTCACGGCCACGCCTCCACCTGCGCCATGCCCGGCCTGGCCCCGCAGGCGCAGTCCGCGCCGCAGCCCGCCCCGGCCACCCCGGGAGTGCCGGCGGCCCACGCGGCGGACGGCCCCGCCGCCCTCCCGCCGGCGGCCACCGCTCCCGGCGCGACCAGAGCCCGTACGTCCGCGACCGGCCGGTCCACCCTCACCGCCGTCTGCCGGTGGCGCATCTAGACCGCTCTCCCAGCGACCCTCGAAAGGGCCGCCGCACGCTCGTCCCACCGCCCCGGGAGACCGGCCCGCGCCGGACGGCGTGCGTTCCGAGTGAATCCCGAAGCGCTTCACCGAACGAGAGCGGAACAATGCATTCCTCGACCACCGACGTGACCCCTTCCGCGCGATCCGCCCTGTCGGGGCTGGTCGGCAACACCCCCCTGCTGCGGATCTCCGAACCCCTGGCCCCGGCCGGACGCGGGTTCTGGGCGAAGCTCGAAGGGTTCAACCCCGGCGGCATCAAGGACCGTCCCGGACTGCACATGGTCGAACGGGCCCGCGCCCGGGGCGACCTGAAGCCCGGTGGCCGGATCATCGAGTCCACCAGCGGCACCCTGGGGCTGGGGCTGGCCCTGGCCGGCATGGTGCACGGCCATCCGGTCACCCTGGTCACCGACCCGGGTCTGGAGAGCTCCATGACCCGGCTGCTGACCGCCTACGGGGCCCAGGTCAACGTGGTGTCGGAACCCCACCCGACGGGCGGCTGGCAGCAGGCCCGCCGCGACCGGGTGCAGCAGCTGACGGCGCAGCACCCCGGGTCCTGGTGCCCGGACCAGTACAACAACCCGGACAACACCACCGCCTACACCCCGCTGGCGCTCGAACTGGCCGCCGAGCTCGGCCACATCGACGTACTGGTGTGCAGCGTGGGCACCGGCGGGCATTCCGCGGGGGTGTCCCGGGTGCTCCGGCAGCTCTATCCGTCGCTGCGTCTGGTGGGTGTCGACACGATCGGCTCGACCATCTTCGGGCAGCCCGCCAGGCCCCGGCTGATGCGCGGGCTGGGGTCGAGCATCTACCCCCGCAACGTGGCGTACGACCAGTTCTCCGAGGTGCACTGGGTGTCCCCGGCGGAGGCGGTGTGGACCTGCCGCCGACTGGCCTCGTCCCACTACGCCACCGGCGGCTGGAGCGTCGGCGCCGTCGCCCTGGTGGCGGGCTGGCTGGCGCGGACACTGCCCGCGGACACCCGGATCGCGGCGGTCTTCCCGGACGGGCCGCAGCGCTACCTCGGCACCGTCTACGACGACGACTACTGCGCGGCTCACGGCCTGCTGGACGCTCCGCCGGCGGCCGAGCCCGAGGTGGTCGGCAGTCTGGACGAGAAGGAGGTCGGCCGCTGGACCCGGTGCACCGCCGTGGTCGACCCGCTGACCCTGGCGGGCGGCGAAGACCGGTGAGGAGCACCTTCGCGCAGGTCCGCACCTACGACCGCAGCGTCCGGCTGCTGATGCTGAACCAGTTCACCATCAACCTGGGCTTCTACATGCTGATGCCCTATCTGGCCGCGCACCTGGCCGGTCCGCTGGGGCTGGCGGGCTGGCTGGTCGGGCTGATCCTCGGCGTGCGCAACTTCAGCCAGCAGGGCATGTTCCTGATCGGCGGCACCCTGGCCGACCGCCTCGGCTACAAGCCGATGATCATCGCGGGTCTGGTGCTGCGCGTCATCGGCTTCGCCACGCTCGGCCTGGTCGACTCGGTGCCCGCGCTGCTGGCCGCCTCGGCGGCCACCGGGCTGGCAGGTGCCCTGTTCAACCCGGCCACGCGCGCGTACCTGGCCACGGACGCGGGCGAGCGGCGGGTGGAGGCGTTCGCCCTGTTCAACGTCTTCTACCAGGCCGGCATCCTGCTCGGCCCGCTGGTCGGCATGGTGCTCACGGGCCTGGACTTCAGGGTCACCTGCCTGGTGGCGGCCGGCACCTTCGCCGTGCTGAGCGCGTTCCAGATCCGCGCCCTGCCGGCCCGGCGGGGCACGGACCCGAAGGCGGACCCGGGCGGTCCGGCGGAGGGCGTGCTCCGGCAGTGGCGGGGCATGCTGGCGAACCGGTCGTTCCTGCTGTTCTCGGTGGCGATGACCGGCTCGTACGTGATGTCGTTCCAGGTCTATCTGGCGCTGCCGCTGGAGGTGCGGCGGCTGGGCGGCGACGGACGGTTCGGGACGGTCGCGGTGGCGGTGCTGTTCGCCGTGTCCGGGATGGGCACGATCCTCTTCCAGACGCGGATCACCGCATGGTGCAAGGCCCGCCTGGAGCCGGGCGGGGCACTCGTGCGGGGGCTGCTCGTGATGGCGTCGGGCTTCGTGCCGCTGCTGGTGCCGGCCCTGCTGCCGGTGCCGGACGGCGGGGCGGGGCGGTGGCTGGTGGCCGGGGGTGCGCCGGCGCTGTCCGCGCTGCTGCTGGCAGTGGGCACGATGATCGCCTATCCGTTCGAGATGGACACCATCGTGCGGCTCGCCGGGGACCGGCTCGTCGCCACCCACTACGGGCTGTACAACACGGTCTGCGGGATCGGGATCACGCTCGGCAACCTGCTGACCGGGGTGGCGCTCGACGCGGCCCGTGACGCGGGGCTGCCCGCCCTGCCGTGGTTCGCGCTGTCCGCGCTCGGCCTGGTGTGTTCCGCGGCCGTGTACGGGCTGCACCGGGCGGGCCGGCTCGCCCCGGCGCGGCCGGCGGTCCGGGAGGAGGCCGCGGCCGTGTGAGGTCCGGCCGGACGTCCGGCCGGGCGGGCGGGACGGGCTCGTGCCGTCCCGCCCGGCCGGGCACCGGGGAGTCAGCAGGTGCGGCGGCGGTGGGCGGCCTCCCCGGCCGGCCTGACGTCCTTGTCCCGCAGCACGATCGAGAGGGTGCCGCCGTAGGCCCGGCACGCGGCGGCGAGCCCGGCCGGCTCGTACTCGACGTCGAAGACGCGGTTGTCGAACGCCTTGGCGTAGACGTCGCATTCCTCGTACTGGCCGCACTCCTCGGCGATGGCGAAGTCGAAGCCGACGCCCCGGCCCCGTCCGGCGAGTTCGGCGGCGTTCTTCTGGCCGATGGCCAGGCCGGCGGCATGGGCCCGGTCAACGAGCAGGCGGGCGAAGGCCAGGTCGTGCTCGAGGGTGAGGCGCCCGCCGGACCGCTCGTGGGAGTCGAGGTTGTCGGCCTCGACGGCCTGGAAGCCGGAGGCGGCGCAGCCGTCGATCCACTCCCCCACGATGCGGGCGAGCCGGTCCCGCTTGGCGGGGGTGGACACGTCGAGGAGGGCCTCGTCCCAGTCCTGGTCGATGACGAGCGGGGCGCGGGCGCCTCCGCTCTTGCGGAGCAGCAGGTCGGGGTGGTTCTTCTGCCACCAGGCGGTGGCGTCGGGCTGGGCCTGGAAGGCGTTGACGTAGCAGATGTTGTACAGCCCGGGCGCGGGCTTCGCGCTGCGGTCGCGGGAGACCGCCCGTACGCCCTTCGGCGGCCCGTAGGGGTCGCCGATCTGGTAGTCGAAGGCCATGTGCGGCTCGGGGAGCCGTACGGCGCCGGGGCCGGCCCGGCCCGGGGTGCCCGGGCCGCTCGGGCTGCTCGGGCTGCCCGGGGTGTTTGGCGTACCCGGGCTGCCCGGGGTGCTCGGCTTGCCCGGCAGGTTCGGGGTTCTCTGGGTGCTCGTGGTGCTCGGGGTGTGCGGGATGTTCGGGGTGTGCGGGATGTTCGGGGGGCCGTCGCCCTTCCCGCCGTCCCCGCCGCCGCTGCATCCGGCGGCGAACAGCACCACCGCGCCGACCAGTACCCCCACCCGCCGCGCCGCGCGGCGCGCCCGGTCGTCCATCGCTCCGGTTCTCCCCTTCGCTGCCCCGGACGCGTCCCCCCGCCGCCCCTCGGCGCGCTGCCCGGCCCGGCGGCGCACCGGCTGACGGAGCGCCCCCAGGGGGAACGACTCTACGCGGCTCGGGTGACGGTCCGGCCGGGAACGGGCGAAGCGGCGGTGGCCTGCCGGGGCGGGAGTGGTTACGGGCGGCGGCCGGGCTTGCGGCCCTTGGCCGACTTGGACGGCTTGGCCGATGCGGCTCCGCCGGCGCGCGGGTTCCTGCCCGTCGCCTTCCCGGCCGCCTTCCCCGCCGTCTTGCCGCTCGTCTTCCCCTTCGCCTGGTTCCCGCCGGTCTTCTTCGCCGGCGCGGGGCGGGACTTCGACCGGTCGTCGCCGGGGGTCTGCGGTCCGCGGGTGCTGTTGACGGTGCGGCCGCGGACGATGCCGATGAAGTGCTCGACCAGGTCGGTGGTGCGGTCCTCCGGCCAGGACAGCGCGACCCGTGACTCCGGCGCGTCGGTCACCGTCCGGTAGGTGAGGTCCCTGCGGTGGTGCAGTCGGGCCAGGGACTGCGGGACGACGAGGCAGCCGATGCCGGCGGCGACCAGTTCGATGGCGTCCGCCGTGGTGGCGGGACGTTCGATCGCGGGGCGTCCCGGCAGGGACTCCCAGTCGAGGGTGTCGTCCATCGGGTGCAGCACGATCTCGTCGGCGAGGTCCTCGGTGGACACCTCGTCGGCGGCGGCCAGCAGGTGGTCCTTGGGGATCACGACGACGGTGGTCTCGGTGTAGAGGGGGATCGCGCTGAAGACGTCCCGGTCCACCGGCAGCCGGACGATCCCGGCGTCGGCGTCCCCGCCGGCCATCAGGCCGCAGGCGTCTCCGGCCGGCACCTGGACCAGGGTGAGCGGGATCTCCTGGAGCCGCTCGTTCCAGATCCGGACCCACTTCCCGGGGGTGACGCCCGGGACGTACGCCAGCCGGAAGCCGGGGGCGGGAGTCCGGGGTGCCGGGGGGACCGGGGCCGAGGGAGCAGAGGGGGAGGTGTCCGAGCCTGTCACCTGGCCAGGTTACCCGGCGTGGTCGGAGGTCGTGCACGCGCTCGATACCCTTGACGGCATGACGTCGCACCAGAACACCCAGACGATGAAGCCCGCGACCGCGGCCAAGAAGCTGGGTGTGTACCTTCCGGCCACCCCCGCCGAGTTCCAGGAGGGCGTGGTCTCGCGCGCCGAGCTGAACTCGCTGCAGTCCGAGCCGCCCGCGTGGCTGGTGGAGCTGCGCAAGAACGGCCCGCACCCCCGTCCGGTGGTCGCGGCGAAGCTCGGCGTGTCCATCGCCGGTCTCGCGCGCGGCGGGGTCACCGAGGCCCTCACCACCGAGCAGATCGACGCGCTGAAGCAGGACATGCCGGAGTGGCTGCAGAAGGAGCGCGCCACCCAGGCCGAGGTCCGCAAGGAGGCGGTCCGCATCAAGGAGAAGAACGCCGCCAAGGATGCCTGACCTGCCCTGACGGCCCCTGCCGAGCCCGTCCGCCCCGCGCCCCGCCGCGGCGGTCGGAGGGAGGCGGGTCCGCGGCCGCCCTGCCGCACGTAAGCACGTAGGCACCACACCGGACGTCCCCGGCCCGATCCCAGGGCCGGGGACGTCCGTGTTTTCCGGACTTCCGTTCGGGGCTTCCGTGTTTTCCGGGCTTCCGTATTTTCCGGGCTTCCGGCTTCCGGAGCCCCTACCCGTTCGCGACGACCAGGAGGGTGCGGGCCGGTGACGGACCCGCCAGGCGGCAGCGGTGCGGGACCTCGCCGCGGTGGTGGGCGCTCTGGCCGGCGCGCAGGGTGAGCGGTTCCTCGCCCTCGACCTCCAGCACGATCTCGCCCTCCAGTACGTAGAGGAAGTCCTCGCCGGGGTGCTCGAACCAGCCCCGCTCGCCCCGGCCGGGCTCGAAGTGGTGCTCGTACGCCTCCATCAGCGAGCTGCTGCCGCCGGGGATCAGGACGCGGGCCACCTGCCCGGCCGTCTCGGCGACGCGGATCACCTGAGGGTCGCTCTCGTGGCTGACGGCTCCGGGCCGGTCCGGCGGGCGGAGGAAGGTGCCGGGGGTGACGTCGAGCGCCTCGGCGATCCGGTAGATGGAACTGAGGCTGGGGGTGGCCAGTCCGCGTTCCAGCTGGCTGAGGAAGGGCTGGGAGAGTCCCGATCGGGTGGCGAGCGCGGCCATGGAGACGCCGCGCTGCTTGCGGCAGGCGCGGATCACTTGCCCGACCGCGATCGATTCGGGGGTGGGTTCGGGGCGTGACACGCAGGTGAACGTACCTCATGTTCGATCACCCGCCGGGTGGGCCCGGAACGTTTCGTACTGCTGCAACACGCCGTACATAAGCGTGGTCAATTATTGACCTCACTTATTGATGCAGCCCACGAGCGAGGAGTCCTCCCGTGTACGCCACCCCTTCACCTCCGGGCCGGGCCCTCGGCCGGTTCGGCCCGCCCCTGGGCGCGGCCGCCGCCGTGCTCGCGCTCTGGTGGCTGGCCGCCCGGTCGGGAGCGGTGGCCCCGGGCCTGCTCCCGACACCGCAGGAAACGGCCGCCGCGCTGGCGGACAGCGTGCGCAGCGGCACCCTGGCCACCGATCTCGGTGCCAGCCTGGCCCGGGCCGGGCAGGGTTTCGCGCTCGGCGCGGTGATCGGCTCGGCGCTGGGTTTCGCCACCGGGTACCTGCCGCGGATGGCCGCCGCCGTGAACCCGGTGGTGTCCTTCCTCCGGCCGATCCCGGCCATCGCCCTGGTCCCGCTGGCCACGGCCTGGTTCGGCATCGGGGAGACGGCGAAGCGGCTGCTGATCGCGTACGCCGTACTGCTCGCCGTATGGCTGTACGTGCATGACGGGGTGTCACGGGTTCCGGTGAGCCATCTGCGGGCGGCCCGCTCGCTGGGGGCGCCGCTGCACCGGCGGTTCACCGAGGTGCTGCTGCCGGCCGCCGCGCCGGCGCTGCTGGCCGCCCTGCGGTACGGCGCCTCGGTGGCGCTGCTGGCCCTGGTCGCCGCCGAACTGGGCGGTGCGGACAGCGGTCTGGCGTACCGGCTCCAGGTGGACGGCCAGTTCCTGCGGGTGGACCGGATGTTCGCCGGGCTGATCGTGCTCGGGCTCCTCGGGGTGGCCGTGGACCTCGTGCTGGCCGGCATCGGCCGCCGGTTCGTGCACTGGGGCAGCTCATGAGCCGGGACCTGCGGCTGGAGGGCCTGTCCGTCGGGTACGGGGCGGGGGCCGCCCCGGTCCTGGAGCCGACCGACCTGGAGTTCGCGGCCGGGTCGTTCACGGCGCTGCTCGGGCCGAGTGGCTGCGGCAAGTCCACGGTGCTGAACACCGTGGCCGGTTTCGTCCGGCCGTCCTCCGGGCTGGTCACGGCGGGCCGGTCCCCGGTGACCGGGCCGGGGCCCGACCGGGGCGTGGTGTTCCAGCACTACGCGCTGTTCCCCTGGCGCACCGCCCGCGGGAACGTCGAGTTCGCGCTCAAGCGGCTCGGGCTGCCGCGTGCCGAACGGCGCCGCCGGGCGCTGGCCGCACTGGACGAGGTGGGTCTGGCGGACGGCGCGGAGAAGTACCCGGCCCAGCTCTCCGGCGGCATGCAGCAGCGGGTCGCGCTGGCCCGGGCGCTGGCGGCGGAGCCCGAAGTGCTGCTGATGGACGAGCCGTTCGGGGCCCTGGACGCGCTCACCCGATCCCGGATGCAGCAGTTGCTGCGCGCGCTGTGGCAACGCACCGGTCTGACCGTCCTGTTCGTCACCCACGACATCGACGAGGCCCTCGCGCTCGCCGAGCGGGTGGTGGTCCTCGGCGGCCGACCCGGCCGGGTGCTGGCCGACCACCCGGTGCCGGCCGGCCCGCCCGACCCCGCCCTGCGGGCGCTGATCGCCGGCCATCTCGGCACCCCTTCCTGACGCCCTGCCCCCGTGACACCTGTTCTCCCCGGCACCTGCCCCCGTGGCACCTGCCCCTGTGACACCACCCCCTGACCTCCCTCATCGTCCCGACCTTCCACGACAGGACCTGATCACCGTGTCGACACGCTCCTCCAGACCCCGCGCGGCCTCCGCCGTCGCCCTCGCGGCCGCCCTGCTCACCACCCTGGTCACCGGCTGCTCCTCGTCGGACTCCGGCTCGGGACGCGGTTCCGGCAAGGGCGGCTCCGAGGCCGTCTCCCTCGCCGGCAGCGACCGGCTCGGCGGGGCGCCCGTTTACGTCGCCCAGGAACGCGGCCTGTGGTCCGCCGAGGGCCTGGACGCCAAGGTGACCACCCTGCCCACCGGGCGGGAGGCGCTCAACGCCGTGCTCGGCGGGCAGGCCCAGCTCGGGGTGGTGGGCGACCTGCCGGCCGTGACGGCCGCGCTCGGCGGGCGCGAGGTGAAGGTGGTGGCCGACCTCTCGCGGTTCTCCGACTGGCGGCTGCTGACCCGCACCGACCGGGGCATCGGCTCCTTCGCCGCGCTGAAGGGCCGGAAGGTCGGCGTCCCCCAGGGCACGAACGTCGAGTACGCGCTGTCCCGGATGCTGGGCTCGGCGCAGCTGACGCCCGCCGACGTGACCGTGGTCAACCTCGCCCCGAACCAGGTCGGCCCGGCGCTGGCCCGCGGCGACATCGACGCCGGGGTCACCTTCCCCGGCTTCTACGAGGCCACCCGTACCGCCCTCGGCGAGCGGTACGCCGAGCTGCCCTTCACCGGGTACACCGCCCGGACCCTGCTGGTGGCGGGCGCCAAGACGGACGGGAAGACCACCGCGGCCGTGCTCCGCACCCTGGTACGGGCCCAGCGCGAGGCGGCCGCCGACCCGGCGGGTGCGCGGAAGGCCCTCGTCGCCCAGTCCAAGGGCGCCCTGGAGGCCGGCCACGTCGACGCCTTCCACCCCCGGTACGAGTACGGCGCGACGCTCTCCACTCAGCTCCTCACCCAGCTGACGGAGGAGGCCGCCTGGGCCAAGTCCGCGCAGAAGCTGCCGGGTTCCGCGGACCGGGCAGCCCTGCTGCGGTACCTGGACACGGCGCCGCTGAAGGCCGCCGACCCGACCGCCGTCACCGTGGCCCCCTGACGGGCCACCCCCTGCACCTTCTCTCCCCCTCCCTTCCTCCCTCCCCCGACCTCCCTCCCTTCCACCGACAGGAGAACCCCATGACCATCGAGCAGAACACCCTGCGCCGCCGCGGAGTCGGCCTGCGCGCCCACGACCCGGAGCGCAGCTTCGGCGGGTACACCCTCTACACCCCGATCGCCGGCTCCGGTGAGATCCACCTCGTGGACATCGAGGGCAACACCGTGCACACCTGGAACCCGCCGCAGCCGCCCGGCCGGCACGCACAGCTGCTGCCCAACGGGAACCTGTTCAACCAGGGCAAGGACCTGAGCAGCCCCACCCTGTTCCCGATCTGGGACGTCTACCACGGCGGCGTCTTCCAGGAACTGGCCCCGGACTCCACGGTGGTGCGCGAGACCCGGCACCCCTTCCACCACCACGACGCGTCCGTGCTGCGCAACGGGAACCTGATCGTGCTGGGCGTCGAGCCCCTGGACCCGGCCGACGCCGCCCGGATCCAGGGCGGCATCCCCGGCTCCGAGGCCCCGGACGGGGTGATCTACGGGGATGTGGTGTACGAGCTGACCTGGGAGGGCGAGGTGGTGTGGCGCTGGGCCGCCATCGAGCACCTCGACCCGGAACAGGTGCCGCTGAACAAGCACTTCGCCCGCAACCACTGGCCGATGGCGAACACGGTCAACGAACTCGCCGACGGCGGCATCGTGGTGGGCTTCCGCAGCGCGTCCACGACGGTGGCCGTGGACCGCGCCGACGGATCGGTCCGCTGGAGCCTGGGCCCCGACACGCACAACCAGCACCACTACCCGCACGAGCTGGAGAACGGCAACATCCTCGTCTTCGACAACGGCACCTACCGCGACACCACCTCCGTGCCGTACTCCCGGGCCGTGGAGGTGGAGCCGCACACGGGCCGCGAGGTGTGGTCGTACGAGGACAACCCGCCGCAGAACTTCTACAGCCCGTACATGTCGAGCGCCCAGCGCCTGCCCAACGGGAACACCTTCATCGCGGAGGGCTCCTTCGGACGCCTCTTCGAGGTGACCCCCGCAGGTGACGTGGTGTGGGAGTTCGTGGTCCCCGAGTTCGGGTCCTTCGGGCAGGGCGTGGGACTGGAGTCCTCGGCCGGCGCACAGAACGCCGTCTTCCGCGCCTACCGGTACGCGGCCGAGCAGATCCCCTGGCTCTGACCGAGCACCCGGTCCAGCAGGTCGGGCCGTCCGGCGATGCGCACCGCGAGGTCGTGCAGGATGTCGGGGGTGTGGTTGCTGACGACCCGCCCGCTCCAGGTGTCGCACAGCGCGGGCACGGTCGCGGTCCCGTCCCAGGAACGGTCGGCCGCCTCGTACGCGGCGCTCAGCGCGGCGTGTCCGGCCGCGACGTGTCCGGCCGCGGTGGGCCGGGGTCCGGCGGGCCCGGTCGGGCCCGGAGCCGCCGGGTCGAGCACGATCAGCCCGACGAGGTCAGCGAGGCCGAGCAGCGCATGGGCGCGGCTGACCTGTTCGGAGCGGGGACAGCCCGCGGACAGGTACAGGCGGTAGCGGTGCGGGGCGGGGTGGAAGCCGCTGCCGATGCGGCCGCGGATCAGGCCCACGGGCGTGCGACAGACGCCCGACGGGGCCGTGCGGATCGTGCACGCGGACGTGGACGCGGACGTGGACGCGGACGAGGTGGACATGACTCTCCTGGGGCCGGGGGGATCGGACGGGGTGTGTGAGGTCAGCGCCGTGCGCCGACGGCGCTGCACACCCGCAGGAGGTCGATGTGGAGGCGGCGGGTCAGCAGGTGGCGACGCGGGGCTGACGCCCCCTGGTCCACCGCTCCCGCCATCTCCACCGGTACCGTCCCGTCCGTTCCGTTCCCCCGGCTCGCAGCAGGCGAGTCGGCCCAAGTGTCATGTCGGTCCGGACGTCCGTCAAGACCGCCGGAAGGACCGAACCGGCCCTGCGGTGAAGTGACTTGCCGGTACGGAACGGCCGCCGGACGGCCCGTGGGCCGCCGCGCTACATCCAGCCGCGTTCCTTGGCGAACATGGCCGCCTGGAAGCGGTTCGAGGCACCGAGGCGGAGCAGCAGGTCGGCGACGTGCCGGCGGAAGGTGCGGATGGAGATGCCCATCTCGCGGGCGGCGATCTCGTCCTTGTCGAACCGGGCCAGCAGGGTGAGGACCGCACGGTCGGTGTCGGTGATGCCCTCGGGCTCCGGGTCCGCCTCCCGGCCGGGCAGCGGCTCCGCCGAGGCCCACACCTTCTCGAAGAGGGCGACCATGTTGGAGACGAGTCCGCCCTGGCGGACGATGAGCGCGCCGCGGGCGCTGTCGGCCGGGTCGAGCGGGACGACCGCCGTGGCGCGGTCGTAGATGACCATCCGGTCCATGACCTTGTCGACGACCCTGAACTCGGCTCCGAGGTCGGCCATCTCGTACAGGTAGCCGCTGGTGATCGGGTCGTCCAGGGCGGTGCGCAGGATCACCGTGCGCATGGTGATCCCCCGCCTGACGCACCGGAGGTCCAGGGGCCGGGCCGCCTCGATGAAGGCGGGCGTGAGCGGCCCGTCGGGCTGCAGGGCGAACATCTCCGTGCGGGCGAAGAAGGCCAGTTCGTCGAGACGGGCACGGATCTCGTCCAGTCCGTCGAGGCGTTCGATCCCGCTGGCGTGGCCCTCCCCCGCGCCCTGCCCCGGCTCTTCGCCGGCCCGGGCCTCCTCGACCAGTTCGGGGATCACCGACCGGGCGGAGGCCACCAGGCGGAGCTGCTCGTTGAGCTCCTGCAGCCGCTGCTCGATGAGGCGTTCGACCCCGAGGACCGGGTCGATCGCGACCGCGTGCCCTTCCCGGGCGACCCGGAGCAGCTTGCGCCCGCACAGGCTGCGGATCGCGTGGTCCGCTTCGTCGTGGCTGAGGCCCAGGCTCCGGCCGACCGACTCGGGGGACACCCGCGCGGTACGCAGCGAGTGCCGGTACACGCGTTCCTCGTGCTGACTCAGGCCCAGGTTGGTCAAGGTCACAGCGTAGATCTCCCCCTGACACGACTCCGCTCGGTCCGGCGCGATGCTACCGCAGGGGGCTGTTTTTGGATAAGTGTTTCCGCATCTCGGAATACGGGTATCCGTCAGGCCGCGGAGCCGGCCGGCCAGGCCAGCCGCCGTACGTCCGGCACGAGCACGGTGGCGGCACTGACGGCCAGGGCGACCACGGAGGCCACGACCAGTACGGCGGCGGGCGATCCGAAGCCCAGCAGGTGCGGTACGGCCACCAGGGCGAGCGGGGAGACCCCGAGGGAGATCAGCCAGTCGACACTGGAGACCCTGCCGATCAGCTCGCCGGGCACCCGGCTCTGCAGGGTGGCGGCCCAGGCGACGGTCGCCGCGGACAGCACCGCCCCGACCAGCAGGGCCACACCCACCGACGCGGCCACCGAGGACGACAGGCCCAGCACCGCGAAGCCGGCGCAGACCACCGTCATCCCGCCGAAGACGAGCACACCGGGCGGGATCCGCCGCAGCCGGCCCACCAGCAGCCCGCCCAGCAGCGCCCCGGCCGCCTGGCTGCCGACCAGCAGGCTGTACGTACCGGCGCCGCCGCCCAGTACGTCGGCGGAGGCCGGCGGCAGCAGCGCCTTCGCGGGGGCGACGACCAGGGCCACGCTGACGCCGAAGCTGCCGATGGACACCCACAGCCAGCGGTGTGCGAACACGTACCGGAGGCCGCCGGTCGCCTCCTTGAGCAGCCCGTCGCCCGAGGCCGGGCGGTCCGCGGTGGGCCAGCGGCCGGCCACCAGCACCAGGCCCAGGGCGAGGGCGAATCCGGCCGTGCCCAGGGCCAGGGAGGCGCCGGCGCCGACCGCCGCGAGCAGGACCCCGCCGAGGGCCGCGCCCGCGATTCCCGCGGTGCGCAGGGCGATCGACTGGAGGGCGTTCGCGGCCAGCAGCTCGGTCTTGGGCAGCAGTTCGGTGAAGGCGAGGGTGAAGGCCGGCTCGAAGGCGCCGTCGCCGAGTCCGAGCAGCAGCCCGCAGGCGGCGATCGCCCAGACGTGCCGCCCGCCCGCCGCCACCTGGGCGGCGACCCCGGCGGTGGCCAGCACCCGGGCGGCGTCGGCCCAGAGCATCACCCGGCGGGCGCCGAAGCGGTCGGCCAGCGCGCCTCCCACGAGGAGCATCAGCACGGTGCCGGTGGCCTGCCCGAACAGGGTGTAGGCGAGCAGGGCCGGGTCGCCGGCGGTGACCGCGTACCCGGCCAGCGAGACCTGGAAGACGAAGTCCCCGGTGCGGGAGAGGCACTGGCCGGCGTACAGCAGCCGGAACCGGCGGCGGCGCAGCGGGACCCGCAGTCCGGTGCCGGCGGTCCTCGGCGTCCCACCGGTTCGGGGTGCCTCCTGTTCGGCGTCGACCACGGCTTCCCTCTTCCTCCGCACCGGACGTGACGGCAGGTTCCCGTCTCTGACGGAGGAAAATCTCGCACCGCCGGAATGCCGTCACCAGGGCAGCCGGGATCAGGAAGCTGCAGGCACTCCGGCAGCTTCCTGTCAGCGCCGCCCCGGCGCCGGGACCTCGGCCGTGACCACGGTGGCCGTACGGTCGTCGGCCTCGGCGAGCAGGGTGCCGTCCGGGGCCCAGACGGCGGCGCGGCCGCAGCCGGTCCAGGGCCCGGCCGGGCCGACGTGGTTGGCCAGCACCACGTACAGGCCGGTGTCGGCGGCGATGCGCGGATAGAGGGTCGCGCGCTCCCGGATGCCGTCGCCCGTGCCGTACAGCGAGGAGGCGAGGTGGACGTGGCAGCCGTCGGCGGGCCCGCGGGAGGTCAGCTCCGGGAAGTGGTTGTCGAAGCAGGTGGCCAGGGCGAAGCGCAGGCCGGCGAGCCCGAACCGGCCGTCCCGGTCGCCCGCGGCGAAGACGTCCTGCTCCTGCCCGTACAGGTGTTGCTTGAGGTAGGTGGTGAGCAGTCGGCCGTCGGCGTCGAACACGAGGGTTCCGATGGCGGGCCGTTCCCCGCCGTCGGCGGCCACGGCGCAGTTCACCACGGTGGCGATGCCGGCTCCGCGCAGCGGGTCCAGGCGCGGGTCGTCCTCGGGGTCGTGCACCCACAGGCCGGGGTCGGAGGCCAGGGCCGCGAGCTCGTAGCCGGTGAGGGCGAACTCGGGGAGGACGACCAGTTCCGCGCCCTCTTCGCGGGCCCGCGCGGCGAGTCCGGCAAGGATGCGCACATTGGCGGGGACGTCTGCGGGCACACAGGCGAGCTGGGCTGCGGCGATCTTCATACGGACAGCCTGCCACCGGGGCCGGGCCCGGCAGGCATTGCCCCCCGGGTGCGGGGGCAGGCTCCCCGCAGAGGCCACTCCCGGTCGTGAGGATGGTGCGATGGTCCCTGAAGCGGTCGAGCCGGTGACCCTGGAGCGGCGCATCGCCGCCCGCCCCCGGACGGTGTTCTCGTTCTTCGCCGAGGACGACAAATGGCTGGCCTGGATGGGCCGGGACGGCGAGTTCGCCTTCGAGCCCGGAGGCTCCTACCGGATCGCCGTGACCCGCGAGCACGTGGCCGAGGGGCGGTTCACCGAGATCGACCCGCCCGGGCGGCTGGTCTTCACCTGGGGCTGGGCGGGTACGGAGGCGGGGTCGGGATCGGATACGGGGTCGGGATCGGAGACGGAATCGGGGACGAGGTCGGGGACGGGCGTGCCGCCGGGTTCCAGCACCGTGGAGGTCACCCTCCAGCCGGCCGCCGAGGGGACCCTCTTCCGCCTGGCCCATCACGGCCTGCCCTCCCCCGAGGCCTGCTCGGCCCATGCCGAGGTCTGGACGCACTACGTCCGGCGCCTGGTGACCTGGGCGGAGGGCGGCGATCCCGGACCGGACGACTGGGCCTGAGGCCGTGCCGGGGCAGCACCACCCAGCTTGACTTAGGTTAGCCTAAGCTAAATGCTGGTGGGCGCACACCACGGACCCCAACGACCGGCGCCGTACCGGAGTTTGAGGTTCCGTCACCCGAGCCCCGGGAACGGCCCCAGGAATGGAGTACCTCGTGACCGCCGACCAGCGGTGCAGCAGCCGGACCGTCGTGATCAAGTTCGGCGGGAACGCCATGGTGGACGAGGGACTGAAACGCGCCTTCGCCCGTGACGTGGTGGCGCTCCGCGCCGCCGGGCTGCACCCGGTGGTGGTGCACGGCGGCGGCCCCCAGATCAGCGCCCTGCTCGACCGGCTGGACCTGGAGGTCCGCTTCGAGGCCGGCCTGCGGGTGACCACCCCGGAGGTCATGGACGTGGTCCGGATGGTCCTCGCGGGCGGGGTCCAGCGGGAACTGGTCGGCCTGATCAACCGTCACGGACCGTTCGCGGTGGGCCTGACCGGCGAGGACGCGCACACCATGACCGCCGTCCGGCGGGCCGCCTGGGTCGACGGCGAGCCGGTGGACATCGGCCTGGTCGGCGACATCACCGAGGTCAACGCGGAAACCCTGCGGGAGCTGCTCGCGCAGGGCCGCATCCCGGTGGTCTCCCCCGTCGCCCGGGGGGCCGACGGGAACGTCTACAACATCAACGCCGACCTCGCCGCCTCCGCACTGGCGGCGGCACTGGGCGCGGAGCAGCTGGTGGTGCTCACCGACGTGGCCGGGCTGTACGCGAACTGGCCGTACGACACCGAGGTGATCGAGCGCCTCACCGCCGCCGAGCTGGAAAAGCTGATGCCCGAGCTGACCAGTGGCATGCTCCCGAAGATGGAGGGCTGCCTGCGGGCGGTCCGGGCCGGCGTACGGTCGGCCCGGGTGCTGGACGGCCGCGTCCCGGGCGCGGTCCTGCGGACCCTCCTCGACGGCGCCCCCGGCGGCACCACCGTCCTCCCGGACGACAACCCGGACACCTGCGCCTGACCGGCCGGTCCGCCCGGACCTGACAGATGTTGCGGGATGCGGGGAGGGCTGCGGGCTGCGGCGGGGGCGGGGGCGGGGGCGGACCATCGGGCTTGGCAGGGTCTGAGTGTGCCGAGGCTTCGCCCGGACGGAATCAGGGAGGTGCCCGGGGGCTGCCCGTCAGTCCTCACTGTCCTTCCGTGCCGGCCGCCGGCGTCAAGGGCGCTCCCTTTGGTCGCGTCGGCAAGCCGATGGCCCTTCGGGCCACCCTTGACCCCGACGACCGTCACGGAACGACAAGGACTGTCGGGCGGCCCCCGGAGGAACGCTTGGGTTCTAGTGGTTGTCGCAACACCTTCTTGATGAGGGATGCGGTGACTTTCGAGGTTCGTGCGGACCGTCGGTCGATGGGGCGGGTGTTGG
>NZ_JBFBGR010000028.1:64905-97865 GCF_040684755.1 Streptomyces sp. NPDC089799 | reverse complement strand
CGGTCCATCCCGCAGAGCCCTCATCCGGAGCTGAGGAGATGGGTCCCCACCGAGTGGACCGGCGGCCATGCCGCCGGCCCGGGACGCGGAGCGGGGCCCCCCGCGCTGCGGGCTGGGGAGTGAATGCCCCGCGCGTTGCGCGGGGCAGGGAGCCGGTCCGCGTTGCGGACCGGGGCGCGGCAAGCCGCGCCGGCGGTCTCCGCTTCGCTCCAACCGCCTGGAGTGAAGGCCCGGCGCGTTGCGCCGGGCAGGGGTGAGCCGCGTTGCGGCTCAGGGGCGCGGCAAGCCGCGCCCGGTGGTCTCCGCTTCGCTTCAACCACCAGGGAAAAACAGGCCGGCAAGAGTGGGGTGGTGGGGGCTGGTGTGTTGCGGCCGGGGATGTCGCAGACTCTGTTTGGCGGTCTCCGGCCCGTTGCTGTTGTCTTCGGGAGCCCTGTGTACCGGCAGCGGTGTGCGGTTTGGGTTTGTTCAGCCGGCCCTGCGGCGGGCACGCTGGATTTCATGGCTGACATGACCGGACCTCAGATGCGGTTGCGCTTCAACGACTTCATGCCTGATCCAAACGACCCGGACATCATGCGCAGGGTCGTTGATATCCAGGCGGACGTGATGACCTTCGAAAACGGCATGGCCATTCTGTGGCTGCACGGCACCGAAGTGGGTTCGTTCCCTTTGGACGCGCTGAGGGAAGCCGGGTTCACCCCCAGCCCTGCGCGCGCCGTCCCGCAGCCCGACAACCGCGCCTACACCGTGGAGCAAGTCCGCAAACAGCACGGCAACGCCTACCAGCGGTGGACTGAGGAAGACGACCGGCAGCTCCTCGAACTCCACGCATCGGGTCATGACGCAGATGCCCTCGCCCGGCACTTCTCACGCCAGCCCAGCGCCATCCGCGCCCGCCTGGCGAAACTGGACACCGAGCCCCAGGCGTCGCAGCCGTCCGTCACTCCGCCCTTTTGAATCCGCTCCCGCACTGGACGTGGGGGCCGGTGTCCGGGAAGGGGCATCCGGTGGGGTGCGCTGCGGGAAGGCGTCACCGCTGCGGAGGTGTGAGGGGTACAGTCAACAGTGTGCATCACGAGATGATGTGCTGTGTAGGATCCCGAGGGTCTGGCCACTCCCGCCCGGCGGGCTGTTTCAGCGGAGCGACGAATGCAGGAACCTGGCAGAATCATGCTCCGGCCCCACCAGGAAGAGGCCGTAGAGGCCATCGTCCGGGGGCTGGATATTCCACCCGGAAAGCGTATCCCCGAGGCCGGTCTGCGCGCGACGGTGGTGGCCGCGTGCGGGACCGGGAAGACGTTCATGGCGGCCGCGGCCGCCCTCCGGCTCGTGCGCGGCGGGCGGGTCCTGGTCCTGCTTCCGACCCTGGACCTCCTCGCCCAGACCGCCCGGGAATGGCGCAACGCCGGCCACACCGGGCCCGCCGTCGCCGTGTGCTCACTGCAGGACGACCCCCAGCTGTGGCAGCTCGCCCTGCGGTCCACCACCTCCGCGCCGCAGCTCGCACTGTGGCACGGCCGCGGCCCCGTCACCGTCTACGCCACCTACGCATCCCTCCCCGTCATCGCCGAAGCACACCGCGGCGAGTACGGACTGCCGATGGACATCTTCGACCTGGTCGTCGTCGACGAAGCACACCGGACCTCGGGGGCGGCAGGGAAGGCCTGGGCGGACGTCCACCACCAAGAGGTCATCCCCGCCATGCGCCGGCTCTACATGACCGCCACCCCGCGGGTCTGGCAGGAACGGCCGCCGCGCAGCCGGCGGGAGGAAGAGCTCTACGAGGCGCAGGCCGCGGTCGTGGACGAGGAGACGCCTGGCCGGACACGGCGGGCCTGGGACCGGCTCCCGAAGGAGATGGCCTGCTCCATGGACGACGAGAGCGTGTTCGGGCCCGTGGTCTACGAGCTGTCGCTCGCGGACGCGATCACACGGGGACTGCTGGCGAAGTACCAGGTCGTCGTGGCCGAACTCGTCGACCCCGTCGTCACCCCGGACCGGCTCCACGGCGGGGAACGCTACGAGGAGCAGCTGCGCGGCCAACGGCTCGCCGCGATGCAGACGACCCTCCTGGAGACCATGGCCACCCACGACCTGAAGACCACCATCACCTTCCACCACCGCACCATCGAGGCCCAAGCCTTCGCCGAAGGACTCCCCCGCGTCGCCGCCCGCCTCCACGCCACCGACCCCGAACGGCACCCCGCCACCCTGTGGACGGGATGGCTCCACGGAGGACACGAAGCCGAACACCGGGCCGCTGTCCTGGCCGACTTCGGACGGCGGGCAGGGCGCGCCGTCATGGCGAACTGCAAGGTCCTGGGCGAAGGCGTCGACATCCGGGCCGTGGACTCAGTAGCCCTCATCGACCCCAGAGGATCAGCCGTCGACATCGTCCAGGCCATCGGCCGCGCCCTCCGCCAGAAACCGGGAGAAGGGAAAACGGCCACCCTGATCGTGCCGGTGTTCCTGGCCGCAGACGAGAACCCCGACGACATTCTCTCCTCGAAATCATACGGGCCTTTGATTCGGGTACTGAATGGGCTCCGGGCGCACGATGAACGCGCCGTGGAAATGCTCGCCATTCCACAGGAAGCCCAGAAACATGTCGTAGCACCGTCGCTCCCGATCGGCGAAGCCCCCGCCGACGGAGAAGACGAGGCACGGCTGCTCCTCCGCTTCGCCGCCCCACGCGACCCCGCACTGATCGCCAAGTGGATCAGCTACCAGATCTTCGACACCGAACGCGCCGACTGGCGCCGGGGCATCGAGGCTGCATGGCGGTACCGCGAGCGCGAGGGCGGGCTGGACGTCCCCTACGACCACGTAGAGCGTGCACACCCGCTCGGGCGGTGGCTCTCCGACCAACGCCGCACCTTCCGCGCCGGGCAGATGACCGGCCAGCGGGCCGCCGAACTGGAGGAGCTGGGGATCGTGTGGGACACCGCCGACACCGCCTTCGAAGAGAACCTCGCCGCCGCACGGGCCTACTACGAACAGCACGGCACCCTCGCAGCACCGCGACACGCGATTGCGCTCGACAAGCCGGTCGGGCAGTGGCTCACCAACATCCGCCGGCCCGGAGGACTCGGCAAAAACCCCGCACGCGCCGCACGACGGGCCGACCAGCTCGCCGCCATCGACCCCGACTGGAACCCCGGCACGCTCGGATGGACCATCGACTGGCAACGCCACCACGCCCACCTGCAGCAGCTCCTCGCCGAGGGCGCACTGCTCTCGGCGATCGCCCCCGGGGTCACCCGACACGGCAACGACATCGGCCGCTGGCTCACCACCCAGAGACGCAACTACCACCAGCTCAACACCGAACAGCAACACCGCCTCGCCGAACTCGGCGTCACCGCGGCGCCCACAGGCGCCCGTACAGCCGCAGCGAAGCCAGGCACGACCACCACGACCGGGCGGACCGCGGAAGCCTTCCACAAGGGCGTACAGGCCCTCACCCAGTACATCGAACGCGAAGGCAGCGGCCTACCCGGCCGGGCCCACATCGAACGGCTCCCGGACGGAACCGAACACCGCACCGGCGTGTGGCTCGCCAACCAGAAACAACGACACGACCGACTCCACCCCGACCAGCTCCGCGCACTCGCCGACCTCGGAGTCCAATGGGCGCAGTAGAGCAGCTTCGGGCGGGGCAGAGTCTGCGGGGCTCTGGCGCAGCCGCGTTCCGTCTGGGAACGTCGGTGGCTATCCTTTCCACTCCGCAATGTCGTACACGGCCCGCCCGTCCGGACCGGAGCCTGCGATGTGAGCCCAGGCAATGTACTTGCCCTTGGCTATGATCTTGCTGTAGCCGCCCTGGCTCCCGAGTTTCCAGAGTTTGCCTGTGACGAGGTCGTAGACGTATTCGCCGGGGTCGCCAGAAGCGCTGCCGTTGCCCCAGGCGATCAGGGTGTCGGTGGAGTACAGGTGCATGGTGGGCGGGCCGACATGGCCGAGTTTGACCGTGACGGCAGTGCTGGCCTTCACATCGAGGATGTGGAGCAGAGAACTGTGGTCGGGGCCGGAGATGACCCATGAGATGTGCCCGGCGGAGACACTGAGGGTGGAGAGGATCTGGTCCTTGGCCAGGGGGCCGGAAACGACCTGGCTGTCACGGCCGGCGGCGTCGCGCTTGCGGATCTCGAAACGGTCCTGGGCAAAAGAGGCGTCCACATCGCCTGACCGGACGTAGTAGAGGTCATCGCCCTGGACCCGCGGCAGTTTCGCGTTGTCGACGGCCGTGGTGAGTCCTGCGCGACCGTCGAGCGAGTTGGTCATGATCTTCGCCGAGATCGGCGTGGTCTCGGCATCGGTCAACGGGTAGGCGGTCTCCCAGTACGCGCGCTTGTTCCCAGCGGTGACCGCGTAGCCGCCGGCCGGTGGGGGGATGCGGTTGGAGACGGTTGCGGAGTCGCCGAGGAGCACGGTGGACTTCGAGGCTGGGTTGTAGGCGAAGACACACCAGTCGAGGTTGTAGAGGTTGGTACTCGCGGTTTCGCTCCACACCACCGTCCCGTCCCGCTCCGTCGCAGCTGCCGTCTGGCGGGGGGAGCGGCCGCACTTCGTACCCGAAGCTTCGGGTAGCGGTGTGAACGATGCCTGAGCGTCGGTGATGCCCACCTGTTCTTCCGCCAGCCGGATTTCGCCGTCCGTGACGGTCGCTTTGGCGGACACGGAGGTGACTGTGGAGCCTGTGGCGGTGAGGTCCAGGACCCCGGACTCCTTGCCGTCGCCGGCAGTGTGCTTCGTGGTGTAGCGGCGGGTGCGCTGCTGATCGGTCGCCGGCGCCGCCGAGGCGGAATCAACCGTACGGACCACGCGGAAGGAAGCGGGTTTCCCCGGAGCCGCGGGCGGCGGCGGGGGTGTAGAGGAAGCCGGGGGCGACACCGGCGGGCTGGTGGGCTTGGCTGAGGGTGCCGCCCCGGGCTCCTGGCTGGTGCAGGCGGTCAGCCCGACGAGTGCGAGCACGAGGGCGGTGGGCAGCGTCAGGCTGGCGCGCATGCTAGTAGGCGTATCCGTTCGACTGGAGGAACGTGGCGGTGAAGTCACGCGTGTTGTATTCGAAGGACTTGTACACGCCCGGCCACACCGACGTCGCCGGGTCAACCCACTTCCCGTACCGGCCATCGGTGTGGTAGCCGTATGCCGCGATCCAGTGGCCGATCGTCAGGTGGTCGGGGTGGTTGTTGTATTTGCGGCCCCCCTTGAATTCGACGGTGTCGGCGGCGATCGGCTTGGCGTTGCCGCCGATGCTGTGCATCATCGTGTTCACCGCGTTGTCGGGGGAAGGAGAAGGCACCTGAACGTAGTAGCTCTCCCCGCGCCAGCGGTTGAGACCGAAGACGAACTTCTTCGAGGACCAGTCCGTCAGACCGCGGGCGTTGGTGTCCATGTGCGCGCTGTTGGCCAGGTTCTCCTGGCTGAAGGCGTCGTTGTTGTGGCGGCTGCGGATGAACCCGTCGATCATCTTGATCATCATCGCGCCGGTCGCGGGCCCGCAGTAGTAGTTACGGGCCTGCGCGTAGTGGGTGACGCCCAGGACCCGCGAGCTGGGGGCCGCGGCAGCGGAAGCGCTCGCGCCGGCCGCTTTCTTCTGCGCTGCGGTGTGGGTCAGGTTGTACTTTGTGAGGAACTGGCTTTCCTTCTTGGCGAAGGCATCCTGGCTGATCTTGCCGTCCTGGGCCTGGACCCAGGCCTCCGTGAGGGCGATCTTCTCCTTCGCCTGCTCCGAGAGCTCGATCTGCCGCTCCGGGGCAGTGACATCACCGCCCGTCCAGTTGCCCTCGATGCCCCCGTACGGCTGCTCCCCGTCCGCCGCTTGTGCGCCCGTACCACCCGCCGCCACGAGCAGCGCCGCGCATAACGCGACCGTGACGCCAGACCGGATTCCGTGTAACTTCACCGGGTTCTCCCCCTCCGCAGATGACTGCGCTAGTGGATGTGTTCCGGAAGGGAAGGCAGCCTCCACCGCACAACCGACGTGCGGGCTTTCCCCGCCGCCTCCCCCCGGAGATCACCAGGATGCAAACACGGCCGGCACAGGAGTCACAAGCTTGTTCTCGCGGGACGACCCGGTTCCGGCCCCTCCGGATGACACCCATGCAGAAAATCGGCTACTCGCGGAACTCGTTAATCCGTACCCGATTCCAGTGGTACTGAAGGTGTCCCAGAGGTGAACCGGTAAGATCGTTTTTGGGGTCGGTGGCGGCTTTCCAGCCTTCTGGAGTTGGCTGGAATATCGGCAATCGGTACCGAATAGCGAGACGGCATACTACGCACAAACCATTTGGGCCCGTTTCCAGAAAATGTTGCGATAAGTCCTACTCCGTTCTTCACGGCACTCCATGGCCAGCGACAACAGACGACTCCCCGGCGACAACCGGCCGCAAATTCGCGTGCTTTCAGCGAAGATGGCGAAGCTCGCGCAGGCCGTAGTCCGGCGGCAGCCATCCCTTCTTCCGCCGTTCGATGGTCTTCCGGGTGTGGGGAGGCGGGTACGGGCAGCCCTGCATCAGGTCGGGTTCATCCCTGGCCCACGAGAGCCCGAAGTGAGCGGTGCACACCGGCCAGATGGTCTTCTCCGTCCCCTTCGCGCTCGGGGCCGTCCCGCGCCGGCCACGACGTGGCTTGGGGCGCGGCGGCTGGGGCGGGCGGAGCTTGCAGTCCTCGGCAAAAGCCGTCAGGGACGGCAGTCCCTCGCTTCCCAGCGGATCGCTGAAGAGCGGCCCGCTGCTGCCGGCTGTGAGGTGCCAGAGGAGAGCTGCTGCCCTCAGCAGGGGGCTGGCCCAGGCGGGAACGGAGTGGGTCATGCAGCCCCTGCGCAGCCCGTGGTCGTGAAGCGTGATCGTGGAGGCGTCCGGGCCCAGATCACGGACGTGCACGGTATTGAGCTGGGTGGTGGAAGCAGCAGTGAACGCGGCCGTGGCGAGCTCGGCCGCCAGATGCGGGTGCGCTGTGGCATGGTGCAGCCGCCACGCGACCTCGGTCTGGGTGACCGGCGGCATCACCGGCGGGAAGAAGTCCCGGTCCGCCGCCATCGGCGCAGCACACCGGCAAGGACCGGCTGCGTCGTCGAGGGCCTTGAGGGTGGTCAGCGCGGGCAGGCTGATCCAGCGGTTCGCCAATGGCCGCTCTGCCTGAGGTGTTTTGCGCTGCAGGGTGGTCGGTTCGGCCTCGGGCAGCAGGGCGCAGGCTTCACCGATGCTGTGCTCCACCTGCCGCAGTTCCCGTTCCAGGAACGCCCGCATGGCCCGGTGGTGGCAGACAAGAATCAGGCGCACCCCGGTCCGTCGTCGTAACGTCAGAAGGGCTCGAAAGCGGTGCGGGGTGAGCAGGTGGGCGCGTAGCAGGGTGAGGTGGGTGATGGGTGTGGCAAGGATCCAGGCGGCCGCAATCGACCAGGCCGGGCCCGCATCGAGCGGGCGATAGCCGGTCAGGGGGACGGGCTTGCCCAGGGCAGCCAGGACGTCGTAAGCGAGTGCGATGGCGGCGTCGGTCCCCGGGGTCGGGTGCACGGTGAGGCGCCCGTGCTGCGGGGCGTGGGATGCCAGGGCCGCCCGGGTGTGGACCACGTCGTCGCAGGGGTCCACGACCACCGTGACGGGCGGAGGATTCGGACAGTCCAGCACGTCAGACCACCAGGCGGTGGCGCAGCTTGCTGTAGGACCACCGCAGCAGGTCCTCGTCCAGGACCCGCCCGGACTCCTTCATCCCGACAGTGAGATGGTGGGTGATCTTCGCCCAGGCCCGGAAGTTCCCGTGCGCCGCTTCCTGATCGCACATGGCGATCAGATCGGGGTCCGCGTCCGCCCAGACGGGGTGGAACGCCGGGATGACGGTGAGGACCTCCTCCAGCGGCATGGGTTCGATCTCCTGCCACGCGTACACGCGGGACTCCAGCATCGGCTCGCTCTGCAGCATCTCGAAACAGCCGTCCCCGCCGGTGAAGACGATCGTCAGGTCCGAGCCGGCGTCATCCCACAAGTAGCGCAGATATTCGAAACACATCCTCGAGAGCCACTGCGCCTCGTCACAGACCAGGACGTGCGTCTCCTCCAGAGCGCCGCGCAGCATCCTGTCGAACTCGATCGGCTGCCCCGGCGGCCGGCCCTGCAGGCCCAGGGCGTCAGCTTCGGCGCGAGCTCACGCAGCGAGGCGTTCACCGCCAAGGACTTGCCCCGGCCTGCCTGGCCGTAGATACAGATCATCGCCCTGGCCTCGATCGCGGCACGGATGTTCTCCCGCACCATGAGCAGGGCACGCGTGGAAACCACCTGGGCACCCGGCAGGCGCATGAAATGGTCCTCCCGCTCCCGAGGCAGGCGCCCCCTGCGTTCAGCGGTAGCCATCTGACGTCACTCCTTGCTGCCCGAACCGGGCTCGGTATCGGCTCCATCGCCTGCCGCCGGGGTGTCAGGCGCAGCCTCGGGTTGCGGCCTCGCCGCGGGCACGGGACGTGGGCGGGCCCAGCCCGCAGGCGGCTCCCGCGGCGGGATCAGGTCCGGCAAGGCTCGGGCCGCCAGATCCACCGCCTGGGCCCGGAAGATCTCGGCTTCCGCCTCGCTCGCGGTCTCCGTGCGCCGCCGGTCCGGCGCAGCCGCGGTCGTAGTGGCGGTGTAGCGGGTACGGCGCAATTTCTCGGCCGCCTTCAGGTCCGCCTTCAACGCCCTGGCCCTGCTCTCACGCACCCGGGACAGGGCCCGGCGCTGAGCCGACGTGGCGGCCTCGGCGAGATAGGCGCTGCCCAGGTGCCGACCCCCGCCCTCGGTGGAGAACACCTCGATCCGCCCGTCAAAGTGCGGCAGGTACCGCAGCCGGACCTTCGTACCGACATGGCCGGCCATCCAGTGCGCGATGTAGGCGCGGCGCCGCCAGGAGACCCCGTTCGTGGTGATCTTCCGGATCCGGCCGTCGTCCTCCAGCGCGAAGAACGCCAACCGCTCCTCCGGAACGTCCTCGATGAGCGTCGGATCCGCATCCCAGGCCTGGGCAGGGGTGCGATCGCCCGTGAGGCCCCTTGGACGGTGCTCGGTGTTCCACCAGGCCACCCAGTCCAGCAGCACCTTCACGAAATCGGCGTACGGCAGCAGGTCCTCCACCGGATCGGGTCGGTACGCCTCTGCAGGCCGGGCGCGGCGGGTATACCCGGGGAGGGAGACGAGCAGCATCTCCTCGACCGCGCCGTTAAGGGCCTCGATGGTGCCCTTCCGGTAGGGCTTGTACGCCGGCAGATCATCGACCGGAACAGCAAAGGCGCCCAACGCCCGCGACACAGCCTTCGACAAGAAGTCCTTGCCCCGGTCCACCCGGACCCGTCCCGGCAGGCCCCCGAACGGCCCGTACGGCTCCATCCGGCTGATCCCCGCCCGCAGCGCGGCCAGGACCGCGTCCCGTGCCGGCTGATGCGGGGTGACTGCCACCCCCACGATCACCTTCGACGCGACATCGATGAACCACGTCACCCACGGACACACTGCTGCCCCATCCAGGCCAACCCGGACCGGGATCCGCTTGTGATCCCCTTCCCAGCACGCATTGCGATGCGTCGGTGGACGCTTGCCGTACACGTCATACCGACGACGCGCCGCCTCACCACCCTTCAGCCCCGCCCGCTCCCCCACCGACAGGTCCTGACGCACGGCACGCTGCAGAGTACGAAGAGAAGGAACCGAGCCCGGCTCACCGGACGCAGCGGCCTCGGCGGCCAGCTCACGATGCACCGCGGCCACGTTCCCGCCCCAGACCGCCAGACGCGCACGCAGATCCAGCGTCACACCCACCCGCGACGGAGTCCGTGCGGACAACCGGCCCTCACGCCGGGCCACCGCCAACCAGTTCCACACCGTCCGGAGAGAAACCCCGAGAGCCTGAGCGACCGCACGCGCGTGCTCCGTGGCCAACTCTCCCCGGAAATCGAGTGCCACCAGGCGCGCCACGGCATCTTCACGCCCCGCACCCCGGCACCACGGCATGTCCTCGCCGGCAGAAATCCGATCGGACACCCACACACCCCCAGCCCGAACCCCGCACCATGCGGCTGTCCACACGCAGAGGTGTCCATCCCGACACGCCGGTCAGGCCAACACGAACGGATGAAGCTGAGCCCCTACTTCGCCGCGGCTGGCCGGACTATGGCTACCGGATGCTGACTACCGACCAGGTCGCGGCTCGATGAGCAGTGCGTCCATGGGCTTGCTGCGATGCGGACGCAAGACCTCCAGCCAGGTCACTCCATCGTCCAGGAGACGGCCCATGTATCCGAAGCCCTTCCACCCCAGGTCGACGAAACAACGCTCGGCCTGTTGCTCCCGGCCGAACAGCCGCTGACCGTGCAGCGTCACCTCCCCCAGATCTACGCCCCGCTGATCCAACGCCACCAGGGCGCACGTCGCTGCGCGGCGCAGAGGGCTCGTCTCCACCCACCGCCGCCGTACATGCCAGGCGGCTTCACGGTCTTCGAGCTCCCCGTCCACCAACCTCAGCGGCGTAATGCTGATCTTTTCCTCCGTGTGCCGGCCGAACAACTCGATCCTCGCCGGGCGCGGCACGAGGCTCTCCAGCCCTTCGAACTCCGGCAGCATGTGGTCCCTGGGCGCAGTCCCGGCTTCCGGATCCACTGTCAGGGAGACAAGGCGCTCGCGAGCCAGGGAGAACGGCTCACCCTTCCGCCAGAGCAAGAACAGATCGAAGCCCTCGTCCTGCAGACTGCTGCGGCCACGGAACTGGAAGGAGATCCCCCGGGTGCGGCCCCTCAATGCCTGCCGCATCCCCACGTACGAGTCACGCCCATTGATCGAGGCATCCAGCGACTCGCCGAGCCAGCGCTTGTCCGTACCGTGCTCGATGACGACGTCGACATCGTTCGGCTCCAGCGCACCGCGCGCGTACGACCCGAAGACGTACACCTCCTCCACCAGGCCCAGCGGCCAGTCGCCATCCTCGAGCCGCGTGATCATGTCCGCCAACAGACCCGTCGCGCGCTCGCGCTTCACCCGGCCACACCCTGGGCACACGCGGCGCGGAACTCCTGCGCCACCACGAAAACAGAACCCGGCACCGCACGCGGCTTCCCGTCCTGCCTCGCCCGCCCGATCACCTCCGCCGAGGCCCTCCCCCGCGCCAATTGATACTCCTCGACAACTGCGGCGAACTCCTCGGGAATCTCCCGCCGGTCCACCACACCCGCCACCGCAACCTGCGGGAAGGAACCACCGAACGTCTGCAGCCGCGACCACCCCAGCGACCGGCCGGCCTTCCGCAACGCCGAACGGATCAGATCTACCCCGCCCAACTCCTCTGCCTCGTCAACCCTGAGCCGGAGTTCGTATGACCCCCCGAAGCCACCCCCACCCGGCGGACACGAGCGACGCAACAACGGCACCAACACGGCGACAAGACGCTCATGACGCGGATCACCCGCAAACGACGGCATCCACCGAGCGTAGCCAGACACGACCCGCCCCCACCCAGCGTTCCGCCACACCCACCCACAGGGGCGACAAGCACCCCACACACCAAACGACAACAGCCTTCACCGACACAACGACACCCCAGCACCGCCGCACCCCAGCCCAGCACCAGTGAAAACCGATGACGCACACCCACTGCACATCACACGACGCCCATCAACACCGGTGAGATCGTTCTCCGGCCACATCAAGAAGAGGCCGTGGAGGCCATCGTCCGAGGGCTCGATATTCCGCCCAGGAAGCGAATTCCCAAGGACGGTCTGCGGGCAACGGTCGTGTCTGCATGCGGGACCGGAAAGACATTCATTGCCGCCGCGGCCGCGCTGAAGCTTGCCCGCGGCGGGCGAGTCCTGGTGCTCCTGCCCACCCTCGATCTCCTCACCCAAACCGCACGGGAGTGGCGCACGGCCGGCCACACCGGGCCGGCGGTCGCGGTGTGCTCGCTGGAGGACAGCTCCCACCTGTCCGCCCTGCAGGTGCGCGCCACGACGTCGGCGCCGCAGCTCGGGCTCTGGCACGGCCGGGGACCGGTGACCGTCTACGCCACCTACGCCTCCCTGCCCGTCATCGCCGAAGCCTTCCGCGTCGAGTACGGCCTGCCGATGGGGCCTTTCGACCTGGTGGTGGACGAGGCGCACCGCACGAGCGGGTCGGCGGGGAAGGCATGGGCGGACGTCCACCGCCAGGAGGCCATCCCGGCGCAGCGCCGGCTCTACATGACGGCCACCCCGCGCATCTGGGCCGAGCGCAAGCCCCGGACCCGGGCGGAGAAAAGGGCAGCCGAAGCAGCCCACCGGCGTGCAGAGGAAGCCCGGCGGCAGGAAGCGGAAGCAGAAGGGGAAACGTACGTGGGCGGGCCTTTGCGCGAGGCACTGCCCGCGGAACTCGCGTGCTCCATGGACGACCCGAAGGTGTTCGGGCCCGTCGTCTACGAGCTGTCGCTCGCGGACGCCATCGCACGGGGACTGCTGGCCCGGTACCAGGTCGTCGTGGCCGAACTGACCGACCCCGTAGTCACGCCAGACCGGCTCTACGGCGAGGAACGGTGGGAGGAGGAACTACGGGGCGAGCGGCTCGCCGCCATGCAAACCACCCTGCTGGAGACCATGGCCACCCATGACCTGAAGACGACGATCACCTTCCACCACCGCACCATCGAGGCGCAGGCATTCGCCGAAGGACTGCCGCGGGTCGCGTCCCGCCTGCACGCCGTCGACCCTGCCCGACACCCGGAGCGGGTGTGGACGGGGTGGCTGCGCGGCCAGCACGACGCCGAGCACCGGGCCGAGGTGCTCGCCGACTTCGGCCGCCGGGCCGGCCGCGCCGTCCTCGCAAACTGCCGGGTACTGGGCGAAGGCGTCGACATCCGAAGCGTGGACAGTGTGGCCCTGGTCGACCCCAAGGGGTCCGCCATCGACATCGTCCAGGCCATCGGCCGCGCCCTCCGGCAGAAGCCGGGGGAAGGGAAAATGGCCACCCTGATCGTGCCGGTTTTCCTGGACGAGGACGAGAATCCGGAGGACATTCTTTCCTCGAAGTCCTATGGCCCTCTCATTCGGGTATTGCAGGGTCTTCGGGCGCACGATGAACGCGCCGTGGAAATGCTCTCAGGAGGCACAGAAGCGCATCGTAGCGCCGTCGCGTCTGATCGGTGAGGCACCCGACGAGGGCGACGAGGAGGCCCGGCCAGTACGCGGGGCTGAAGGCCCTCCTGGCGGGCGGTGCACGCCTCGCGGGCATCGTGGCGGGGGTGACGCGGCACGGCGAGGACATCGGCCGGTGGACCGCCACACAACGCCGCGACTTCCACCGGCTCTCCGAGGAACAGCAGCGCCGGCTGGCCGAGCTTGGCGTGAAGCCAGCGAGGGCCGTACGAGCCCGCAGCGCGCCCGCGAAGACGAGCACAGCCGCAGGGCCCGGGCGCGGCGCGGAAGCCTTCCAGACCGGCATCCAAGCCCTCACCCAGTACATCGAACGGGAAGGCAGCGGACTCCCCGGCCGCCAGCACGTCGAACACCTGGCAGGGGCAGTCCACCGCACCGGGGTCTGGCTCGCCAACCAGAAACAGCGGCGCAACCGGCTGGATACCGCGCAGCTCGAAGCCCTCGCCGCACTCGGGGTCCAGTGGGCGCAGTAGACGGCTGGGGAACTACTTCTCCTCGTCGGCGCCGTAGCGCCTCTGGAAATCGTCTACCGCGACCCCCACGCTGCCCGAGCCGTCCTCGAGTTCCCACTTCTCCCGCGCCTCCCGCTTCCTGGCCCGCTCCCGTTCCAGGGCAGCCTTGTGCCGCGCAGCCTCCTGCGACTCCTCCGTACCAGCCACCGACTTCACCTCCACCTCAACCACTCCCCCTACACCATCCACTCTCCCCCACCCCCACACCCACCGCCCGACCAGACCAGCACCGCGACCGACCCTGGGAATCCGCACCAGACTGTCCCGCAAGAACGTCATGACCTGTCACGACTGAACACGCGGCAACCTGTCACCACCCAACCCGTCACGAGCCAGTCACCAGCACAAACAACGTACGGCGCTCAGTGACAACACCCCGCTCCCCCAGTGACAACAAACCGCAGATTCGCACCGCCATGCACGTATGGAGAGCCCAACCACCGTCCTCCGCGCGCAGCCCTGTGCAGTGGGCCTTCACAGACGTTGAGCCAGAACCGCTGAAGCGGATGACGCCGGTGGGGAAAAACCGGTCGACAGGAGATCTGCGACGCAATGTGATGGCCCCAACAGCCTGCCGCACGGGCGGGCCCGACTCCAGGAGCTGCATTTGGCGACCGAGAGGACCGCGGACGTCCGCCCCGCGATCGATGCCGCACTGGTCAGAGGTCTGGTCGATACGCAGTTCCCGCAGTGGGCCGGTCTGCCCCTGGAGTTGCTCGACCCGGCCGGCTCGGACCATGTGATCTACCGCTTGGGCGCGGAGCTGTCCGTTCGTCTGCCCCGTCATGCCGGTGCCATCGGGCAGGCACGGAAGGAGTCCGAGTGGCTGCCGCGGCTCGCCCCGCACCTGCCCTTGGCCGTCCCCGTGCCGGTGGGGGTGGGGGAGCCCGACTTCGGTTATCCGTGGCCGTGGGCGGTCTCCCGCTGGCTGGACGGCGAGGTGGCGACTGTCGAGGCACTGGCGGATTCTTCCGAGGCCGCCGTCGAACTGGCCGGGTTCCTGAGCGCTCTCCAACGGTTCGAGCCCGGTGACATTCCGGCCCGGGGCGCCCGCGAGGATCTCACCGCCCCGCCGCTGCTCGCACGGGACCGGGCGACGCGGGCCGCCATCGCGGAGGTCGACGGCGTGTTCGACGCTGCGGCCATGACCGAGCTGTGGGAGGCGGCAATCAGTGCCCCCGGATGGGATGGTCCTGCGGCCTGGTTCCACGGCGACTTCCACACCGGCAACCTGCTGACCGTCGACGGCCGCCTCAGCGCGGTCATCGACTTCGGCGGGCTCGGCCTCGGCGACCCGGCCTGCGACCTGGTGATCGCCTTCACCTTGATGTCGGCGGAGAGCCGGGCCGCTTTCCGCGCCGCGCTCGCCGTGGACGACGCCACCTGGATCCGGGGCCGCGGCTGGGCACTGGCCACAGCCCTCAACGCCTACACCCACTACGCTGCCGTCAACCCCCGGGTCGCCGCGCAGACCACCCGTCAAATCACCGAGGCCCTCATCAGCTAAAGAGTGTTGCAGAAGGCTCAGTCTTGGGCGTTTTGCCTGTATGGGTGCGGTGTTGCGGGCTGAGTCGGTGTGGGTGGAGACGTTCACGGGCTTGCGGATGGACCGCTTCGCGAAGCTGGTGAAGGTGGTCCGTGAACGGGGCGGGAACGGGCCCGGCGGTGGCCGGCCGTGGTGCCTGCCGCTGGCGGACCGCGTTCTGCTGGTGGCCGTCTACTACCGCACCAGCGGCGGACCGCCGCGCTCGCGGCGATTGACCCGGACTGGAACCCGGGCGACGACCAGCACGGGTGGACCGTCGACTGGCAGCGGCACTACGCCTACCTCACCCAGCTCCTCGCCGAAGGCGCCCGCCTGACCGCCATCACCGCCATCACCGCCAGGGTCACCCGGCACGGCGAGGACATCGGACGCTGGCTCGCCGCCCAACGCCGCGACTTCGACCAGCTGACCCCAGGGCAGCAGGGCCGGCTCACCGCGCTCGGCGTGACCAAGGCCGTACGCGCCCGCACAGCCGCCGCGAAGACGAGCACGGCCACCACGGCCGGGCGGGGCGCAGCCGCCTTCCACACGGGCGTCCAAGCCCTCACGCAGTGGGTCGAGCGAGAAGGGGAGGGCGCCGGGATGCCGGGACGCGGACACGTTGAGCAGCTTCCTGACGGAGGCGGTGAACACCGCACGGGGGTGTGGATCGTCAACCAGAAACAACGCCGCGACCGCCTCGACGCCGGACAACTCGCACAGCTCGCCGACCTCGGCGTGGAATGGGCCGGGTCGAGTTGAAGCCAGCCCCCTACACACACCGCGCCCCGCTGTCCTGCAGCACTCACCGAGATGACGCCGAAGGAACCGCATCGAGCTGTCACCTCAGCCCGCCGATCAGCACCAATCCCGGGTCATGCCAACGCAGCGACCCCGGTCAACCCGACACGGCATTGCACCCCCGCGGACCTTGACCGGCTCGACGCCCTGGTCCAGGAGCAGCAGAGCTCCGAGACCCGCTGGCAGGCCGGCGCCGAACAGGACGCGAACCTCCTCGCGCTGCGCGGGCCCGAACTCCGTGCGGCCCGCACGCGGATCCGTGCCGAGCGCAACCGGCTCCGCGAGAACGGCCGGCACCGCGTCAGCAGGCTCCACGCCCTCGCTAGCGCGCTCCGCGTGGGGAGCCGGTCAGCCGGAACCGCCCCACGCGGCCGCTGGAATTGTCGGATCCCGCGTGCCGCGTTGGTGAACGCCTACTCCACAAACACCGTACGAATGACGAATGTGAATGGGTGCGGCGGTGGCACTGGATGGGCGTCGGCCAGGGCGGGATGACTGCGCCCTGCTCAGGCTGTGCAGGTGTCGTGATCATGGCTGCCATGCGGTGACCCGGCTGCTGACCTCCGTCGCCGCCGGAGTGACCCGGCACGGAGACGACGTCGGCCGGTGGCTCGCTTCACAACGCCGGGACTGGGCCCGGCTGAACGCCGAGCAGCAGACCCGGCTCACCGAGCTCGGAGTGAAGCCGGCACGGGCCGTACAGGCCCGCCAGGCGCCCGGGAAGGCCAGCACCGCCACAGGGACCGGACGCGGCGCAGCCGCCTTCCAGACCGGCCTGCGGGCCCTCGCACAGTACGTGGCGGAACACGGTGCCCTGCCGGGGCGCAGCGCGGTCCAGGCACTGCCCGACGGGACGGAGCAGCGCGTCGGGATCTGGTACGCCAACCAGAAACAACGCCGCCACCGCCTCGACCCCCACCAGCTCGAAGCGCTCGCCGAACTCGGAGTCGACTGGGCAGCGGGGTCGGCTGTGTGACATCCCGAGAATCGGACCACCACCACCCCGCCCGCCCCGGATGAGACGGCAACCGCCCTGCGGAGAGCAGCCCGCCGTTACGGATGTGCGTGCGGGTGAATGCCCGTGGACCGCCCGCCATCACCGGTGCATGAGCGGCCCGGCCGCCTCCCGGCGGCGGTACGCACGCTGTCGGCACACGAGCCCACCGAAGTCACCGCCACCGCCTTCGGCCGGCCCGTAGGCGGACCAGCTCCCCGGGCCGAACGCGCCATGATCCGACATCAGCATCGCCCCGTCCGCGGGCGCCCACCGTCACCACCAGACCAACATCTCACGTGCCGTGCGGACGCCCCCCGATTGAGTGAACCCGCAGGCGGGAGGGCCTCACACAGGCAGAGCGCGGAGAGTTTCGCCCATGCAGCCCGCTCCCGAAGCGGCTGCGCGCAGCAGGCCAACAACCCCCGACAGAAGGAAGACGGCCATGGACCACATGGGGCAAGACCACGTAGGCCGGATCGCGGAATTCGTAGGACAGGACAACAAGCGGCGCCAGGGCCGGATCGTAAGCGTCACGAACTCCTCGCCGAAGCAGTACGTCGTCCGCGACGAGACCACCCATGCGCAGCTGGAGGTGGATCCGCAGCAGATCTCACGGATCCTGGGCTGACACCAGCCCCCAGGACCCGGCGGGCCCGCGACGCCTCGTAGAGGGCTCACGAACGTCCGCCAACCCGGCGGACTCGGGAAGGACCCCGTACACGCCGGGCGGCGGGCGGCAGCGCTGGCCGCGATCGACACCGACTGGAACCCCGCCACGCTCGGGTGGACCTACCTCGCCCAGCTCCTCGCCGAAGGCGCCCGCCTGACCACCATCACCCCGGGGGTGACCCGGCACGCAGACGACGTCGGACGCTGGCTCGCTTCACAACGCCGGGACTGGGCACGCCTGACCGCCGGACAGCAGACCCGGCTCGGTGCCATCGGAGTGAAGCCGGTGCGGGTCGCACGGGCCCGCCAGGCGCCCGGGAAGGCCGGCGGCACCGGCACAAGGTCCGGGCCCGGCGCAGCCGCCTTTGGCTTTGTTCACGAGATTGGGTTCTGGTCCAACTTGGTTCAGGCACGGATTCCGTGAAGTGGATCGTGCTGCCGTGCGCCGGTGACGCTCCGTCATCCTGGGCGTCATTCTTCGGTCGTGTGAGACCTTGCTGGAGTTGGTTTTCCCGCACCTGGTGACGGTGCTGGTGGAACGCGTGGTGGTGGAGAGCAGCGTGCTGCGGATCGCGGCGAGCACGAAGGACGGGACGGCGGCCGCGTGTCCGGGGTGCGGGACATCGTCGAGGCGGGTGCACAGCCGCTACGGACGCAGGATCGCCGATGCTCCGGTCGCCGCCCGGCCGGTACTCATCGAGTTGTCGGTGCGCCGGCTGTTCTGCGACAACAGCGGCTGCGCGAGGGTGACCTTCGCCGAGCAGGTCGAGGGGCTGACCAGCCGCTACGGTCGGCGAACTCCCTGCAGTGGATCGTCGGAGCTCTCGGTGTCGTCCTGGCCGCTCGCGCCGTGGTCCGGCTGGGTCTGGTGCTGGGCATCGCGGTCAGCCGGATGACCGTGCTGCGCGTGGTGATGGCGCTGCCGGAGCCGGCCTGGGCGGTGCCGCGGGTGCTGGGAGTGGACGAGTTCGCGACCAGGAAGGGCCGCCGGTACGGCACCATCCTGATCGACTGCGAAACCCACCAACCCCTGGACCTGCTGCCCGACCGCGAGGCCGAGACCCTGGCCGCATGGCTGCGCGAGCACCCCGGCGTCGAGATAGTCTGCCGCGACCGCGCGGCGTTCTTCGCCGAGGGTGCCCGCGCTGGCGCCCCGCAGGCCCGGCACTGCGCAGATAGATGGCATGTGTGGCACAACCACGGCGAAGCCGTCGAACGCCTGGTCTCCCACCACCGCGCTCTCCTCCGAGACCTCGTCGAGCCGGAACCTTCACCCGAGCCTGAACCCGACCCCAGGCTGGTGCCGACCTCCGTCGGCCAGGAGCCATTCGAGCCCTACCCGCCGGGGAAGTTCCTCGACCGGCTCCGCGACACCCACGCCGCGGTCCGGGCCCAGGTCGAGCAGGGCCTGAGCCTGCGCGAAGTCGCCCGCCGACTCGGACTGGGCCGTAACACGGTGCGCAAGTACGCCCGCGCCTCCAGCCCGGAGGCGATGCTGCACGGCCAGTGGCAAGACCGGACCAGCAAACTCGACCGCTACCGGCCCTACCTGGAACAACGGATTGCCGAGGGCTGCACGAACCTGTCGATCCTCCACCGCGAGCTCCAAGAACGCGGAGCCCGCTGCGCCTACAGCACCCTGCGCGACTACGTCCATCCGCTGCATCCCGGACGCCGGCACGCAGCCAGCCGTCCGCCGATGGCCCGGCCGCCCTCGCCCCGCGAAGCCACCCGCTGGATCATGAGCCACCCCGACCACCTACGACGACGACCACGTGCGGCTCAAGACGCTGCTGGCCCGCTCGCCCGAGCTCACAGCCGCCACCACCCACGTCCGGACGTTCGCCACCGTCATGACCAACCGTGAGGGAGAACGGCTGCGCGGATGGATCGCCGATGTCTGCTCCGACCAGCAGTGCGGCCTGGCCTCCTTCGCCGCCGGGCTGATCACCGACCTCGACGCCGTCGTCTTCGGCATGAGCACCGAATGGTCCTCCGGACCCGTCGAAGGACGCGTCAACGACCTGAAAGCCCTCAAACGCAGCATGTTCGGCCGCGCGAAACTTCCACTACTACGCAAGCGGCTCCTCCTGATTGCGGCCAGCCGCCGACCCTAACCTCTGGCGCCTCGGGCCTGGCGGTCCAGGAAGTCGATCAGTCGCGTCTCCGAACGCAGAATCGGTTCTCGCTGCTCAGGAGGAAGAGATGCGAGGAGGTCGACCAGGACTCGCTTCCGCGGGACGTAGACCATGTCGCCGGAGTAGATCCGGCACGTGGAACACCAGGCGAGTCCGATGCACCGCTCGAACATCGAGGACTCGGGCGGATGGAAGCGATACTGATACGAACATGCGGGCGTTCCGCAGACGGCGCAGACGCGTCGATCGCCGTCGGGAATCGTGTCCCAGCTCCCGACCTTTCGCCAATGCTGTCCCCCGGCCGGTGCTCTTCAAGTCGTCATGCCGAGCATCCTCGCGCACGGAGATCCGCCCAGCACAGCCTCCGAGCAAGACCCCGGCCTACTACAGACCGTAACCGACTCTTGGCCACCTTCACGGAATCCGTGCCTGAACCCTTTTCAACCGTCACCGACAGGTGGGCCCCGCAGCACGAGCAGGTGAACCCGAGATCGCCGGTCATGACGCTGGAGCCTGGTAACGGGCTCCGACCCCTCGGTTGGGACCCCTCGCTCCACCGGCCCATCGCGCTCAAGTGCCAACCGTCGCACTGAAGGGTGTCGGATTCTCACTGCACTGCGCTGCGCAGCGAGCGACGATGCTCGCCCCGTACATGAGGTTTGATCTCATTCTCCTGCTCCGGCGCGGCGCGGTTCCTCAGTCCTGGGCGGGGACGTCCAGGGCAGTCCCGTACAGGCGCGCCACCCGGAGCAGGATGGTCACGCGCCGGTCAGGCAGCGGCTGCGCGCCAGGGGCTGCCCCGTCGGCCGGGTCCGCTATCTCCGCCTCCCCCTCCGCCACGGCGAACGACCAGATGTCCGGGCCGCTGACGTGCAGTGAGGCGTGCGGGTCGCGGCGCAACTGGCGGACCTTGAGGCGGTCGGCGGTGGAGGAGACCCGCAGTACGCGTTCCTCGGCGTTCCAGTCGTAGAGGACGGTCGACAGGTGCGGGTGGCCGGTGCTCCTGACGCTCGCGAGTACGCCGAACTGCTGCTGACTCAACAGCTGGGAGAGCTCCTGGTCGGTGAGCGCTCGGGGGGCCGGGCCGTCGTTCTGGGTGGTGCCGGTGGTGGTCTCAGTGGCGGTGTGCTCGCTCATGGCGGTCAGCCTTTCGATGGTCGGGGTGAGGCAGGTGGGATGGGAGGCAGGCTAGACAGCTGCGGCGTGGACGGGGAGCCGGCTCATCGGCGGCGAGCGATGGCGCGCGGTGGCGCGGAGTCGAATGCGGCAAACGTGTGCTCTCCCCTGCCAGTTGTCGCAACAAGGAAGACCGTAGCAGATAGTTTTGTTGCAGACGATTTGGTTCGGCCTCATTCAAGATTCCGCTTGCGGGCCCGCCTGGACTGGTGCGCCCGGCGGGCGGCGCGGCCTGAGCAGGGGAGCGTTGTGGTCTACCAGTCGCTTCAGGGCTCACCGGTCGACGCCCAGCTCTACGGACTGCGGGTGCGCACGACGACGTCCGCGCGCAGCTCTGGCACGGGCGCGGCCCGGTGAAGGTGTACGCCACCTATGCCTCACTGCCCGTCATCGCCGAGGCCCACCAGGGCGCGTACGGCCTGCCCCCGGCGCGGCCGGGACCGGGTCCGGTTGCCTTCCTCCGCTCCACCAGGGACTCTGAGAAGGAGGCTGCTGAGCAAGCCGGGCAGTGAGATTCCCCCCGGACGGACGTGGGAGTCGATTTCGGCCGGGAACAACCGCGCGTAATCGTTCATCCACTGGTGGCGAGAATCACCAGGCGGGTGACCATCCGTCGCCGGCAGTCCGCACCTGCTGGATTGCCCGCTCCAGCGCGAATCCTCCGGAAGCCGCATGATGACCAGCCATTCTCGAATCCAGCGCCTTGTCGTACTCGCCGCCTCGACTGCTCTGGCCACAGGAACCCTGCTGCCGTCCACCACCGCATCCCCCGCCCCAGCGCCGTCCCCCAGCGGTGCTGTGACCATGCCGTTGGTCGCGCACGGCAGCCGCGAACAGCGTGCGACGGCCGTGCCCGCCGGGGAGTGGGTGAAGGTCACCGATCCCCCCAGTGGCATCACAGCCGAGCTCCCCGGAAAGGCCACGGTCCTCGCCGTCACCCTCGACGGCAAACCCGGCCGGGGGTATAGGGCGGACTTCCCCGGTGGAGGCATGATGTTCACAGTTCATGACATACCTGGCGACCAAATTCCCCTCGAAGATTATCTCCAGGGCTTCCTCTCCCTCGTCAACGCGACCGGCGGCGATCCCTTCACCAGCAGCGACGTCCGGAAGACCACGGTGGACGGCCGTCCCGCCCTCGACGCACGTCTGGCCACCAAGGAAGACGGCCGGCCCCAGACAGGCTTCGTGCGCTTCATCGCCGATGACACACACCTCGTCCAGGCCCTCACCTTCGGCCCCGAGGCAGACCAGAAAGCCCTCAAAGAGATGCATGAACGACTCCTGGCCAGCATCAGCATCCCCTGACCCCAACCTCACAGCCCTACACACCGGCCCACTCCCGCCTGAGAGGAGCTGCGGGCAGGCGAGGCCGCCGGTGACGGCGCCGATGATCGCCACGGTGGTGTCGCGCCGTCTGATCTCGGACCCGCCACGGTACGAGGGGTGACAGCGGGTTCAACGGCTTGATCAGCACCCCTCTTACGCCCGACACGTCCGTCCAGGACTCCAGCCGCTCCCGCGCCGTGGCCAGGTCCGGCAGAGCGTCCAGGAAGCCGTCAGGATGTGATCGGTGACAAGATCCCCAGGCGGCTCGGCGGTCGGCGTAGGGCACGTGCAGGAGCTCGTGGCCCTCCTGCTGCACAACGTCGAACGTCACAAAGCAGGCCGGCCAGGCCGGCGACGCAGCCGCAGGCCGCGGCCCGGCAACGCCTCGAACGACCGCCGGCCGACCTCAGCGTCCCACACGAGCAATTCGCCATCGAGTGCCAGGCCGTACGGCAACTGCTCCTCGGTGGCCGCAACCAGGTCCGGCCACCGATCCTGGACCAGCGCCACGCGCCGGGTAGGGAGCAGCACCCGGTCGTGCGGGCCTTCCGGGGTGAACAGCAGCGCCCGGTGCCCGTCGAACTTCTGCTCATGGGCCACTCCCGCCCGCAGCGCAGCCGGCCCGGGCACGGCTTCCGCAGCCTGCACCGGCATCGGCTCAACCGGCGGCCTCAGCACCATCCCCGGGGCCTCCCTTCACGAACACCCCCTTTCCACAGTCGGCCGGCCCGTCCGGAAACGGCACGGCAGGACGGCCGCCGCATCATCCATCCGAGGAGCGCAGCGCGGTGGCCGGGGCCCGCCTGGGCCCTCCTGCGGCACGGTGACCGGCATGCATGGCGGCGGCCACCCGGCCCGGCGAACGCTCCCCGACGAGCACCCCGCACCCCGCACTCCGGGCCCAGCCGGTAGCGCCCTGATGGCGTGCCGGCTTGGGCTGGGGGCCTGACCGCTCACACCCGAGTCTGCAGCATCTGGCCCGGCCGGCCTTGGTCGCCGATGCCCGGGCCGAGGCCACTCGGCGTGGCGCGCGGCTGCTTCGGACACGCTGCTGGGCCGGCGAGGACGGCCGCTTGGTGCGTGAGTACGAGGAGTTGGGGTTCTCGGCAGCGCTGGAGTTCGAGGTGCGGCGGTCGGACGGTTCGAGCCCCAGATAGCATCCGGGACGAAAAGTGATCCACCGGGGAGCGGGTATGAACGGCGCAGGAGGCAGACCAAACGGCAGGCGAAGTACCGCGGCCGCGGGGCTGCTGCTCGCGGCAGCCCTGACCACGGGCTGCAACGCCGCGAACCCGGCCGCTCACCAGGACCCGAAATCCCTCCCGGCCACGCCCGCCAAAGCCTCAGCCACGCCAACGAGGGCACCCCGGGCGATCAACACCGCAGACCTGCTCTCCGCCACCCTGTCGAACGACCAGATCGAGCCCGCCGGCTCGACGGAGAAGAAGGTCTCCAAGCGCAACGCGGAGTGGGCCCCCACCTCGATCAGCAATCCCGACTGCGTCCCGTTCATCGACCCGTACCGGTACAAGCCGCAGCTCCCCGAAGTGATCCAGACCTTCGGCAGCAAGGAAGCCTATGACTGGGGCGCAGCCACCACGCTCACAGCCCACCCCAGTCCGGCAGACGCCGCCGAAGAGCTCGCCGAGCTCCGCAAGGCCGTGCAAGGCTGCCGTGAGTTCCACATCCGAGGCATCGCCAGCGGCAACGGCTCCGGAACCCGCATGATCCTCAATGCGGTTCAGGCGCCTGCGCGAGGCGACGATGCCCTGGCCTACAACCGAACGTCCTGGACCGATGTCAGCGACATCAACCCCGATACGGCGGAAACCCGCACTATCGAAAGATTCACGGTGGTGCGGGTCGGCTCCGTGATCGCCGAGTTCAGACTGAGTCCGTCCGACTCGGTGGAAGCCATGCAATTCCCGGCAGAACTGATGACCCTCCAGATACAGCGGCTACACGACCTCCGCTGACCACGACCGCCGCTCCCGGTTCGGGCACGACCTGGACGGCTACCGCAGGCAAGCCCGCCGACTGGGCAGCCGCCGTGGGGCCCGATCTCCGGATACACGTGGCCTCGGCCACAAGCACTTCACAGCGGGTGTTGCCGGGCGCCCGCAGGGGCTGCGTACACCGCCCGCCAGTCGGCCAGGGGGTGCAAGACGGGAAGCAGGGCGACGGGAAGCAGGGCGACGTCCTCGGCGGAGTACAGCAGGACGGTGGTGACGCCGCCCTGCCTCTTGTAGTCGACCTCCACGAGCCGACCGGGCGCAGCCACCCGAGGCGGCCGGCAATGTGGTCGAAGTCGCCTCGGCGTCCCCGCCGAGGCGGACCAGCAAGCCAGCCCCGGCCAGGTGGCCGACCGCAGCCGCGGTCACCCGCGGCCGACACCGCAACGGCTCCCCCAGCGCCTCCGTCAACCGATCTGCAGCCACCCCCGCACCGATCGGACCCCACAGCGCCGCACACACCTGCTCCGAGTCGACGGCCTCCACCACCAAGTGGCTGCGAATCGGCCTTCAGCCGTAGTCGGCTCAATGCTGCGGTGTGCTCAGAGGAGAGAGAGGCAGAACAGTTGGGCAGCCGGGTCGGTGCGGTCCAGCGAGGCCGACGGTGCGACTCTCCGCCGGCCTCGCCGACGGCCGCAGTCTGCGAGGACCCGATCACTCGCGTGCCCCACGCAGAATCGTCCCTTCCTGGCCCGCCGGGTGAAGCGCCGCACAGCCCACCGCAGCCGGGGAACGGGCCGCCCGCATCGGGCAGGACGCCGCATGGCTGCGCACCAACGCACCGACCGGCACCGAACTCAAGCTCCCGGAAACCGTGGTCGACACCCGGTTCGGCGACACCCTCACCCTCGACCCATCGATGTACGTCACTGCCGGCGGGGACCTGCTGATGCGCGACGGCGTGATCGCCTATACGCAGCCGCCCACGAATGCCGACGGCTCCCCGTACGTACCTGATGCGGCGCCCCGCACTGCGGTCGGCACCGATGGCTACGGCCGGACCGTCCTGGTGACCGTCGACGGCAGGCGCACCGCCATCAGCCGAGGTGCCGCCCGGTCGGAACTGGCCACCCTCCTGAAGGACCTCGGCGTCGTCGACGCCCTCAACATGGACGGCGGCGGCTCCACCACTCTGGTCTGGCAGAACGCGGTCGGCAACCACCCCTCCGACGGAACCGAAACCGAAGCGGAACGCCCTGTCGGCGACGCGGTCTACGCGGGCGCCGGCGGCTACCCACTGGCCTGGACTCCCCCGTCGAACGACCCCGGGCCGGCGGCGACAACCGTCCGGCCGGGGTCACCAGGGTCGTCGCGGCCCCGGCGGAGCTTGGCGCGGCAAGGGACGCCTCGGCCCCGCCGGGCTGGTCCACCCCGCCCCCGGTCGCGCGGGTGCGGCCGGGGCCTCTGGCTCAGGCGACCCACGGCACCCGTCACGCTGCGCCGTCAAGTCCCCTGAGTGCGTCCATGGCCTCGGGGTCCCCCGCGTCCGCGGCCCGCTGCAGCCACATGCGGGCGCCCTCACTCTTCCCTTCCTCCCACAGCAGGACACCGAGGTTGTACATGGCGTTGGCATGTCCGGCGTCGGCAGCGCGCTGCCACCACGTACGGGCCCCCTCGGCATCTCCCTGCTGGTACAGCTCGACACCGATGCCGTCCATGGCGCCGACGTGGCCGGCGTCGGCCGCACGCTGGACCCAGGCGGCAGCTCCCTCCGGGTTTCCCTCCTCCGCCAGCAGGACACCGAGGTGGTACATGGCGTCGCTTTCGCCGGCGTCGGCCGCACGCTCGTACCAGGTGAGGGCTCCCTCGATGTCACCGTGCTCGGCCGACAGGAGGCCGAGGTTGAACATGGCGTCGGCGTCGCCGCTGTCGGCGGCACTCCGGTACCAGCTGCGGGCTTCGTCGGTGTCCCCTCGCAACTTCAGCAGGTTGCCGAAGTTGGACATGGCGCCAATGTGCCCGGCCTGCGCGGCACGCTCCCACCAAACGCGGGCTCCGTCGGTGTCCTCCTCTCCCAACAGCAACGCACCGAGAGTGTTCATGGCTTCGGCGTCGCCGGCATCGGCGGCACGCTGGTACCAGGTTCGGGCTCCTTCTGCATCTCCCGACTTCTGCAGGAGGAGGCCGAGGTTGTACATGCCGGCAGGGAGTCCGGCGTCGGCGGCACGCTGGTACCAGGCACGGGCTCCCTCGGACTCCTCCTGCTCCTCCAGCAGGAGTCCGAGGTTGGACATCGCGGCGGTGTGGCCGGACTCCGCGGCACGTTGGTACCAGGTGCGAGCGCCCTGGGTGTCCCCCTGCTCCTGCAGCAGGAAACCGAGCGCGGCCATGCCATCAGGGTCACCGGCCTCGGCAGCGCGCTGCCACTCCCGCACCGCCTCCTCCCCCTCATCCTTCCTGTGCATCCTCAGCCATCGCATGCCTGCAATCCTGTCCTGGCCCGAGGCCGCCGGCGACAGCCCAGACCCCGCCCTACTCCACTCGGGCGATGACGAACGCCCCCGCCCGACCCGCCGGTGCCTCCGCCGAGGCCATGCGGGCGGACGACGAGCACCCCGCCAGTCCGGTCCGGCACCCGTACTGGCCCGCGCAGAGGCCGGTACTGCGCGTCGACCACAGGACGGCCACCGGTGGCAGAGATCTACGAGCTCGCTGACAGCCGCGATCTGACGGCGGAGGCGACGGGCGAGGACGGTGGTCTGTTCCACCGGCTGCGTCCCGTTCACCGGCTGAGGGAGCCGGCCGCCGGCGATCGCCTACGTACTCGCGACCGTCGGTCTGCTGACGATGGCCGTCGCCTGGAAGCTCTACCAGCTCTCCCGTGCGCCCCGGGACCGGGCCCTGCCGGCGGTGACCCTGTGCATCGCCTGCCGCGGAGCCGCGTACTGCCTCCAGCTGCCGGCGGTGTCGTCGGAGGTCGACGCGGCGATGAGACCCGGGATCGCCCTGCTGGTGGCGAAGCTGCTGGTGATGGACACGGCCTACTGGCTGATCTGCTTCTACAAAAGTCGCGGGCGGTCACTTCGCTGAGGGGCCGGTCCTGCGCTTCGGGGCGGAAGATGGTCGTGGGGAGGGATGGGCCGCATGCTCGAAGTACCATCCCTGCAAGGTTCTCCAGCCGGTACTTCCCAACCTCCGCAGTGGCGTAGTCGGACGGAGACATCCCTGTAGAGAGGGCAGAGAGCGATGAGTACGGCTGAGAGTTGGTCGCGTGTGATGAGTCTTCTCCGGGAGCACGCGCCGGCCGATCACGCGGATCTGCCAGGGCCGGCCACGGAACAGATGATCGCGGCAGCCAAGGAACGGATGGGGATCGCCCTGCATGGGGACCTGCGGACGTGGCTGCTCCTGAACAATCTGGATCTTCCCGAGGAAGGCGTCGACGACGACGTCGCCTGCTGCGGTTACGCCGGGTTCCCTGACGAGGGGAGCTTCTTTCTGGGCATCCGGGCGATGGAGAAGCTCTACGCGAATCACCCCTTGTCCGGTGGGGGCGAATGGCGCGAGGAGTGGATCCCGTTCCAGTCGGACCGGGACGGCTGGATGGGGCAGTTCATCGACGCGGGGGACGGACGTATCGGCAGATGGTTCGTGGGTGCGCCCACGGTCACCGGCGAGTACGCGTCACTGGCTCACTACTTCGACTCCGTGGCGGAGATGCTGACGAGGATCGGCGCGGGGGACTATCCGGTCTGTTCCGTTGTCGAAGGGCGACTTGTCTGGTCGTGAGACGGTTCCCGACTGGATGACGGCCATTGCCAATCCGTCCTCACCCTGGAACGGCAATGAGATGCATCAGCGTTGACGTTCCGGGGTGAGGACGGCTGCGGCGATGACGGTCGTCCGGTGGGGGCTGCAGCGGGCCCGGCGCAGGATCTGCCAGGACTTGAGTCGCGCGATGCTTCGTTCGACCGGTGCTCGTGCCGCTGACAGGGCCCGGTTGATCGTCTGCCGGGTTGTGGTGAGGTCCTGGCCGGGAAGCCGTCTGATGGGCGTGGTCACCCAGGGGCCGGCCCCGATGTAGGCGCGGTCGGCGAGCACGGGGATGCCCTGGCGTTCGCAGATCCGGATGATGCGGTGGGTGCGGGCCGCGGTCAGGTCGTGGGTGCGGCCGGGCAGGGCGGGTGAGATCCACAGCAGCTTGCCGGTGGGGTCGGCCACGACCTGCACGTTCACGCCGTGACGACGGTGCTTCTGGGAGAAGTCGGCCCGGCTGTCCCCGACACGGTCGCACTCGGCGAGTGTCCCGCCGAGCAGAACGTAACCCGGACCGGCCTCGCGCAGGACCCGCAGGAGCCCCGGCGCCCGGCCGCACAGGGGACCGACAGGGCTCCTGTGCCGCTGGGTTGAGACTTCGAACACCTCCCTCAACGGCGCGGGAGCCCGGTGCGTTGCGGTCCTCATCCTGCCCTGGTCCGAGTCACTCGATCAGTGGCCACTCCGAAAGAGCTCGGTGTTCTTGGTGGCGTGATGCCGGACCGGCTGCAGTGCGAGGTCGGGAGACTCGGGGCGTGAACTCGACCTTCGCGGTGTGTCCCCGCCGCGTCAGGAGTTCTTTGTCTTGAGGCAGCCGTCCTCCAAGGGCACCAGCAGCTTGCGGAGCAGGGATGCCAGCTGCCGGCTTTCCTTGGGGCTGAGGTTCTCGATGAGTTCGCGCTCATTGGCCAGATGGCCTTCGATCAGACCCTCCGCAATGCTGCGGCCCTCGGCGGTGAGTTGCGTGCGCACCAGGCGCCGGTTGTTGGAGTCGGTGGCGCGGGTGACCAGGCCCTTGGCCACCAGCCGGTCGATGCGGTGGGTGAGGGCCGCGGGGCTGATCATCGCGGCGCCGGCCAGGTCGCTCATGCGGAGGGTGTTGCCGCCGCCCGCACGCAGGAGCGTGGCCAGGATGTCGTACTCCCAGGTCTCCAGTCCGTGTTCGTCGAAGTAGCCCTTGATCCCCTGTTCGAGGAGCCGTGACGCACGGAAGATCCTCAGGACGACGCCGATCGGCTCCGTGTCCAGTCCGGGGCGGATCGTGTCCCACCGCTCAATGACCTCATCCACCGTGTCGCGCATAACGCCAAGACTACCACCACACTTCGACGTCGAACCGTTTGACTCCGACAGACTGCGCAGCTAGCGTTTGCCCAGCAAAGCTTCGACGTCAAAATTTTCGTGTTGTGACCTTTCGAAACCAGGTACGTGCCCTGCGGGCACGCCGGACCGATCAGGAGAAGCCCGTGCACTACGTGCTGTTCGTCCGCACCGACGACACACCCGACAGCGCCCTCGGCCATTACCTCGCCCACGTCGGCCCGACCCTCGACGCGTTCGGCGGACGGCTGCTCGCCTTCGACCGGCCGACCCGGCTGGAAGGCCCCTCCACCTTCACGAAGACCGCCTTGGTGGCCTTCCCCACCGACCGGTCCGCGCACGACTGGTACGCCTCGCCCGCTTACCAGCAGCTCGTCGCATGGCGGGTCAAGACGATGGGCCACGAGGTCGACGTCCACCTCATGGCCGGCCTCCCCGACTGACAGACCTCACCCACCCGGGAGCCAGTTGCGCGCGCAGTGGGGACAGTTCCGCAGTGGGGACAAGGTGATCCACTCCAGGCTGCTGGAGGGAAGGCCGAACCCTGCTCCGCGCGGCCGAGGCGGCCCGCTGCGGAGGAAAGCCCGCGGCCTCCGTCGGCCGGAGCCCGACAACAGGATTGATGCTCCGGCGCCGCAAGGGTCCCACCAGCAGTGAGGCGGCTGGACCACTGCGGCCCAAGCGCTGGTGTTCTGACCGTGAACGTGCGCCGGGTACGTGATCACGGCTCCGTGTGTCCTGCATAGGGTCGGTTCCATGAGCGCTTATGTCCGACCGGACAACCGGTCTCTCCTTCGGCATCGTCGGCCAGGACCAGCCAGGGGCTGTCGAGCCGGGACGTACGGCGGCCGGCGTCGACCACGACCGACGAGGTCGACCGCATGCCGATGGGGCCTCGGTCTCGTCGTGGGCAAGCTGCCACGTCACCGCGGCCGGGCGGTCGAACTGCGGGCTCACGTCAGTACCCCCGGCCGGGGCGACCGGCGTACAACCATGCACATGGCTGGCGGGTCTCCCTGCTGAGCGTCAAGCCGCACCTCGGGCAACGAAGCCTGCAGGGATGTGCCGCCGGCCCTTCAAGATCATCGTCTTGACCAGTCCAGTACACGGGGGAACAAAAAAGATGAGTTTCACTACGAGCAGCACGGCACCCTGGCCGCCCCAGGGCACGCAACCGCACGGCGGACACCCGGCGGACGGTCCCGGCCGGCACGCCCGGCACGCCCGGCCCGCCGGGGACCAGGCCCGGGAGCACCGCTGGGACATCGACGTACTGCGGATCGTGTGCTCGGTGGCGGTCATCGCCATCCACACCGCCGGCTATCTGCTGACCGCCGTGAAGCACGACCCGGACCGCGGCCTGGCCTCCTACTGGCTGGGCACCGGCCTGGACGGGCTGACCCGCTTCGCCGTTCCGCTGTTCTTCGCGATGGCCGGCTGGGCCGTGCTGGTCGGATCGCCGCCCCGCTCCGGCGCCGTGCTGCGCAAGCGGCTGGTCCGCGTGTTCGTGCCGATGGCCGTCTGGACCGTGTTCTATCTGGTGTGGGCCGCGTTCGTGGACGACACCCCGGGCATCGCCGGCCTCACCCGGGACGCCCTGTTCGGGTCGATCCGCCCGGCGTACCACCTCTGGTACCTGTACTCCTATATTCCGCTGATCCTGCTGCTCGGGCTGGTCGCGCTACTCCGCTCGTCCGCCCGCCCGTGGGGTGCGGCGATCGTGGTCCTGCTGCTGGGCGCGGCCCCGTATGCGCTCGGTGACCTGTCCACCGCCACCGGCTGGCAGTTGCCTGCCTGGAAGTGGCAGTTCGCGGCCTACCAGGCCGGATACGCGGTGATCGGCGCGCTCCTGCTGAGCATGCCGCGGCTGCGCGGGCGGCTGTGGTGGGTGGCGGCCGTCGTCCTGCTGACGCCCGCGGTGGCCGTCTATCAGGACCAGGTCAAGTTCCCGGTGCCCTACGGCTCGCTGCTGGTCGCCGCGCTGTCGGTGGCGGTCCTGATGTCCCTGCTCCGCATCCGGGTCCCCGAGCGGCTCCGTCCGTGGGTCAGCAAACTCTCCACCGCCTCCTTCGGCGCCTACCTGGTACACCTGGTGATCCTGCGGCCGGTATCCGACCGGCTGCTGTCCGCCGGACACGGCTGGGCCGCAGCGATCGGCGCCACCCTCGCCTGCATCCTGATCACCTCCGTGGTGGCCTTCGGGCTCACCATGCTCTGGCAGAAGGCCAAGCTGGAACGCCTGCTGGGCTAAAGCCGCCTACGCGTACGCGAGGCCCAGGTTCACTCCTGCGGGGGGCGCAAAGCAGGCGCCAGCGGGCTCGGCGACCCGGCTGCGGAGCAGGTCAGTGGCGGGTGAGGCGGGCGGCGACGCGGGCGCAGGCGACGGCGACGGCGACGGCGACGGCGACGGCGACGGCGACGGCGACGGCGACGGCGACGGCATGTGCGTACTCCTTCCTGGTGATCGGCCGGCGGTTCTTGGGCATCCAGATGTGGGCCTGAATCTCGGCGCGCTCTATCGCATGGTCGGGGACGGGTTCAGTGAGGTAGGCGTCGACCAGGCCCCGTACCGGTAGCGGTTCATCTCCCGCACGTGCTGGTGGATGCGTCCCCACGGGTTCTTGCTGCGGTCGATCAGGGGCGTCGTCGGTCATTGATCCTGCTCATCAATCGGTCGATTGATGTGCGGGCGGATTGTCCATCTGCTGCCGCCAGTAAGCGAGATAGCCCTTGGTGCGAACGGCATGGTCGTGATCTGCCCCCAATACCCGGTCCATGTCGGGGATCAAATGTTCGAAGTCGGCCACGGCCCCAGCTGCATCCCCCATCTGTCCCCGCCATTTGGCCAGATTGCCGCGAGCTATCAGGGCGGTGTGGTGGTCTCGGTGTAGGTACCTCTGCGTATCGTGCACCAGCTGTTCGAAGGCGGCTGCGGCACCGGCCGCATCCCCCGCTTGCCCGCGCCAGTGAGCGAGGTTATTCCTTGTGGCGAGGGTGGTGGGGTGGCCTGGACCCAGCACCCGCTCCTCGTCGGTCAGCAGCTGGTCCAAAGCGGCTCCGGCACCTGCCATGTCCCCCGACTTCATACGCAAGAAGATGAGGAAGTGCCTGGTGGTCAAGGTGTCGGGGTGTTCTGGTCCCAGCACCCGCTCCTGGCTGGGCAACAGCTGTTCATAGGTGGATGCAGCCCCGGCCATATCTCCTGACGCCATACGCAAGGAGGCGAGGTCGCTCCGGGTCCTCAGGGTGTCGGGGTGTTCTGGTCCCAGCACGCGCACGCGGTCGGCCAGCAGCTGTTCAAAGGCGGCGGCAGCCCCGGCCGCATCCCCCGCTCGCCCGCGCCATTCGGCGAGGGTGTGGCGGGTGGACAAGGTCTCGGGGTGGTCTGGTCCCAGCACCCGCTCATGGTCGGCCAGCAGCTGTTCGAAGGCGGCGGCAGCCCCGGCCGCATCCCCCAGCTCCCCCCGCCAGTCGGTCAGGTTGCTCCTCGTGATCAGGGTGCTGGGGTGGTCTGGTCCCAGCACCCGCTCATGGTCGGCCAGCAGCTGTTCGAAGGCGGCGGCAGCCCCGGCCGCATCCCCCAG
>NZ_JBFBGR010000028.1:0-64807 GCF_040684755.1 Streptomyces sp. NPDC089799 | reverse complement strand
AGCTCCCCCCGCCAGTGAGCGAGGCGGCTCCTGGTGGTGAAGGTTCTGGGGTGGCCTGGCCCCAGCACCCGCTCTTGGTCGGCCAGCAGCTGTTCAGAGGCGGCGGCAGCCCCGGCCCCATCCCCCAGCTCCCCCCGCCAGTGAGCGAGGCGGCTCCTGGTGGTGAAGGTTCTGGGGTGGCCTGGCCCCAGCACCCGCTCTTGGTCGGCCAGCAGCTGTTCGAAGGCGGCTGCGGCCCCGGCTGCATTCCCCGCTTGCCCGCGCCATTCGGCGAGGGTGAACCGGGTGGTGAGAGTGTCGGGGTGGTCTGGGCCCAAGATCCGCTCTTCTTCGGCCAACAGCTCCGTCGTGGCACCAGCCGCGCCGACCACATCCCCGGCCTGCCCCCGCCAGACTGCGAGGTAGCCCCGGATGACCAGGGTGCGGGGGGCGTCTGGGCCCAGCACCCGCCGCGCGTCATGAAGCAGTTGTTCATAGGCGGCTGCGGCCCCTGCCACATCCCCCGCTATTCCCCACCAGTGGGCAAGGTTGACGCGGGCGTCCAGGGTATTGGGGTGGTCGGGTCCGAGGCGTTGGCCAGATGCCTCTACAAGGTGTTGAAAGTGATGGGCAGCGGCGACGACCTGGCCACTCTGCCCGAGGCTTCCCCCCGTGCGGAAGAGCACCTCGTGTCCCTGAGGGTGCCATAGGGCTTGGTGGGCGTACCGGTTGAGGGCATCGGTATTGGCGCGTAGGGCCTGACCAAGTGCGGTATCGCGTTCGATGTCGGGCCATGCCGCGATCAAGGCGTCGGCGGCCGTGAGGGCAAGCTGGTCGTGCTGGTCGGGGGTGAGCGTGTCACGGGTGGCACGCTGGATGAGCTGGTGGACGCGGACAGCTTGTTGGGGAGTATCGGGGGTGAGGTTGATGAGACTGAGTCGGTGCAGGGCCCGCAGCGCGAGTACCGCGTCCTCGGCCGAGATCTGTGCCGACTGATGAGTGCCGCCCGTGCTGCCGGGGGTGCGGTGCTCGGTGAGGTGCGCCAGGGCGGGCTGACTGGTGAGGACCGCAGCGGGGATGCCGTTGGGGTCGAGCAGGGCGGCCAACTGCAGCATGGGGCGGGCCAGGCCCGCCGGACGGATCCGGTTGGCACGTTCGATGGACAGGGACCAGGTGGCGGCCACGGTGGCAGTCTGGTCGTCGGGCAGTAGGCAGGGCTCCGGCAGCAAGTCGGCCAGCTTCCTGACTCGGTCGGCCAGCAGCTCTCGGTAGGAGGCGCAGGTCAGGCCCGAGTCGATGATGTAGGCGGCGGCTTGGGCCAAGGCGAGAGGCAGGTACCCCAGGTCCGCGGCGAGGCTGGTGGTCTGGTCGGTTGACTCGTGGCGGTCGTGCGCGGCGAGTGCGGCGGTGACGTAGGCGGTGGCCTCCTGAGGGGTGAACAAGCCCACCGTGACCAGGCGTCGGCCGACGCCGGTCAGGGCCGCGTCGCGGCGGCGCGTGGTGACCAGGACACGGCCGTGCCGGCTGGAGGGCGGCCACCAGCCGCGCATGTCGGCAGGGTCCGCGATGTCGTCCAGTACGACCAGCCAGCGGCACGGCTTCTGGCCGGCTTTGGGCTCCAGCCAGGCCAGGAATACCCGCGCAGCCTGCTCGGGGTCGCCAGGATCGACGGCAAGGACCTCTACGCCGGCCCGTGCATAGCCGGTCGTGATCGCTGAGCGGCTGCTCGCGCTGATCCACACCAGTACGTCGACCCCTCCACTGTCCCAGGCAGTGCGGGCGTAGTCGGCAGCCAGCTGGGTCTTGCCGACCCCGCCGGTCCCGGTCAGTACCTGGCTGAGTACCGCAGTGCCCCCGCCGTCGACCGCCGTCCGCAACTGGTCGACCTCGGCCCGGTGCTGGAAGGACAAGGCGCGGGGCGGGAGTACACCGACCTGGTGCGGCCAAGCCGCCGGGGTACGGGGCGGTGCAGAGTGGTGGATCTGCTCGGCGTAGCCGACGGCAATGCTGCCGTGGTCGGCGAAGATGCCGCTGATGTGGTGGGTCGGTGCGGCCGAGGCGGTGCCGGGTGCGCTCAGCCCTGGTGCGGACCCGGCTTGGAAGGGTTTCCCAGTGTCACATTCCCCATGGTCACGGCGGCAGCGGACCCGTGGTCGGCCCGGACGTCCACGTTTCCGCCAAAGGCCAGTCCCTTTTGGCCGGCTGACACACTGCTGTGGGAGGTCTGTTGGGCCAGCAGGGTGCGCAGCTCATCCGCGACCCGGGCCTGCTCGATGTCCTCCAGACTTTCCAGCAGGGCCTCGATCCGGCCCTGCCACGTTGCCTCCTGACGGATACGCAACTGCTCCACCTCGGCCGGCCGAGCCGCCTCCAGCTCGGCCGCGGTCTGATCGAGGCGCTCCAGCTGGGCGTGCTCGCGCTGCGGATTGCCCCGGCCGAACCAAAGGGCTACCTGCTGGCGTACGCCTGTCCATGCCTCTGTGCCTGCGGCCTGCACCACCGCAGTGCCTCCCGCCGCGGCCAGCGCAGTCATTGCCTCCGACAACATCCTCGGCCTTCCCCTTGAGAGATCAGTCCGGAACTGGGGCACGCATCACACCGGTGCCTTCACCACGTCACTCCATCAGACACTCGCCGCCGTTGTCCCTGGTTCCGTCAAGAGAGCGGCCGTGGCACGGGGCCGGGCACCGTACCTGGGGTGAGATGCAGCCGAGCGTCCATATCGAGGTACACCTCCCCGTACGGGCGGACGTGGGACCAGAACAGCCCCGCGCAAATGCCGGCCGGGTACCGCAGACGACCGGGCACGTCACGCTCGTTCACGGCACCGATGACCAGGTCTGCGGTGAGGCTCCCGGGCGCGGCGGGCTGTCGTCGGGGGCGGAGCCGTCCGGAGTCTGCGGCTGCGAGGCTCTCGGCGACTTGACCGGAAGGTAGTTAGCCGCCATATTACTTCTCATGAGTGACGAGGATGCGAACCCCGGCGCTGCACCCACGCTCGAACAGGCGCGGAAGCAGATCGCGCGGTACGGGCTTGAGGCCGACCCGCAGGCGGTGCTTGTCGCGGTGCGCCTGATGGCTGCCGGGGCGCGCCTGGACCGGGCGTCCGAAGTGCACTTTGCGCGTTCCGGGCTGTCGACCGGGCGCTACCGCCTCCTGGTGGATCTCGAGGACAGTGACGGGGAGAAGTCGCCGTCGCAGCTCGCGAAGAGCCTTGGTGTCTCGCGCGCCACAGTGACCGGCCTGGTCGTTGGCCTGGAGCGAGAGGGTCTGGTGGCTCGCCGCGCCTCGACGGAGGACGGGCGGGGCGCAGTGGTCGTACTCACGGCGCGCGGCAGCCGGCGGTTGCGCGATATGGCCGCGGACCACTTCGCACGGCTTGAGGCGCTGGTCGGTGGACTGGCCGCCGACGAACGCGGGCTGTTCCTGGACCTCCTGGAGCGGATCACTCAGCGGATCGGCGCATTGACTGCCGAATAGCTGCGGCATCACTTCCGCGCGGGGGCGGCCGCCTCGGCCGCGCGGCACTCTGTCCCACACCCTAGTAGTTAGCCACCTAATCAACTAGTTAGCTAGCTAATTATTTTCGAGGAGTCGCATGACTGCCCCTCCCGGAACCTCCCAGCGCGGTTTCGCCACGCGTCCGTTCACCCTGTGGAAGGAAGTCGCGACCGCCTACCTGGCCCCCGCGCTCACCGCCGGGCTCGGCGGATTCCTCAGCGGCCGGCCCGAACTGACCAGGGCCGCCTTCACCTCCATCGGAGCCACATCGGCCTTGGTGGCCTGCATCGTCGGCGCATGGCTGCACCGCCGTGGCCGACCCCGACGCTGGACAGCCTCGGCGCCGCGACCGGTACTCACCCTCGCACTTGCCATGACAGCGGCCGGAATCGCCGGCCTGGCCGGATGGTTCGGATCCGACTGGCTGCCGTCGCACACACCGGTGCCCGATGCCGGATGGCTGGAGCGGCTGCGGATCGACCTGCCGCTGTCGGCCGGCCTGGCCACCGCCATCGTCACCTGGCGGTGGCACGGCACGACATCCCGGCAACAGACCTGACCCAACCCTTCCCATCCGATTCTCCAGACCCCTCACCCGCGAAAGGCACACTGTGATCACCATCATCGGCGCCACCGGCGCCACCGGCAGCGCCCTGCTCCGGCGGCTCATCGAACTCGAAGTCCCCTGCCGCGCCGTCAGCCGTACGCCCGACAATCTGCGCGCCGCCATCGGCACGAACACGCCGGTCGAGATCGTCGGTGCGGACGCCGCGGACCCTCAGACGCTCCGCGACGTGTTCGAGGGATCCACGCAACTGTTCCTCGCCATGGCCAACAGCCCGCGTCAAGCCGAGCTGGAGACCAATGTGATAGACGCCGCAGCGCACTGCGGGGTACGGCACGTGGTCAAACTCTCCGCCCCAGCAGCCGAGCCCGCCTCACCGGTGGCCATCTCGCGCACCCACTGGCGGGTCGAGGAACACCTGGCGACAACCGAAATGACGGCTACGCTGCTCCGGCCCTACGCATTCATGCAAAAGCTGCTCCTGAACGCCCCAGCGATCGCCGAGGGCGTACTCATCGGGGCCATGCGCGAGGCACCCTGTAACTACATCGACGTCCGAGACATCGCCGACGTCGCCGCCGAGACCCTCCTGCGCCCCAGCCTTGCCGGCGCCACCTACACCCTGACCGGCCCGCGGGCCTTCAGCCACCCCGAGCTCGCCCGTCTACTCGGCGAGCTGACCTGCCGCCCCGTTCGCCACATCGACCTGCCACCGAGCGAGTTCCGCAGCCACCTCCTGTCCACCGCGCACATGCCGCCCTGGCTCGCCGGCCACGTGGTGGAGATCCAGCAACTGGCCATCGCCCGCCCGGAATCTCCCAACGACACCATCGAGACCATCCTCGGCCGCCCCGCCAGGACACTGCACGCCTTCCTCCGCGAACATCTCCACACGTTCGCCAAGACCGCCTGACCAACCGCCCGCCCGCCTGCCCGCCTGCCCCCGGGCCGCAGGCCTTGGCGGAAGCGGCGGTCGTCTCGGACCGCGAGCTCACATGACAGCCCTTGGAGGAGGATTCTGGGTGTCAGGGGCATCCGGTTGGATGGGCACGTCTGCGTCAGCGAAGAAGGCGCTGATGTTGTTCCACATGAAAGCGCCCTTCCACTCCGGACGCCCATCCGCCCAGCCGCTCAAGGCGGCGATCACCTTCTCCTGGGAGATCGTCCGAGTCTGATAGTGCTCCGCCGCGGTCCCGTCGCGGAATTCAAGCTGGTAGGTGTTGTCGTCCCTCAGCCACACCTGGACATACCAGTCGCCGTCCGCCTCGTCATCGAAGCCCCGATCATCGTCCCCGGGTCTGACGCGGGTCGAAGAGCAACCAGTCGTACTCGGCCGCGGTGGGGAACAGAGGCCCCACCGAGGCATCTACGTGACCAGAGCTGGCATGACATCACCGACGCATGGCAAACGGAACCATTCAGCGCGGAAATTACGGAGGCATTCATGCGGCAACCGCCTCCGCGCCGTACGAGCCTGGCGGAATAAGGGGCTCCGTGACGACTACGGCTGGATCAGAATGCGGGCTTTCAGCACGTGATCTCGGCGAACGCCTTCAGGCCAGCGGTATGCCCAACAGGACCTCTAGCTGAGAGACCGTCTGGTCAGGGTGTTGTGCGAGTACTCCCGCGAAGCCGAGCTCCTCGGCCGCCTGAACGTACTCCTCGGTGTCATCGACGAAGACACACTCCTCGGCAGACAGCCCCATGAGCTTCAGCGTGACCTGGAAGAGTTCCGGGTCGGGCTTGCGCAGCCCGTGGTCCTCGGAGATCACCACACTGTGGTAGAGGATGTCGAGGTCGTATCCGTCGTACAGGTTCCAGGGAGAACGCCCTACCGAGTTGGACAGGATGCCGACTCTGATGCCGGCCCGCTGCGCTGCGTCGGCCGCATCGATCAGGAGTCGCTCAGGCCGCAGATCCGCAAAGATCCGGCCCATCAGATTATCCGGAGAGACTCCGAGCTTGGGGGCGGCGCCATCGTTCCATTCAGTCTGACTGATCGCGCCGCGCTCCAGCTCGTGCGTTAGCCGAACGCTTTCTTCGTCCATGTACAACGCTTTGAGACAGGCACCCTGCGGAAGCCCTTCTCGCTTCTCGAAGTTCAACACAGCGGGCAGCAGCGGCGTGGTGAGCACACCTCCGAAGTCGAGAACGAGGCCGGTACGGTGAGGCATGCGGGAACTCCAACATCGGTGAGGAGGGGGTTGGGGCGAAGCCTACGCCGTCCAGGCCGACAGACACCTCGGCGAGACCGCGGCCAGCTGCGCGACCTGCACGACTGGGGCGGCTCCGCCGCCGTGCGCGCCCAACTTTCGGGCGCCGCCGGCTCGCAGGGCAGCCGTCCCAACAGCCGACTCGACGTCATGCACCAGGCGCCGGCCGACGACACTGCTTTCTGCTCCGGCGCCTTTGGCAGCTGAGAGCCGTCGGCCCCCACGACGGCCCGGACACCACCCGCGACATCGTCCTCGCCGATCTCGGTGGCGTCCGCCTCCGCCAAGGCGACGTCGACGGAGCCATGGCGACCTGGCGCGACTTCCTCGACTGCGCCGACGGCATTCGCTCCCTGAACGTCCAGGCCGCCCTCCAGGACATGCCCGTCCGCCTGCGGTGTTACAGCGGAGTACCAGAAGCCCAGGAACTCCGCGAGCAGGCAGGCCGCCTCGCTGCCTGACCTCACCCTCCTCCACACTTCGAGTAATACAGCGCCGCGACCTCGCGCACGGGGAAGGGCCGGAGATGCCGGCGAGCGGTCAACCAAATGAAACCGTCGCCCTGCTCCTTCGCCCACCGTCCACGGCAGAGGCGACAGCCGCCGACGTGGGCGGAGCACAGCCCGGCGGCAGCCTCGCCCGGGTGTGGGAGGACCACTTGCACGCGCTGTTCCCCGACGGTTTTCGCGGCGTGGACTTCGACGGCGTAAACCTGGTCCTCCTGGACGCCGACGTCGCCGGCCTCGTACAGAGAGAGCTGAACGGCGGACTCGACGACAGCGGCATCTCCTGCCTCTGGGGCTGCATCACCGACCTCGACAAGATCATTCCTCTGATCAACGAGGAGTACTGTGCCTCCTACTTCACGAAACGAAACCGATGGGGCCGGCGGTTGGCCGTTTGGTCGCGGTGCTTGAGGATCGTGACCCCCGCGAGGACCTGGCCGAACGCGGTGGCGTCGTTGACGTTGCCGGGCGTGAGCACGATGGACAGGGAGGAGGCCACGGCCGTCGACGGCGAGGTGGGGCTGGGTGGTCACCCGCCTCGGGACCGGCCGAGGGCCTGGCGCGTCTGCGAGCGGCCGGATCTTCCAATTCGCTCGTCCGCGGCCCCTTTTATGCGTGCGCCGGCAGCGTGCTGGTGGGCCCGGTTGATGGTGGAGGCCCGCCATCGAGCACGGTCCGCAGCCGCCACAGCACACCGTTGGCCATCTGGCGGTGATCACGCCCCGGACGGTCACCCCCGTCCACCGGCGGCAACGACGGCTCCATCCGCTGCCGCGCCGCATCCTTCAACTCGCCTCTCGACCTGCCACAAGATCAATCATCAGACAGGCCTTGGGCCGCTTCTTGCGGCAGTTGCGGGCCGACGGCCCGCGGGCTGGGGGGCGTTCATGGCGGGCACGAGGTAGTGACGCAGCGACACCGCGGTGACGTTTCGGGTCCGCCGCTCCGTACACGGCGGACACGGCAGTGCCTGCGAGCGTCCCTGACGTCACGGCCGGCAGGGCGACGAAGCGTATTTCCGACGGCGGTATCCCCTATTCCGGCCACTCACTCGTCGATTTCAGGACTGGCATGGCGAATTTTGCCGGAAGACAGAAAAGGGAAAGGAACTTGATATTCCATGGGGCGCACGTAGGGTTTATTCGTCTGTTCCGAACACCTTTGGTCGAGTGTCGGCCGGGTGCGGTGAATAAAGGGGAGTCAATCCGTGCACCCTTCCGCATGGGTCGCCGCAGCGGCTGCCGTCGGATCACTCCTCGCCGCTGCCATGTCGGGCACGTGACTGCGGTGGAGTGCGAGAACCACGGGCAGAAGGGAACCACCGCCGGCATCCGGAGCACCTATCCGTGTCACCGGGAATCCTGGGGAGTGGAATTTCCTTTCTCCTTGCCGGTGCCGTACGTGAAGAATTCAGGATTCCACTTCCGGCGGCCTTGGTGAGGTCATCCGGATCGCGGACACCGGGGCGGCGGCAAGACCACGCACGACCACGCACGTAATGGAGAAAAGGGAGTTTCGACATGGACGGACGGGTTGTCCTGCTGATACCGGGGACCGTTCCCCGACCTCGCAGTGGCGTCTTGGGTGAGCTTGCGCAGGAGTTCGGCTCCGTCGGGGACGTGCTGGCCCGCATCGACGAGGTTGCGGTGGAGCTGGGCATGGAGAAGGTGTCTCCCCGGCTGGTCAATGACAGCGCGCCGCAACCGATGACGGCTGATCCGGACGCGCAGTACCTGGAGATCTTCGCGGTCTCCGCGGCGGTGTGCTCGGCAGCTGCCGAATGCGGTCTGCAGCCGTTCGCCGTGGCGGGGCAGAGCATCGGGGAGCTGTGGGCGCTGGCCGCTGGCGGTCATCTTGCGATCGAGGACGCGGCCCGTCTGGCGGTGGCCCGTTCCCGGGCCCTGACCGGGCAGAACTGGCCGGGGGCGATGCTGGCGGTGGGGACCCGGGAAGCCGATGCGCGCAGCCTCGCGGCACTGGTCGGGGACCCCGATCTGGTGGTGGCCTGTGTGAACGCGCCGCGCCAGTGCGTGCTGAGCGGGCCGGCTGCCGCGGTCGCGCGGGCCGGCCGGATCGCCGAGTTCCTGGGGTGGCCGACCGCCGAACTCGACGTCCCGCACGCCTCGCACTCCCCGGCTCTCGGCCCGGCGGCGCGCGCGCTGAGGGCGCAGCAGGCCCCGGTGCCGTACGGCGGCCGGCACCTGCGGATCTGGTCCCCGACGCTGGGGTGCGAGGTGGGGGACGAGGACCCGCTGGAGATGACCATCGGCGCGTTGACCAGTCCCGTTCGGCTCCTGGACTCCCTCCGGGACCTCCACGGGCAGGGTGTCAACGTCTTCGTGGACTGCGGAGCCCGACCGGTCGTCGGCCCCCTCGCGGAGGCTTCGTTGCCGGGCATTGACGTGTACGTCCCGCTGGCCGATCCGGCCGGTCCGGCCGCCGTGCTCCGGGGCCTCGCCTCCGGTGCCCTGGCCTCGGCCCCCGGCGGAACCGCCGGGTCCGGGAAGAGCCGCGGCAAGAAGGGCAGGGGGAAGGGGAAGGGCAAGAACAAGAGCTACGGCAGAGTGCCGGACGCACTGGTCTCCCTCACGGACGCCCCCGCCCGGGCGGGGGCTCCCGCATCCGCGGTCCACGAGCCCGTCACCGCCGCCATCACGACCACGGAGCACCCCGCCCCCACGCCGTCCCGGCCCACGGGGGCGACCGGGTCCGACGTGACCGCCCCGCCGACCGCACCCGCCGTGACCGCAGCACCCACCGTGACCGCAGCACCCGCCGTACTCGATCGGCAGGAGGTGCTGGCCCGCCTGCGCACCATGTACGCGGAGGCCCTCGAGTACCCCGAGGAGGTGCTGGAGGAGGACGCGGATCTCGAGGCGGTCCTCGGAGTCGAGTCCCTCCAGCAACTGGCCCTCCTGCGACGCACCGGAGAGGTGTTCGGCGTCGAGGGCCTGCGGCACAACCCCCGCCTCCTCGAACTGGCCACCTTGGGCAGGATCGCCGACGCCGTCCTCGAGGCCCGGGCCGCGCTCTAGCACGATCGCGTCCCCGACGGGGACCGGGAGTCCACCGCCGGGGAACACACCCGTCACCGCAGGACCCGGGCCGTGAACAGCCGTCAGGCGACACGGCCCGGTCACGGCATGCGGCCTTGGACGACCTCGGCCTTTCGTCATGCGTCTCTTGTCACAGTCGCTTGTCACGGGCCCCGGCACGAACCCCGCCACGGGCCTCTCCCTGTAAGCCGCTCGCCATGCGATCCATGGCGATCCATGGCGATCCATGACGATCCGCAGTGACCGGCCGACACCAGGAGCGGTCCCGCTGCGTGTGGGGGCGGTCGGTGCGGGTGCTCCTGCCTCACCTCGTGGGGCTCCGAAGCGCTCCCTCCCCCGCACACGGCCGGGACCCCCGTCGGGCCGACGCCGGCCGATGCCGCCCGACCCCGACCACGGCCGGCCGGTGGGGGTGTCCGAACGCCCTTGGGCCAGCTCGTGGTCCCGGGACCCCACCCTGCCCGTACGGCGCCTGCCCGCACCACACGCACCGCACCGCCCGGCTGCCCCCGGCCCGGCGGTCACCGGTGTCGCCCCTGCCCGATCAGAAGAATCCGGAGAGAAGACGATGAGCAACGCACCCGTCGCGGTTGTGGGGTACGGCGCCGTCCTGGCCGGCGCCAGCGGACCGGAGGAGGTGTGGGACGTCCTGGAGGCCGGCCGCAACCGCTTCCGGGCGCCCGTACTGTGGAACCCGGAGGACGTCATGCCGCCCGAGCCGCGCAATGCGGCCCTGGGCGGCTTCATCGACCGGCTCAGGCCGCACCCGCGCCTGGCCGCCGAGCTCGCCGCCGGAGACTGGCCGGCCGATGCTCCGCCCGTCATGACGTTCCTTCGGCACTCGGCCCTCCAGGCCCTCGACGGGCTCCGCACCCACGACACCGACCGCTGGCTGTGTGCGGCCGCCACCTCGGGCGAACACGAGTACCCGCACCTCTACCACGACGTGCTCGCCCAGACCTACGCACGCCATCTGGCCCGGGCCATCGAGGACATGCCCGGGGCGCGTTGGCTGCACGAGCACACCGGCGACATCCTGGCGGCCCACTACCAGCGCGACAGCCTCCCCCCGGAGCTGTCCACGGCGCCCTTCTACCTCCACCGCGCTCTGGAAGGCCTCGTACCCGCGGACGCGGAGAGCGTGGTCGCCGAATCCGCCTGCGCGAGCAGCCTCTACGCCCTCGACGCGTCGGTCCGCGCACTGCAACAGGACACCTGCGACATCGCCCTGTGCACGTCCAGCGTCGTGATCAGCCCCAGCCTGTGCCGGATGTTCGCGGCCACCGGCACGCTGTCGACCGGGGACGAGATCCGTCCCTTCGACGAGCGGTCCTCCGGAACCCGTACCGGCGAGGGGAGCGTCACCCTCGTCCTCAAGCGCCTGGACCGGGCCCGGTCCGACGGGGACACCGTGCACGCGGTGATCCGCGGCATCGGTCTGTCCGCGGACGGACGGGCCGCCTCCATTCACGCCCCCGCCGCCCGGGGCCAGTCGCTCGCGCTGGGCCGCGCCTGGCGGGAAGCCGGCATCTCGGCCGCCGACCTCGACTGGATCATCGCCCACGGCACGGGCACCGCGAGGGGGGACGAGGTCGAGCTCGGCATGCTCCGGGAGGCCCTGGCCGGCCGTGAGAGCCCCTGCCCGGTCACCTCGGCCAAGGCGGTGTTCGGCCACACCATCGCCAACGCCGGCCTGGTGTCACTGCTCCACGCCGTGCTCGGTCTGCGCCACGACCGGATCCTGCGCCAGCCCCACTTCGAGCGCCTGCCGGCCCCCACTGCCGGAGAGTCCGCCGATCCCGCCGGCGGAAGGTCCGCCGATTCCGTGGACGGACGGTCCGCCGATCCCGTGGACGTCCCGGTGCGGGACATCGACTGGCCGCGCGGGGAACGCCCCCGGACCGTCGCCGTCTGCTCGGCCGGGCTGGGAGGGGTCAACGGCCACGTCATCCTCACCGACGACCACCCGAGCCTGCGGACCCGCGAGCCCGCCCTTGCGGACACCGCCCGGGACGACATCGTCATCGTCGCCCGCACCGCGCTGTTCCCCGGTGCCGCCACCGACACGGTCGACAGCTGGCTGCGCGGCGAAGGGCCGCCCCCCGGGTCCGGGTTCGGTGACCGCTACCCGCATCCGACGGATCCTCCGCTGCGCATCCCGCCCCCCACCCTCCGCCAGATCGACCGCACCCAGATCATGTCCGTCCAGGCCGTCCGTGATCTCGCCCCCGCCCTCGGGGCGGCCTGGGACGAGCTGCGCCCGACCACCGCCGTGGTCGCCGCCGCCGGAACCATGACGCGGCGCCAGGTCGAAGCGATGGGCCACATCCACCTCAACGACGCAGCGGCACGGGTCGCGGCGCTCCGCGGCGCCGAAGCCGCCGAGGAACTCCGCTCGCTCCTGGCCACCGCCGTGACCGAGGGGTCCGCGTCACCCCACGCCCACTCCTTCACCGGGGCCCCGACGGGCCTGGTGGCCGGCCGGGTGGCCAACTACCACGACCTCCAGGGCCCCATCACCACCTGCCACGCCGACACCGACAGCACCCTCTCCGCGCTGCGCCAGGCCCAGCGCTGGCTGCACAACGGCTCCTGCGACCTGGTGCTCGTCTGCGCCGCGGACGGCAACACCCTGCCGGAGGCCGACACGCCGGCCGGCACCCTCGATGTCCGCGGCGAACGCGCGCCGGGGGAGGGCGCGGTCGTTCTCGCCGTCACCCGGGCACGGACCGCGTCCCGCCATGGCCTGCCCGTCCTCGCGACCGTACGGACCCGACGGTCCCGGCCGGACGACCCGGAGGCCCCCAAGGACGGCCAGCACCTCGCCGACGGCCCCCACTACCGCGCCGCGGCCGGGGCCCTCGCGGTGCTGAGGGCCCTGACGACGGGTGCCGACACCGTCATCTCCCCGCGCACCCCGGGTGCTCCGGCGGTCCACATCGCCCCCGCCGCAACGGCCGGCACCGCATCCGGATCCGACCGGGCCGGGCATTCCCTCCCGGAGCCGCAGGACGGCGCCCTGCAGTACCGGGCGATGGACTACGGCCTGCACGAGCTCCCCCCGTCGCAGCCCCGCACCGGTGCAGGGCCCGACCTGTTCGGCCCCGGGACGCTGGTGCTGTGCGACGACCCGCTCCTGGCCGACCTCGTGCCCGCCGCGCCCGGCGTCCACCTGTGGTCTCCCGCCGCCGCTCCGACACCCCGGGCCGTGCCCGTCCGGGCCGATGACGCGGCGACCGTCCTGGCCGGCCTGGACGCACCTCCTCGGCACGTGCGGATCCTGACCCGTCTTCCCGCCACCACCTCGCCGGCCGACACGGCCCGGGTACTGGCCCTGCACGACCTCGCGTTCGCCGTCACCAACGCCCTGGCCGGTCCTCTCGCGACGGGCAGCATCACCGCGCTGCTCACCCAGGCCCTCCCCGACGGGGTCCCGCACCCCTTCAGCGGCCTGTTCACCGGATCGGTGCGTTCCTTCGCGACGGAACTGCCCGACTGTGCCTCCCTGACCGTGCTCACCGGCGACCTGGCGCCACGTAAGGCCCTGGACCTCCTGGCGGCCGAATCGGCACAACGCGTCCCGGGGGCCGCCGTCGTCCACCTGGACGGCAAACGCCTCGGCTACCGGATGGCCCCCGCCGCACCGGCGGGGCCGGTCTCTGCCGCCGCACCGGGGGGTCCGGTCGATGCCGCCGCGCCGGCGGCGCCGTTCGCGCTGGACGGGGAGTCGGTGATCCTCGCGGCCGGCGGAGCGCGTGGCCTCACCCCCTCCCTCCTCCTCGCCCTCACCGCCGACAAGGCCCCTCACCTCTACGTCCTCGGCCGCACCCCCCTGCCGGACCCCGACGCCGAGCCCCTGCCCTCCCTGGCCGACCACATCCGCCGCACCCGCGCCCAGGACCCGTCCGTCCCCGTCAAGGACATCAAGGCCTCCCACGCGCGTCTCGTCCGCGCCGACGAGGTCGCCCGGAACCTCGCCCTGCTCAGAGAACAGTGCGGCGCCGACCGCGTTCACTACCTCACCTGCGACCTCACCGATGCCGAGCAGGTGACGCGGACGGTCCGGCACGTCCTGGACCGCCACGGCCGCATCGACCTGCTGCTCAACACCGCCACCGAGATCAGGTCCCGCGCCCTCGGCTTCAAACCCCTCGCGGACTTCCGCACCGTCCGGGACATCAAGGTCCTCGGCTACCTCAACCTGAAGGACGCCCTGCGCGACAGCCCGCCGCGCCTGTGGTGCAACTTCAGCTCGATGTCCGTCGTCTTCGGCAATCCCGGGGACGCCGACTACGTCGCCGGGAACGACTTCCTCACCTGCGCCGCGCGCCGCCACACCACGCCGGAGGCCGCGGAGTCGAGCCTCATGTGGGCCGTGTGGTCGGGGCAGGGGGCGGGGGCCGATCCCCTCCTCGCCGAGCAGATCGCGAGCACCGGCCGCTACGAGGTCATCACCCCGTCCCAAGGCGCCGGACAGCTCCTCCAGGCACTCGCCCACCACACCCATGTACCGGCCCTGGCCTTCATCGGCCCCGGAGGCACTACGCCGGCACCCCAGCCCCGGGAAACCGCCTCTGCCTCTGCCTCTGTCTCCGTCCCCGTCGGCAACTCTGCCTCGGCCCCTGCCGGCACCTCTACCCCTGCCGCTGCCGCTGCCCCTGCCCCTGCCCCTGCCCCGCGTCGGCCCACGACGGCCTCACCGCTTCTGGGACGCCGCCTGGCGGACGAGGCCGGTGACGGCGTCTTCGAGCGCCGCATGCGCCACAGCCTCGATCCGGACGATCCTGATCCCTGGATCGCCCACCACACCGTCAAGGGTCTCCCGGTGGTGCCCGGCACCTTCGCCCTCGAAATCGCAGCCGAAGCGGCCCTGACCCTGGCACCGCAGCTTCACGTCGTCGGATTCCGCGACCTGCGCTGTCACAGTGCCCTGACCGTCCTCCCCGGCCATCCGCCGCTGGTGATCCGGACCCGGGCACACCTCCTGCCCGAGGCCGCCCCCGACGGCGGCCGCCGGGTCCGGGTCCGCATCCTCACCGACCGGACCAGCCGCAACGGCACGGTCCTGGTCCGGGACCGCCTCTGCCACAGCGTCGACGTGCTCCTCTCCCCCGACCGGCACCCCATCCCCACGCAGGAGCACCCCAAGCCCGGCCGCCCGGCACCCGGGATCGCCCTGCACCACCCCAACCCGCTGGTCCAGCTCACCGGACCGTTCGCCTCCACCACCGGCCATCAGCTGGACCGGCACGGGGCCGGCGCCCGGTTCGCGCTCGCGCCGCACTGGCAACTCGCCTTCGAGGCCTTCGTCATCCCCGCACTCACCCTCGACGCCATGATCCAGACCGCAGTCCTCGCAACGGCCCCGGACGACGCCCCCGTCCCCCTGGCGGCGCTCGCCGGCATCGACGCCATCGACCTCGCCACACCCCGCAACGACACCGCCCTCACCCGCGCACATCCTGCTGCCGGAATCCTCCTCCACGCACCGGCCTCGACAGCCCCCGGCAGCGTCCACGCCCTCGTCGGAGACACCACCCTCGTGCGCATGCACGGCATCCACGGCGCGGTCCTGGGCACCCTCGACCGCACCACCGGCCGCGTCGACCTCGCGGCCGGCCCGGCACGATCCCTCACCCTCGGCATCCCCGACACGGCGACGCCCGCCCCGTCGGACACCACCGAAACGGCGGCCCGGTCATGAAATGGGACGACATCCTCATCCGCTCCACGGGACGGTGGCTGCCGAAAGCCACCGCCACCTCCGACGCCGTCGCCCGCGGCCTGATCAAACAGCGCCGCGCCGACCAGCTCGGCTCCTCCTTCACCACCACCAGCACCGAGCAGCTCGCCGTGCGCATGGCGGCCCGGGCCGCCGTCGACGCACTCACCAACGCGGCAGCCGAGCCCGAGGAGCTCTCCCTGCTCCTGTACACCACCGTCGGGCTCCAGGCACACAGCACCCCCGCCCAGTACCTCCAGCGTGTCCTCGCCGCCACCGACGCCGAGTGCTACGAGCTGCGGGCCGCCAGCAACGGCGGCATGGCCGGTCTGCTCGCGGCCGCCGGCCACCTCTCCGCCCGCCCCGACGGCGAGGCCCTGGTCACCGGCGCGTCGATCTTCCCGCCGGAGCACCTGGACCGCTGGCAGGGCAGCCCGGGAATGATCATGGCGGACGGTGGCGGCGCACTCCTGATGTCCCGCCGCTCCGGCTTCGCCCGGCTCTGCACGACCGCACACACCGCGGTACCCGAACTCGAGGAGATCAGCAGGGAGCTGACCCAGACCGACGACGACCAATGGACCGCGAAACGTCGGAAGTTCCTCTCCGACACCGGTCAGCAACCCCACGAACACCTCATCTGGAAGGCCCTGGACCGCAGCCTCAAAGCCGTCGTGGCCGAGGCGGACCTCGACCCCAAGGAGGTGAAGCACACCATCGTCCCGTCGTCCGCCTGGGAGATGAACGACTTCTACTTCGCCGAACCCCTCGGCCTCACCCGCGAGCGCACCACCTGGTACTACGCCCGCCAGACCGGCCACGTCGGCCCCGCCGACCAGTTCCTCGGCCTGGACCACCTCATCCGCGAACGCCGCCTCCAGCCAGGTGACCACGTCCTGATGATCGGTCTCGGCGGCGGCTACTGCATGACCCACGCCCTGATCCAGATCCTCGAACCACCGGTGCCCCGCAACCGCATCCACTTCGACCGCTGACCGGGTCGGGGAGGACACGGCCGTTCGGCACCGCCGTCCACGCGAGGCGGTGCCGGGCACCGCGCCGTCCACACGAGGCGGTGCCGGGCACCACAGGCACCGCGGGAAGTGGGCTTGGGGGGGCGAACTGACCCCGGCGGCCTCCTGCCCGGCGCTGTCGGCGGCGGTCCGCGGCCGGTCCGGCCCCCTCCGTACGGCCGGTGTGCTTCCATCGGGCGACAGGTCGGCTGCCGAAACGATCGTGCCGGCGGTGGGGGCGCTACCGTCCCGGGATGCGCATCGTCCCCGCGGGCCGGGCCGGGCCCGCCTCGAACCGTCGGTACGCCGGCACCATGGCCGTTCTCGCGGCGGCCGGGGCGGTCCTGGTGGCCGCCGCGCCGCAGCCGGTCCCGGAGGTCTTCCCGACGGTGGGCGGCTGTCTGGTCTACCGGCCCACCGACGATGCCGACCTCGCCGGGCACTCCGACGCGCTCGTGTGGGGCCAAGTGATCGGCGCGTACCCCTCGTTCAGACTGCCCTACGCCCAGGACGCCGTACAGGTGGCGTACCGGGTCCGCACGGCGCACGTGTTCCGGGGCACCGTGCCCGCCACCGTGACCGTGTACGCGGCGTACGAGGAGACGGACACGGCCTCGCGGCTGCGCCCGGGCCACCGGTACGTCATCGCAGTGTCGGGGGAGGAGGACGGCGACCGCTGGGTGACCTCCGGGCACATTCCCGTGGAGACCGGGTCGCTGGACACGGCCGACACCCGGCAGGGCGAGTACAACACCTGGATCGGACAGCCCGGTCCCGCGACCCAGGGCGAGCGGTGGACCCGTGCGGTCGCCTCCCTCTCCCGCCACCCGGCGGCACTGTTCGGTGGCCGCACGTCGGCGGCCGAGCAGGTCACTCTCTTCGGGCGGCTGCCGGACCCCGCGCTCCGGGCGGTCCGCGCGGCCGGATGAGCGGCCCTCGGCGGGCGGCGCCTGTCCGGCCGCGGGGGTTGCGGGTGGCGAGGAGGCGGGCTTGGTGGGCCGAGTCGGCGGCGGTGCGCCGCAGGGTTGCGGTGGTGGCAGCGCGGACCACCGGTAGGTGCGATTTCCGAGGTGCGGGGCGCTTCCTCGGGGCCCCGTACCCGGGGGCCGAATCCGGTCGGCGGGGGTCTGGGCAGCCTGCTTCAAGCCATTTCCGGTTCGGTTAGGTGAGGCTTGCCTTACTTCAAGTAGGGTGCGGGCATGAGAAAGATGATCATGAGGGTGGCTGCCGTGGTGGCGGCGGTGGGCCTCTGCGGCGGACTGGGGCCGGTTGCCGGCGGAGCTTCGGCGGCCGTGGCCGACGGGCCGGGCGGGCCCGCGGCGGACGGCGTACGGCTGGAACTGCCCCGGCCCACCGGAGGCTTCGCGGTGGGCCGGGACACGGTCCATCTGGTCGACCGGGAGCGCAAGGACCCCTGGGTGCCCAGTGCCGACCGCGAGTTGATGGTGTCGCTGCACTATCCCGCCGTTCCCGGAACCGGCCGCCCGGCCGCCTATACGACGGTGGACGAGGCACGGGCGCTGCTCGCCGAGCGCGGCGAACTGGGCCGGTACGTGACGCCCGAGCAGGTCGCCGCGGTACGGACGCACTCCAGGGACGGTGCCGAGCCCCGCCGGGGAGCGGGTCCGTACCCGCTGGTCGTCCTGTCCCCCGGTTTCACCCTGCCCCGCTCGTCGCTGACCGGGCTCGCGGAGGAACTCGCCTCCCGCGGCTACGTGGTGGCTTCGGTGGACCACGCCTACGAGGCGGACGCGGCGGTCTTCCCCGGCGGCCGGGTCCTCCCCTGCACCGCATGCGGGCAGGTCTTCCCCGACCGCTCGCTGGGACGGGTCTCCGAGGGGCGGGCGAAGGACGTGGCGTTCCTGCTGGACCGGCTCACCGGGCCGCGGCCCGCCTGGCGCCACGCCCGGCTGATCGACGGCCGGCGCGTGGGCATGGCCGGACACTCCATCGGCGGGGCTTCCGCCGCCGCGGCCATGGCCGCCGACCCGCGGGTGGACGCCGGGGTGAACATGGACGGGACCTTCTTCACCCCGCTGCCGGAATCGGGCCTGGGCGGGCGCCCCTTCCTGCTGATGGGCGGTGACCCGGCCCTGCTGCCGCCGGACTTCGAGGACACCAGCTGGGAGGACGCCTGGCCGCGCCTGGAGGGCTGGAGGCGGTGGGTGACCGTCACGGGGATGGGGCACCCGGGCTTCACCGACTGGCCGGTCCTCGGCGACCAGGCCGGCTACGCGCACCCCGAAACCCCCCTGTCCGGCACGCGTTCCCAGCAGATCACCCGCGCGTACGTGCTCGACTTCTTCGACCGGCACCTGAAGGACCGGCCGGCTCCCCGGCTGGACGGCCCGACGGCTGCCGATCCCGAAGTGGTCTTCGTACGGCGCTGAGAGGGGTCCGGGTCGAAGCCATCTGCCGTGGCTTCGACCCGGACGCCCTGGTCATGGCCGGGCGGTGAGGAGGGACGGGACTCCTCCGCCCCGACCGTGTTCCCGGCGGGGTTCGGCGCTTGCTAGCTGTCGACGGCGTCGGTCACGTGCTGCCAGCCGTCCAGGTCTGCGATCCGCGCCTCCAGGGCGGGGCGCATGCCGGCCGCGCTGGAGACGCCGAGGGCCAGGCGCAGCGGAGGGTTGGGGCTGTCGACCGCGGTCCGGATGCCGGCGGCGATCCGCGCCGCGGCGGAGAAGGCGGACTCCGGCATCTCTCCGATGCCCTTCCGGACCTCGCGGACGGTCTGGTCGTAGTCGTCCAGGCCGGCTGCGACGTCGAGGTTGGCGAGGAAGGGGGTCGCGGTCATCCCGGGCTGGATGATCGTGACCTTGATGCCGAGCGGTGCGACCTCGGCGGCGAGCGCGTCCGAGAGTCCCTCGACCGCGTACTTGGTGGCGGCCAGCAGACCCACGCCGGCATGGGCGGACTGCCCGTAGACCGACGAGCCCTGGAGGACGTGACCGGACCGCTGGGCGCGGAGCACCGGGAGCGTTGCGCGGAGCACGTTGAGCACTCCGAACACATTGGTGTCGAACACGGCGCGGACCTGCGTGTCGGATGCCTCCTCGACGGCTCCGAACAGTCCGTATCCCGCGTTGTTGGACACGACGTCGATACGGCCGAACCGGGCGAGCGTGCCGTCGACCGCGTCCTGGACGGCTCTCTCGTCACGTACGTCGGCCCGGATGAGGAGCAGGCGGTCGCCGTGCGCTTGCGCCAGTTCGTCCAGGGGGGAGGTGTCGCGGGCGAGGGCCGCGACGGTGTCGCCGTTCTCCAGTGCCTGGAGCGTCAGTTCGCGGCCGATGCCGGACGTCGCGCCGGTGATCAGCCATGTGCGGAGGGGGGCCTGGTGGTTGATTGTTCCGTTCATGTTGCGACCGTAAGGCGTTAGCTCGCAACAGGTCAAGGCGGATTGGCCGGTGGGTTGCCTACTAGATGGGTTAGCTCGTCTCGCGCTGAGGTAATGTGGACGGATGATCGCTGCAGCAGCCGGATCCCCCGAACCCAGCCCGCGCACCGTCACGCCGACGGTGGAGACCGTCCTCGCGTTCGTGAACACGCGCGCGGACGGCTCGGGTCGCCGAGAGATGTTCGGTGACGGGGACTCGTTCGCGGCGTGGCTGGCCGAGCGCGACGAGTTCGGCGGCGAAACCGTGGCGACCGACGCCGACGCCGCGGTCGCGCGCGAGCTGCGTGATGCCCTGGTGACACTGCTGCTCGCGCATTCGGGCGACGAGGAGAGTCTGGGCGAGCCGCTGCAGCGCGCCGAACGGCACCTGCGACGTGTGGGTTCGCATTACCCGCTGGCGACGGTGGTCACGGCCGGCGGCGTGGAGCTGGCCTCACCGCAGGCTGGGGTGCCGCGCGTGTTCGGAACCGTACTCGCTGCGGTGACGACGTTTGCGCAGAGCAGCGACTGGGGGCGCATCAAGGCGTGCCGGAACCCCCCGTGCCATTTCGGCTTCTTCGACCGCACCCGCAATGGGGGAGGGCTGTACTGCAGTACCGGCTGCGGCTCTCAGGTGTCCATGCGCAAACACCGCCGACGGCAGCGCCAGGCCAGTGCTGCGCCGTCCGAGGCGTGAGACCGCCGGCTCTCCCCTTTCCGGCCGGCGGCCCTCGCCGGGGCCGGTAGCGACATGAGGAAGGGCCGCCGGACATGTGTCCGGCGGCCCTTCCTCATATGCGGGGGGGGGGTCAGGCGTTGACGCGTTCGCTGTCGGCGGCGGGCTCCCGGGCTGCGGCCGGGGAGTGGCCGTTCTTCATCAGGAGGGCGGTGGCCAGGGCCCCGACTGCGGCGATGGCTGCGGCGCCGAGGAAGGCGCTGCCGAATCCGTCGGTCAGGGCGGGCAGGTCGCCGAGACGGTCCGCGCCCCGGGAGGCGGCGAGCGCGGTCAGGGCGGCCAGGCCCAGGGCGGAGCCGACCTGGTAGGTGGTGTTGACGATGCCGGAGGCCAGGCCCGCCTGCTCGGCGGGGGCGCCGGCCATCGCCGACATCAGGGCGGGGATGTAGGCCAGGGACATGCCGGTCGCGGCGACCAGCGAGGCGGGCAGGACGTCCACCAGGAAGGTGCCGGTCGGTTCCACCGCCGACAGCCACAGCAGGCCCGCGGCCAGGACCAGCAGACCGGACGCGATCAGGGGCTTGGCTCCGAAGCGGCCGAGCAGGCGCCCGGTGAGCGTGGTCATGAACAGCATCAGCAGGGCGGTCATCGGCAGCAGGGCCGCGCCGCTGGCGAAGGCGCCGTAGCCGAGGACCTGCTGGAGGTAGAGGTTGAGGAAGTACCACATCGGGATCCATGCGGCCCCCAGCAGGGCCATCGCCAGGTTGGAGATGCCCAGGCCCGGGGTGCGCCAGATGCTCAGCGGCATCAGCGGCGCCTTCGACGCCTTCTGGATGGCCAGGAAGACGGCCAGCAGGACGGCGGCGCCGGTCAGCTGCACCAGGGTCGGCGCGCTGCCCCAGCCGGTCTCGGGGGCCCGGACGACGGCGAAGACCGCGAGGGCCAGGCCGGCGGTGACGGCGGCTGCGCCCAGGAGGTCGATTCCGCCCCGGCGGCGGCCCACGGCCGGCAGGAGGCCGGTGGCGGCGAGGGTGGCGATGCCGATGGGGATGTAGATGATGAAGATCCACGGCCAGGACGCCCACTGGGTGAACACCCCGCCGAGGAACACGCCCGCCGTGCCGCCGGCGGGCGCGGCGGCCCCGTAGAGGGCGAGGGCCTTGCCCAGCTCCTTGGGGTCGTGGCCGAAGAGCATCATCAGCAGCGTCATGGACGCCGGGGCGATGAGGGCTCCGCCGGCTCCCTGTACGGCCCGGCCCAGGATCTCCGCCCCGGGGCTTCCGGCGGCTGCCGCGACGACGGATCCGGCGGTCAGGACCACCCAGCCGGCGGCGAAGACGCGGCGGGCGCCGAGGAGGTCCGAGAGGCGGCCGCCGAGCAGGAGGAGTCCGCCGAAGGCGATGACGTAGGCATTGAAGACCCAGCTCAGGTCGCCCTGGGTGAAGCCGAGGTCCCGCTGCATCTGCGGAAGTGCCACGCCGATGATCGACGTGTCCATGATCACCATGAACTGTGCTGTCGCCAGCACGCCCAGCGCCCACCAGCGCCGGGGATTGACCGTTGACGTTGACACCGACACCGCTCTGCCCCCCACCGAGATCATTTTCTGATACCCCTTGGGGGTATCCGGTTTCGCCGAGTCGGAACGTTATACCCCCCAGGGGTATTTCGGAAGGGGGCATCAACGCGGCTACGACCTGGCCGAGCCGGACCAGACGCACGCGGTCCGCATGCTGGGCATGCGTCTTCCACGGCTACGCCTACCTGGAGGCGGCCGGCGCCTTCGACCACACGGACGTCGGCGCGCAGCAGTCCTGGGCCTGGACCCTGGACTGCCTCGACACCGCATTGCGGAGCCGATCCGCGCCTACCGACCCCACACCCGACCCGGGAACCGAAGGCTCGAGGCGATGAGCGCCCACCCTGCCCACCAAGCGCGTCCATTGAGGCTTCCCGCCGCCACCGGACGGCGTCTACGACCTCCTGGTCGACGGCCTCCTGGTCGACGGCCTCCTCACCGCCCGGGGCCACCGTGGACGGCGGGAACCTGCACACCGTCACCGACATGCGCCGGGCGGCCGGATCGGCGAGAACTTCGCCAGGCTCGTCTTCGCGAACGACGGGCCCTTCGCCCTCACCACCGGCTGACCCGGAAACGCGGCCCAGGGCCTCTCCGACCCTGATCCGCCGGACAGGCCCTAACCGCGGGCCGGGGTGAGCCAGGTGCCGATGGCCGGGAGCACCTCGGGGCCGCTGTCGCGGTCCACGGAGCCGACCAGGTCGGCGATGGTGACGCCCTGCAGGGACGCGCGCCATGCGGTTTCGGCGTCCGCCATCACCCGCGCGATCCCGCACGGCTTCGTGCACTTCTCGGGTGGGGCCCCCAGCGGGCCCCGCCGGCGGATCTCGGTGCACACGAAGGCCGGGTCCGCCCCGTCGACCGCCAGTACGACGTCCAGGACAGTGATCTCGGAGGCCGGCCGGGTCAGTGCGTAGCCACCGGTCTTGCCCTGTAGGGAGGTGACCAGGCCCGCGCGGGAAAGGGCCTGCATCTGCTTGGCCAGGTAGCTGGCGGAGACGTCGTGCAGCAGTGCCAGCCGGGCGGCCGGGACCGGCTCGGAGGCCGCGGTCAGCACCACACAGCAGTGCAGTGCCCACTCCACTCCGCCGGACAGTTTCATGCGCCCTCCCGTTGACTCGGACACATTCTATCCGCGTATGATCTCGGACAAGACTTATCCGAGTTTCCGAGTCAACGATTCCCTTGATGGAGGTCACGGCCATGAAGATCACGGTCATCGGCGGTACCGGACTGATCGGCTCCAGGCTCGTCACCGCGCTCCGCGGGGCCGGGCACGAAGTCGTCGCCGCATCCCTGTCGGGCGGCGTGGACCTGACCACCGGCGCAGGGCTGGACGCGGCGCTCGCCGGCGCGCACACGGTCGTCGACGTGACGAACTCGCCCACCTTCGACTCCGCGTCGGGTGACTTCTTCCGCACCACCACGGGGAACCTGCTGGCGGCAGGGGAGCGGGCCGGGGTCCGCCACCAGGTCGCCCTGTCGATCGTCGGCGTCGACCGGGTGCCGCAGCTCGACTACTACCGGGCCAAGACGCTCCAGGAGGACCTGCTCAAGCAGGGGCCGATCCCGTACTCGATCGTCCGCGCCACCCAGTTCTTCGAGTTCGTCGACGCCGTCCTCTCCTGGACCGCCGACGACACCACCGTCCGGCTGCCCTCCACGCCGCTGCGGCCGATCGCGGCGGCCGAGGTGGTCGAGGCCCTGGCCGAGGTCGCCACCGGACGCCCGCTGGACGGGACCCTCGACATCGCCGGACCCGACGTGCTGCCCCTGGACGAGCTCGGCCGGCTCACCCTGACGGCCCGTCGGGACCTCCGTGCCGTCGTCACCGACGAGGGGGCGGGCCCGTTCGCGCTCGTCGAGGGGGACGCGCTGACCGGCGGGCCCGCCGTACGGACCGCCCGCACCCGCTACGGGGCCTGGCTCGGCGCCCGCTCCTGACGTCCTCCGGGTCGACGAGGTCACGGTCGGCGACAAGTCGATGCGGCCGTGCCGTTGTGCGGATCGGCATTTTATGGCCTCTCCCGGAGGTCAATACGGTCGGATTCATGGATTCGAAGCGGACCTTTCAGAGCGCAGAAGACCTCGTGGCCGCCATGCGTGCCGGTGACGTGACGTCGGTGGAGCTGACCGAGGAGGCGATCGCCCGTATCGAGCGGGACGACAAGGTGATCAACGCGATCTGCGTACGGGACTTCGAGCGTGCGCGGGCGGCCGCGCGCGGTGCCGACCGGGCGCGTGCCCGGGGCGAGGACCGGCCGCTGCTCGGTGTTCCGGTGACGGTCAAGGAGTCCTACAACGTCGCCGGACTGCCCACGACCTGGGGCGTGCCGGTGCACCGGGACTTCGTGCCGGCCGAGGACGCGGTACAGGTGTCGCGGCTCCGGGCCGCCGGCGCGGTGGTGCTCGGCAAGACCAATGTGCCGCTGGGGCTGCAGGACCTGCAGAGCTTCAACGAGATCTACGGCACCACCAACAACCCGTGGGACCGTGCCCGCACGGCGGGCGGATCCTCCGGTGGATCGGCGGCGGCCCTGGCCGCCGGCTTCGGCGCGCTGTCCATCGGCTCCGACATCGGCGGATCGCTGCGCACCCCCGCGCACTTCTGCGGAATCTACGCGCACAAGCCGACGCTCGGGCTGGTGGCGAACCGCGGTATGGTCCAGCCGGCCACGCCGGCCCTCCCGGTCGACCTCGACCTCGCCGTCGTCGGCCCGATGGCGCGCACCGCCCGCGACCTCGCGCTCCTGCTCGACGTGATGGCCGGGCCGGACCCGCTGACGCGCGGCGTGGCGCACGACCTGGCGCTGCCGCCCGCACGCCACGAGCGGCTGGGGGACTTCCGGGTCCTGGTCCTCGACGAGCACCCGTTCCTTCCGACCGGGTCCGCGGTGCGGGCCGGCGTGAACCGGGTGGCCGACGCACTCGTCGCCGGCGGAGCCCGCGTCGAACGGCACACTCCGCTGCTGCCCGACCTGGGCGAAGCCGCGACGCTCTACATGCAGTTGCTGTTCTCGGGCAGCGGTGCGCGTCTTCCCGCCGAAGCGTACGAGCAGCTGCGGAGCCGCGCCGCCGGACCGGGGGCGGACGACCGGAGTCTCGCCGCGGCGCGGCTGCACGGGCTGGTGTTCAGTCATCGCGACTGGATCGAGGCGAACGAACGTCGTGAGCTCCATCGTCACGGCTGGCGGCTGCTCTTCGCCGAGTTCGACGCCGTGGTGTGTCCGGTCACGCCGACTCCCGCGTTCCCTCACGACCACGGTCCCGATCTGCTGGAACGCCGGATCGACATCGACGGCGTCGCGTACCCGTACCTCGACCAGCTCGTGTGGGCCGGTCTGGCCACCATGCCCGGCCTGCCCGCCACCGCGATACCGGCGGGCCTGTCCTCCGACGGCCTGCCGGTGGGGGTGCAACTCATCGGTCCGATGTTCGAGGACCGCACTCCGCTGCGGCTGGCCGAACTGCTCGAGCAGCGGATCGGCGGATTCCGGGCACCGGAGTAGGCGTACCCGGGCCGCGGGCCTCGGACATGGAGACCACGGCGCTTAGCCGGCCCGGTGTCGACCCGGCGAGTGCGGTGTGACCTCCCGCTCTACGATCTTTCCCATGCTGATCACACCTTCTTCCATACCTGTCCTGCAAGGGCGCGGCGCCGCTGTTCTGAGCTGGAAGGAGGACGAGCTGGTGCTGGAGCGGCGCGGCGAGACGTTGGCGATTCCCGTCGGGGCGGTCGCGCACCTCCGTGCCGAGGCGCGGTGCGTGACAGTGGAGTTGAGGGCCCTTGCGGGCACAACGCCGTCCGTCCAGCGGATCGAGGACGTGAGCGAGGCGGCGGCCGTCGTCTTCGTGGAGGCCGTGAACGCGTTGCTGCCCGATCCGGTCGGGGAGGTCGACGGCGGGGCCCTGGTCGTCGTGCGGTCCTTCGCCAGAACCAGACTGCAGAAGTTCCGGCGCAGACTCCTGGGGTGCGTGCTCGGGGCCTTGGGTTCGGTGATCGGCCTGTTCGTGGCCCTCACCGCCACGGCCGAGGGTTCCGACGCGAAGGGCAGCGCCTTCGTCGGCGGGATCACCGGCGGCCTCACGGTCCTGCTCGTCGGGCTCTGCGTGCTGTTCTGGGGGGCGTCGTTCCACGAGCGTCGGCTGCGCCGGCACGGCCTGTCCGTCGTCGCGGTGCGGACCGACAGGCCGAGGGTGTACCGGTTCACCGACAGCGGCGGCTCGACCCGTTACTTCTCCCACCTGAGCGCCGCTCCGTCCGAACAGGTCGGTTACGACCCGCGGGACACGTCGGACGTGCTCGTGTTCCGGGCTCCCTTCGCACGGATCCTGGACACCTCGGTGGCCTGGCTCTCCCTGCTGGCCGTGTTCTGCACCGCCCCGCTGACGATCTGGCTGGTCGTCGAGGCGCTCGGCTGACCGGTCCCGGGAGGCACGGCCGGTCCCCGGAGGCATCTCGCCCCGGATCCGGCCGGGTGCGCCGCCGGCAGGGCCCCGGAGGGGTTCCGGGGCCCTGCCGGCGGTGGTGTCAGAGGATGGCCTTGAAGCCGGCGTAGCCGGTGGCGAAGCGGGTGCCGGGGGTGAGGAGGGCGGTGCCGGTCACGGCCGGGCTGAACAGGAGGTCGCCCGCGGCGTTGCGGGTGACGATGCCGGCCGGCTTGCCCCCGGCGCCGTCGATGTCCATCACGGTGAACGCCGTACGGCCCTTCGCCCAGCCGTCGGCCGAGGCGCGGACACGGGGCTTGACCGTCCCGGTCTTCACCCCGTCGTAGCGGAAGACGGTGCCGTTGCCGTCCACGGCCATGATCTCGCCGATGCCGTCGCCGTTGAGGTCGCCCGCCCCGACGATCGCCTTGTACGTCTTCCAGTTGAGCTGGATCCGTACGCGCGGCTTGAAGGCGCCCTTGCCGTCCTGCGCGTAGAGGTAGATGTCACCGGAGGTGGTCTGCCGGGCGATCAGGTCGGCGCGGCCGTCGCCGGTGAGGTCACCGGGCGAGGTCAGGACGTCGTACTGGCCCCAGCCGGGGCCGACCGTCCTGGAACGCGCTGCGACCACCTTGCCCGGCTGGGCGAACTGCGCCTGGAGGACACCGTTTCGGTCCCGGACGAGCCGGTCGTTGATCCCGTCGTCGTCCAGGTCGCCGAACGGCACGAAGGTCGCCTTGGGGTCCCAGCCGGTGAGCCCGTACGAGGTGGACGCCGAGTAGGCGTCCTTGCCGGCCCCCGTGATCATGCGGGCCTTGAGGTCCTTGTCGAGGACGACGAGGTCCGCCTGGCCGTTGGTGCCGGCGAAGTCGCGCCAGACCGGACGGCCGGTGACGGCGAGGTTTCCCGTGCGGGTCAGCGGACTGCCCAGGCCGTCGGCGGGCTTCGCCGTCAGGCTCCAGGTGTAGTCCCCCCGTGGCACGTTCCAGCCGGCACTGTCCGTGCCGTCCCAGCCCGCGAGGATCCTTCCGTCCCAGACGTTTCCGGTGAGCGTGCGGACCACCGTGCCGGTGGCCTTCCGCTTGAGTTCCAGGGACCAGGAGGCCACCGGCTTCGACAGCCGGAACACAGGATTCCACCCCTTGCCCGCGGTGAGTTCCGCGCCGGCCGGAACCTCTGATTCCAGTAGGAAGACCTCGGTGGGGGCCACCGGCAGCGGGACGATGTGGACGGCTCCCGCGCCGTCGGCGTACGCGACCCGGCCCGCTTCGCGGTCCAGGGTCCAGCCCTGCTCGGGGACCGGACTGCCCGGACGGCCGAGGTCCACGGTGGCGGCGGCCCCTCGCAGGGCCACGGACTTCAGAACTCCGCCGGCCTCCAGGACGACCGCGCCGTTGCCGAGGCGGGCCCGGTTGTGTGCGGGAAGCCTGACGGTCGTCTTCGTCCCGGTGTCGTAGACCCCGGACTCCGTGTCGCACTTCCAGTACAGCGAACTGCCGTACGCGTCCATCTCCCGGATGTCGCAGCCGGCCACCTTGACCGTCTGGAGCGGGGCGCCGGTACGGGCGTTCACCGCCTCGACCGTGCCCGCGGTCTTCGTCTCCCGCCAGAGCGCCGTACCGAACAGGGCGAACGCGCCGTCCGGCACCGCGTGTGTGCGGATCTCCTTCCGCTGTTCCAGGTCCACCACGGCCACCTGGGGCTGCTGCGAGGACCGTACGTAGGCCATGTGGCGGCCGGATGCCCGGAGGGAGCCCTTCACATAGCCGGGGACGGAGACGTTGTCCCATCGGAAGTACGTACTGGCCTTCTCACCGGAGACGTGCACGAACTTCCCGGTCCCCGTCGGCCACACATCGGCGCACGCCTGCGGGGTGCAGGTGCCGTAGAAGGGCTCGGGCTCCTCGTCCGGATTCCCGGACGAGACCGGCGGGTCCGCGTACACGGTCTTCCACGTTCCCGGCGTCGGCGCACCGTGGGGCGAGGTGGTGTACTCGCTGACCTCCGCGGTCTGTCGCGGCGCCGTGTCGAGGGTCTGCAGCGTGCCTCCCTGCATGGCCATCCGGACCGTGGTCTGCGGGAACTGCTGGGTGGGGTACGAGGCGAGCTCGCTCACCGCGGCCTTGCCGGCCGTGTCCGCCGCGACGACGTGGAGGGTGGTCCGGCCCGATTGCTCGGTCATGACGATGACCCGGCCGTCCCGGACGAAGCCGACGCCCCTGACCCCGGACATGAGCCGGCGGTGGCCGGTGTCCTCCGGGGAGATCACGTACAGCACGTCGTCGTCCCAGCCGACGAGGTCCCTGCCGACGATGCCCGCCCCGGACCGCTCCGGGTGGATGCCGGCCGGGTCCTCGTACGGGACGTAGGTGTGGGTGGGGCCGGTGAGCGGACCGCGGGTGTCCCAGGCCTCGGTCCGACGGGTGTCCGCGTTCCATCGGATCAGCCAGTCGCTGCCCTTCTGGACGCCGTCGTAGGTGTACCTGTCGGACAGGCCGGGGACGAGCCGGGCGGTCGCCGTCGCCGCGTCCACCCAGTAGTGGGTGTCCTTCCACTGCGCGTCCCGCTGGGTGACGAGCATGCCCGTGTTGAACGACCGGATGCCGACGACGGACTCCGCGGCCAGGCCGGTGACTTCGCGCCGGCGCTGGCCGCTGCCCTCGGGAGCCACCAGGACCACCTTCTGCGTGCCGTTCTTGAAGACGACCGAGTCGCCCAGCACGCCGAGGTAGTAGTCGTCGGCGGAGGCGGTGACGGTCTTGCGCGAGCCGTCGACGACGGACACGAACGTGAACGTGGAGGACGACCTGTACACGAGGCTGTCATCGACCAGGCCGTGCAGGTCGCCGAGTTCGTCGCCGGGCACCGGCGTCCCCTGGAGCCCGCCGTACGTGAACCAGGCGTGCCCGCCCCGGACCTCGCGGAGGTACCCGGTGGGGCCGGCGGCCACGATCGCGTGGGCCAGTGGATCGGCGACCTGCCGGACCGGGACCACCAGCTCGCCCGGCATCCCGGCGGCCGCCGCACCGGTGGCGGTGGCGACGGTCCATGGCAGTGCGGTGGCCGCGACCGCCAGCACGGCAGTGGCAACTGTGGATCTGCGCAGCAACATTTCCCCCTGATGTGTCCGACCGCTCTTCCGCGGGCGACGCCCGGGAGGCGGTCGGCCCCGCGGTGTTCCGTGCGGGGCCCTGTCAGGGGTTCGACCGGCGAAGCGGGGGAAGGGTTGTACTGCCGCGTGGATCTTGTGATCGGCCGGCCCCGGCCCGGAGCGTCGGCGGGGACCGGCAGTTGACGTCCGCTCCGGCCCCGCGCACGTGTGTCAAGGGGCCGGTCGCACCATGGCCGACACCGGCCGGGGCGGCGAAGTCCGCGATTCACTCAAGGGACACCTGAGCAACCTCAAGGCATCACCGGGGCGCATCGTGGCGCCCTTACGTTCCGTGACGCCCTCGTCCCGCGAGCGAAAGGTTTCGCATGCCCAGTCGGAAGAGCACCACGGTGGCTCTCGTCGGCGCAGTCACCTCGGCCGCCCTGGCAGCCGCCGCCCTCACCGTCCTCGCCCCCGCCGCCTCGGCGGCGGGCACCACGTTCACCGCGACCGCCGACACCTACGTCGACGCCCAGAACGCGTCCACGAACTTCGGCGCTTCGCAGCAGCTCGGCGTGGACAACAGCCCGGTCAAGCAGGCGCTGCTGAAGTTCGCCGTATCCGGCCTCACCCAGCCGGTGACCAAGGCCACGCTCCGCGTCCACGTCGACGACGTGTCGGGGGCGGAGAGCAGCAGCGGCGGCACGTTCCGCGCGATGTCGAACACCTCGTGGTCCGAGACGTCGGTGACGTACAACAACCGGCCCTCGATCGACGGTGCCACGCTGGGCACCCTCGGCGCGGTCGCCCGCAACACCTGGTACGAGGTGGACGTGACCCCGTACGTCACGGGCAACGGCACGTTCGGCATCGGGGTCACCTCGTCGAGCAGCAACGGCGCCGACTACGACTCCCGGGAGAGCGGCACCACCGCACCGCAGCTGGTGATCGAGACCGGCGGCGGCCCGACGCCCACCCCGACCCCGACGCCGACCGGCACCACTCCGCCGTCCGGCGACCCGGTGCTCGTGGGCGCGGGCGACATCGCCACCTCGGGCTCCGGCGACACCGCGACGGCGAAGCTGCTCGACGGCATCCCGGGCACGGTCTTCACCACCGGCGACAACGCCTATCCGGACGGGACCGCCTCGGACTTCACCACGTACTACGAGCCGACGTGGGGCCGCCACAAGGCCCGTACGAAGCCGGCGCCGGGCAACCACGACTACCACACCTCCGGTGCCACGGGCTACTACACCTACTTCGGGTCCAACGCGGGTCCGTCGGGGCGCGGCTACTACTCGTACGACCTCGGCAACTGGCACGTGGTGGCGCTCAACTCCGAGACGGGCATGGCCGTGGGTTCCGCCCAGGAGCAGTGGCTGCGCGCCGACCTGGCCGCGAGCACCAAGCCGTGCACGGTGGCCTACTGGCACAAGCCGCGCTGGACGTCGAGCTCCAGCCACGCCGGTGACCCCTCGACGGGCCCGCTCGTCCAGGCGCTGTACGACTACAACGCCGAGGTCATCCTGACCGGCCACAACCACCAGTACGAGCGGTTCGCCCCGCAGAACCCGAGCGGTCAGCTGGACACCTCGCGCGGCCTGCGGCAGTTCGTGGCCGGCATGGGCGGCGCGGACCTGTACGGCTTCGGCACGATCCAGCCGAACAGCGAGGCCCGCAACAACAACACCTTCGGCCTGCTCAAGCTGACGCTCCACGACAACGGCTACGACTGGGCGTTCGTCCCGGAGGCGGGCAAGACGTACAACGACAGCGGCACCGGCACCTGCCACTGATCCTCTCGCCCGGACCGCGTGCCGCCCGACCGCTGCCTGCGGCGGCGGGCGGCGCGCGGCCGCACCTCCTCCGCCTCCCGGCTCCCGGCTCCGCCGGCTGACTCCCCCCATCCCCCACCCGATCCTCCCTCTCCCCCACCCCCATCCCATCCGGAGGTCACCGCACCGTGTATCTCTCCACCATCGGCAGGACGGAGCTGCCGGCCGATGCCCCGGGTCCGGGCCGCCGCGGCCGGTGGACCCTGGTCGGGGGCAATGTCCTCGCGCTCGGCACCGTCAGCCTGATCACCGACATCTCCGCGGAGATGGTCACCGCGGTGCTGCCCCTGTACCTCGTCCTCGGTCTCCAGCTGAGCCCGGCCGCGTACGGAGTCCTCGACGGGCTCAACACCGGGGCCACGGCCCTGCTCCGCCTCGTCGGCGGCTACGTGGCCGACCGGGTCAGCCGGCGCAAGGCGGTCGCCGGAGCGGGCTACGGCCTGTCGGCGCTGGCCAAGCTCGGCCTGGTGGCGGTGGGCGGTTCGGCTTCGTCCATCGGCCTGGTACTGGCCGCCGACCGGGCGGGCAAGGGACTGCGTACGGCGCCGCGCGACGCGCTCATCACGCTGTCCACGCCCGAGCACGCCCTCGGCCGGGCCTTCGGGGTGCACCGGACCATGGACAGCATCGGCGCCTTCGCCGGTCCGCTCGTGGCGCTGGGGGTCCTGACGGCCGCCGCCCAGTCGTTCGACGCCGTCTTCGTCACCAGCTTCTGCATCGCGGCCCTGGGCGTGCTGGTGCTCGTCCTCTTCGTACGGGACCACCGCGAGGCCCGGCCGCCGGCGGGCACCGTCTCGCCGCGCGCGGTCGGCGGACTGCTGAAGGCCCGGCCGGTCCGCCGGCTGGTGGCGGCCGCCTGTCTGCTGGGTCTGGCCACCATCGGCGACGGCTTCGTGTACCTGCTGCTGCAGCGGCGCGAGTCGCTGTCCATCGGCTGGTTCCCGCTGCTCGCGGTCGGCACGAGCCTGTCCTACCTCCTCCTCGCGGCCCCGCTGGGCGCGCTCGCCGACCGGGTCGGGCGGCTGCCGGTGATGCTGGGCGGCTACGGCGTGCTGGCGCTGGTCTACCTGCTGCTGCACGGCCCGCTGGACGGCCCGCTGCTCCTCGTCCTGGCCGTCGGCCTGAACGGCGTGTTCTACGCGGCCACGGAGGGCGTGCTGATGGCGCTGGCGGGACCGGTCCTGCCGGAGCGGCTGCGGACGACCGGCATCGCGCTGGTCCAGAGCGGCCAGGCCCTGGCCTACCTCGGCTCGTCGGTGCTCTTCGGGCTGGCGTGGCAGGCCTGGGGGGCTGCCACGGCCGCCCGGGGAGCGGCGGTGGCCGTGCTCGTCGCCGGCGTGGCCACGGCGTTCCTGCTCATGCCCCGGTCCGGCGACGGTCCCACTGCCCCGCCGAACCCGGACGAAAGGACTCGTACCAGCTCATGAACGGCCCCAGTCGGCGTGCCCGGATACTCGTCACGGTGATCGCCTCCGTCCTGCTCGCGGCCCTGGCGACCGCCACCGTCCTCATCGCCCGCCGGAACGCGGAGCCCGCCCCCGGCGGGGGCGCCGATCCGGTGGCCGCGGCCTCGCCGGGTGCCGGCCGGCCGGGCGGTCCCGGGCTCCGGGTGCTGAGCAACGGCCTGTTGTCCACGGTGTCCCTGGCCGACCCCGCCGGCCCGCGTACGGTCACCGACCAGCGCTGCGACCGCGCGTACACCGCGGGCGGCACCACGGCGTGCCTCACCCCGGCCGGAGCGCTGAGCGCTCCCCGGCTGCTGGTCCTGGACGAGGGTCTCCAGGTGAAGCGCAGCGTGTCCCTGGCCGGGCTCCCCAACCGGACCCGGGTCTCCGCGGACGGCCGGATGGTCGCCTGGACGCTGTTCGTGGGAGGGGACTCGTACGCCGGCGGGGGCTTCTCGACCCGCACGGGCATCCTCGACACGCGCACCGGGGAGGTCATCGACTCCCTGGAGGAGTTCGCGGTCTTCCGCGACGGGAAGCGGTACCGTGCCGCGGACGTCAACGTCTGGGGCGTCACGTTCGCCGCCGACTCTCACCGCTTCTACGCGACGGTGTCCAGCGGAGGCGTCCGCTCCCTGGCGGAGGGGGACGTGGCGGCCAGGACGCTGCGCACCCTGGCGGACAACGTGGAGTGCCCGTCGCTGTCCCCCGACGGCACCCGTGTCGCCTTCAAGCAGGCCGTGGGCGCGGACCCCGGCAAGGGCTGGCGCCTGACGGTCCTCGACCTCGCGACGGGGCGCCGTACGGAGTCGGCCGAGACCCGCTCGGTGGACGACCAGGCGGCCTGGCTGGACGACCGCGCCCTGGCGTACGGCCTCCAGCGCGACGACGGCACCAACGACGTGTGGACGGTCCCGGCCGACGGCGGTGGCGAGCCGCGCGTGCTCGTGCAGGGCGCGAACTCGCCGGCGGTGCTTCCGGCGGCGTAGTCATGCGGTTCTAGGGCGGCGTACGGAAAAGAGACCGGTTCGCTGCGTACGCGGCCCGGGGGGCCTTCGGCGTGGGCAGGATGCTGCCCGCATCGCAGTCCCACCGACACCGTTGCGCGGAGGTTCGATGGACCGTTCCGACCCTTCCCCCTCCCCCTCCTCCCCCTCCTCCCCCTCCTCCCCCTTGTCCGGACCGGAGCCCGGTGCCGGGCCGGGCTCGCCGGGTGGTCCGGCGCCCCGGGAGGAGTTCGCCGCCGAACTGACCCGGCTCCGCGAGAAGGCCGGGCTGACCGTGCGGATGCTCGCCGCACGGGTGGAGTCCCCGGGCGCGCACACCACCATCGGCGGGTGGTTCGCCGGGCAGAGCCTGCCGTCGATCGGCTCGTTGCCGCTGTTCCGCCGGGTCCTGGACGAACTGGGCGTGTCCGGGGCCGCCGAGACGGGGCGCTGGCTGGAGCGGCTGGCCGATCTCCGGCGGGCCCGTATCCCGCGCGTGGCCCGGGGGACGGTGCCGTACCGGGGTCTCGCCGGGTTCGAGGAGCACCACGCCGACTGGTTCTTCGGCCGGACCCGCCTGCGGGACGCGGTCGTCGCGCAGGTCCTGGCCGACGGGCCCGGGTTCCCGCACCTGCTGGTGGGGGCGTCCGGGTCGGGCAAGTCCTCCCTGCTGCGGGCCGGGGTGCTTCCCGTGCTGCGCGGGGACCACGGTTTCACCCCCTGCCTGCTGACGCCGGGCAAGGCGCCTGCGACGGCGCTCCTGCACGCCTTGGCCGCCCTGACGGCCGGACCGGAGGGCGGTGGAGCCGGTGGCGGTGGAGCCGGTGGCGGGTCGGGCACCGGCACCGGCACCGACGCGGGCCCTGACACCGACACCGCCGCGGGCACCGGATCCGTGTCCGGCCCGGGTCGGGACGCCGGGCGGGCCGCCGCCGATCTGGGCAGGTGGGCCGAACGCCGGGGGGTCCGCGTCCTGGTGGCCGTCGACCAGTTCGAGGAGGTGTTCACCGTCTGCGACGAGCCCGCCGAACGGGACCGGTTCCTGGCCTGCCTGGCCGCACTCCCCTCGGCGCGCGTGCACGTGATCGGTGCCCTGCGCGCCGATTTCTACGCCCAGGCCCTCCAGGAACCCGCCCTCGGCACGGCCCTGCAACGCGGCCAGATCGTCGTCGGAGCGCTCACCGCCGAGGAGATCCACAGCGTGGTGCACGGCCCGGCCGCCAAGGCCGGGCTCACCGTGGACGAAGGGTTCGCCGACCTGCTGGCCGCGGACCTGCGGGACTCCGGCGCGGGCGGACTGCCGCTGCTCTCGCACTCCCTGCTGTCGACCTGGGAGCGGGGCCGGGGAGCGGTCCTCACCATCGCCGACTACCGGGCGGGCGGGGGCATGTCCGCGGCCGTCTCCGCCAGCGCGGAGGACGCGTACGCGGAACTGGCCGAGGGGCGGCGCGGGCTGGCGCGGACCCTGTTCCTGCGCATGGTCGCGGTCGGGGACGGCGTACCGGACACGCGCCGGGTGCTGCCCCTGCCCGGCACGCCGTGGGCCGCGGACGAGTCTGCGGACGGACGGGCCGGACGCGTGTACGAGGTGCTGGAGCAGTTCGTGGACCGGCGCCTGGTCACGCTGGACGGGTACGGCGCGCGGATCACCCACGAGGCGCTCCTCTCCGCCTGGCCGCGCCTCCGCGGCTGGATCGAGGCCGACCGCGCCGGCCATCTGGTGTGGCAGGACCTGACGCGCGACGCGGAACGCTGGCGCGCGGCGGACGGGGAACGCTCGCTGCTCTACCGGGGCACCCGGCTGGCCCTGGCCACGCGCTGGGCCGAAGCCGACGGCCGTGCGCACGAGCTGACGGAGCGGGAGACGGCGTTCCTCGCGGCGAGCCGGACCGCGGAGGAGCAGCGTGGCCGCCGGGACCGGCGGCGCGTCCGGCGGCTGCGGCAGCTGTTGGCCCTGTTGACCGTCCTGGCCACGGTCGTGGGGGCGCTGGCGGCGGTGGCGCTGGTGCAGCGGCGGGACGCCGTGGAGCAGCGGAAGGTGGCGCTGTCGCGGCTGGTCGCGGCCCGGTCGGAGCGGCTGCGCGGCAGCGACCTGGCGCTGGCCGCCCAGCTGAGCCTCGTGGCGTACCGGACGGCGCCGACCGCCGAGGCCCGGGCTGCGCTGACGGACGTCTCGGCGCTGCCCGCGGTCACCCGGCTGACGGCCTTCCGCGGGGTGGTGCAGTCGGTCGCGCTCAGTCCGGACGGGCACACCCTGGCCGCGGCCGGCATGGACCGGACGATCGCCCTGTGGGACCTGCGGGGCACCGCCCGGCCGCAGCGGCTGGACGTTCCGTCGCCGGCCTTCCCGGACACGGTGTACGCCCTCGCGTTCAGCCCGGACGGCCGGCGGCTGGCGGCCGGCGCGGGTGACGGGACCGTACGGGTGTGGGAGCCGGCCGGCCCGCCGGAGGGGCGTCGGGGCGGGATCGTCCTGTCCGGGCCGTCGTCCGCGGTGTACGGGCTGGCGTTCGCCCCGGACGGGAGTGCGATCGCGGCCGGGTCCGCCGATGGCGGGGTGTACCTCTGGCGCGGCGGCGCGGCGGCCGGCGGGGCCGGGGCGGACGGCGACGGGAGCAGCGGGAGCGACGGGAGCAGCGGCGGCAGCGGTGGCGCCCGGCGGCTGGGAGGGTTCGAGGGGGCCGTCCACTCGGTCGCGTTCGGGCCCTCCGGCGGTACCCTCGCGGCGGGCGGGGCCGACGGGGCCGTCCGGCTGTGGGACACCTCCGGAGCGGGGGAACCGGTCCCCTACGCGGGGCCGTTGACCGGAGCCGCGGGGCCGGTGTTCGGGCTGGCCTTCACCCCGGACGGCAGCCGCATCACGGCCGGCAGCCAGGACCGGACCACCCGGACGTGGGCGGTGCCCGGGCCCCGGGACCGGGCGCGGCCGGCCCTGCACGTCCTCGGTGGTGCGCCGGCGGCCGCGGACGGGCCGGCCAGCTACGTGAACACGGTCGCGCACAGTGCCGACGGGCGGTGGACGGCCACCGGGAGCGCCGACAACCAGGTGCGCCTGTACGACGCGGCGACGCTCGCCCCGGCCGGCGTGTTCCCGCACCCGGGCCCGGTCACCTCGCTCGTGTTCCTGCCGGACGGGCAGGGCCTGGTCACCGGCGACGCCGACGGCACCGTACGGATCTGGCAGTTGCCCGGCCGCCCGCTGCGCGGCATGCAGGGGACCGTGAACGCGGTGGCGTACGCGCCGGACGGCAACCTGCTCGCCGTCGCCGCGAAGGAGGTGCACCTGTGGGACGTGCGGGATCCGTGGCGGCCGCGGCCGGTGGGCCGGCCACTGGCCAACCCCACGGGCTATTCGGGCACGCTGTCCTTCTCCCCCGACGGCCGCACCCTCGCGGTCGGCGGTCGGGAGGGCAAGGTGTGGCTGTGGGACACCAGCCGGCCCGAACGGGCCGCACCGCGCGGTGAACCCGTCCCCGGCGGCACCGGAACCGTGCAGTCCGCCGTGTTCTCGCCGGACGGGCGGACCCTGGCGGTCGGCAGCGAAGGCCGTACCGTGCGGCTGTGGGACACCGGTGACCCGGACCGGCCCCGGCCGGCGGGCGAACTGACGGAACCGACCAACTTCGTGTACTCGGTGGCGTTCAGCCCGGACGGGCGGCGGCTGGCGGCGGGCACCGTGGACAAGCAGGTGCTGGTGTGGCGGGTGCCCGCGGACGGCGGTGTGCCGCGGGCCGAGGCCACCCTGAACGGGCCGGGCGGATACGTGATGTCGGTGGCCTTCAGCCCGGACGGCCGGACCCTCGCCGCCGGCACCGGCGACCGGGACGTGTGGCTGTGGCGGTTCGACGGTCCGGGTGACGGAGGCGGGGACGGGAGCGGGGACGGGAGCGGGGACGGGGACGGAGGGCGGGCGGGCCCGGCGGCCGCCGGGCCGCCGGTCGGCTTCGGGCCCCCGCTGACCGGGCCCAGCAGCTACGTGTACGCCCTCGGGTTCGCGCCCGACGGCCGGACCCTGGCCGCCGCGAGCACCGACGGCACGGTCTGGCTGTGGGACACCGGCGGCCTCGGCCGTTCCGGGGCGGGCCGGCCCGGTGCGCGGGCCGTGCTGAACGGTCTCGGCGGCAAGGGGTACGCCCTCGCCTACAGCCCGGACGGGCGTTCGCTGGCGGCCGGCGGGTCGGCGGCGGCCGCCCTGGTGTGGAGCACCGATGCGGAGGACGCCGCCCGGCACGTGTGCGAACGCGCGGGGTCGCCGATCACCCGGGCCGAGTGGACGTCCCTGCTGCCGGGGCTGCCGTACGCGCCTCCGTGTCCGTGACCCGCGGCCGGTCCGGGGAACGGACCGCTCGGCTGTACGGAGTTGTACGGAGCCGCGTCCGGACCGGTCCGGCCTGCGGTTCCGCCCTTCCGCCGGCCCGGTCCGGCGGGGCTTGCTGGTGGGGCGCCGCCGGGCAGCGTAGGCAGGGCCCGGTCGGCGGACCCGCGACACCGAGCGAAGGAGACAGACCATGCGACGCTTCACCAGCGCCCTGCGGAGCCGGACCGGACTGGCTGCCGCCGCGGCGGGCCTTGCCGTGACCGCCGCGCTCGCCGGCGCCGTCACGGCCGAGGCCGCCGGCAGCTACATCTCGTCCAACAGCGGCGGGGCGAACGTCCGGAGCTGCGCCAGCACCAGCTGCGGCTCGTACGGCTACCTGACCAACGGGACCGGGGTGAGCATGCAGTGCTGGCTGGACAGCCAGTGGGTGTATCCCCCGAGCTCGAACTACGCGTCCAACCGCTGGTTCCGGGTCTCCAGCCCGGTCGGCACCGGATACGTGCACTCGTCCCTGGTCGGCGCCCAGACGTCCGTGCCGCACTGCTGAGCGCCCGCACTGCCGACATGCCGCGCTGCTGAGCAGCCGCACTGCCGAGGCGCCCGTCCCCACCCACCCGGCCCGCTGTGGCCGGCTCCCGCAGGAGCCGGCCACAGCGGGCCTCGCGTTCGACGTGCACGGCCCTTCGGCCCGCCCGCCGTCACAAGTGCTGCAAGCCGGCCACGCACTCCTCGAACTCGGGGAGGGTCAGCAGGCCGTCACCGTCCACGTCCGCCCGGAGGAACAGCCGTTCCACCTCCTCTGGGCTCCTGCCGTGCCACGTCAGCCGCGCGAGTGCCCGGCCGAATTCGCGGACGTCCAGCATCCAGTCGTGATCGGTGTCGAACGTCCCGAACACGGTCCGCACGTCCGCCTGTTCGTTCGCCCCGGCCTCCATGTCAGGGCCTCCTTCCTCCGCACTTCTGCCGCGGATGCCCCGTTTCCGGCCGGCGAAACAGCGGGCGAAACAGCCGGTGAAACAGCGGGTGAATCAGCCGGCGAGAGCCGGGAGGGGTGCGTGGACGCGTCCTTCCGTACGACGTACGCCGCCGGAAGCCGTCCGAGTGGTCGGACGGCCGGAACGCCGCGGTGCGGGAGTGTCGTCGTCCCCGCGCGCCGACCCGGCTCGATCATGTGGTGCCATGGCACCTCGTGGACTCCGCCGGACCTGGGCCTCCTGGCGCCCCCGGCTCTTCGGGCTGGCGACGGCGGCGCTGCTGGCCGCGACCCCGTCGTACGCCGCGGCGGCAGAGCCGTTCCCGGTCAGGGCCCCGTTCGGCGACGACGGCGGGGGCGGGGATGCCGTGTGCCCGCCGCGCCACTGTCCCGATGGCCCGCCCCACTGTGACGGACCCGGCCTGCCCGACACCGGTGCGGTCACGGTGGTCAAGGAGGACCTGAACACCGGCAACCCCCTGGCCGGAGCCGTCTTCCAGCTGTGGGAGGAGACCAACGGCATCCCGGGTCTCCAGACCACCGGCGCCGACCCGGACGAAGAGATCAACGGCCCCTGCACCACGGGGGCCGACGGCGTGTGCTCCCGTACGCTGCCGCTCGGCGTCTACTACTGGCTGGAGACACAGGCCCCGCCCGGGTACGACCTTCCGGTGGACCCGGCGTTCGGCCCGCTGGTGCTGTCGGACGAGAACGTCGACACCGGCGTCACGATCATCGCCGACAACGTGCCGGTGTCCAACGGCGCATGAACTCCGGGCACCGTGATCGGTGATCAGGTCCGGGCGGTTGCCGGATCCCTCCGGACAGGACGTCGCGTCAGCACATGGGCTCCGGCCGTGGCCACCGCAGCCAGTGCCAGGCCCTTCACGGCATCGCGGGGGTGCGCGGGACGCAGAACCCCCGCCTGCCGCAGTCGACCGCGCGCCCAGAGCGTGAAGGGGATCACCACCAACGGCGAGGTGACGGAGCCCGGCGTGTACCCCCTGACGACGGCGGCCTGCGCCAAGTGCACCAGACCGTGCAGCCCGAACCCGTTGAGAGCAGCCTGGTAGAAGGCGGAGCGCCCACCGGTGCGGTGTCCGTCGGCAGCCGCCGCGGCGACCACGATGCCCATGGCGGCGACTGCGGTCGTGAACTCCGTCCGGTCAATGGACTCCAGCCGCCGCCATATCCGCTCCGGTACCAGTGGGAACCGTTCTCGCAGCTCGGGCACCCGGGCACGGGCCCAGCCGGGCACCAGGGCCACCTCCTCGGCGTCGTGCAGCGCCCACGCGGCCAGCAGTCCTGCCGTCACGCCGACGCCGACGCCGACGCCAACTCCGCTGTCCACCGGGCCGGTTTCGTATCCGCTCATGGTCAGGAAGTCTGCCGGAACGCTGCGTCCTCTCCAAGCGTGTGGCCGGGCCACCGGAGGGGGTGGGGACCGGCCACGCGCGGTTCTGGTGGGTGGGGGTGGGTGGGTCAGGTGAGGGGGCCGAGGAGGGTGCTTCCCTTGTCTTCGGAGTCGTCCGAGAGGAGGAAGGAGGTCCAGGCCGTGAGGTATTCGTCGCGGGTGATGTGGCCGTTGCCGTCCTGGTCGAGGCGTCCGGCCGCGGTCCTGGCCTCGTCGGCGTCCATGCCCCAGGCGCGGAGGAACGCCTCCAGCTGCCCCACCGTGGCCACTCCGTCGTCGGCTTCGCGGGAGGCGTGCGGTTCCACGGTGGTGATGGCGTCGACGCGGCCGGCGATCTCGCGGACGAGGGCGCCGGTCCCTCCCCCGACGTCGAGGACGGTGTGGTTGCCGCGCAGCGTGTCTGCGACCAGGGCGATGTCCTGGCGTTCGAAGCGGGCTTCCATGTCCAGCCAGCCGTGCTCGGTCAGCTCGTGCGGGCCGCGGTAGTCCTCGGGGCGGGGGTGGGGGCCGGTGAGTGCGTGTGCGGGTGCGGCGGGGCCGCCACGTCACCGCGTGCCAGTGCCCCGGCCGGTCCTGCACCGTACGGACGTCGGCGAGCTCGAAGCGGGCCGTGGGCACCTGTGCGCGGGCGAGGTCGACCATGGTGCGGGAGACGTCGTAGCCGGTGACCCGGTGGCCGGCCGCTGCCAGTCGGTCCGCGGTGGGCCGGCCCGTTCCCGAGCCGATGTCCAGTACGGCGGCGCCCTCGGGGAGGCGGGCGAGCAGCCAGTCGATGGCGGCGAGTTGTTCCGGGAGGTGGGCGTAGGTGTCCTCGTACACCTTGCCGAGGACGTCGAACGGGCGGGCGGCCCGCTCGGTGGAGCCGTCGCCCCTGCGAAGGAACGGCGCTGCGTCGGTGGTCATGACGGAACTCCCCATCCGGACTGCGGTGATCATCGGGCGAGACCGGCATCCGCCTCCTGGGCCGGACCGTGATCGAGTGCTGCGTCGACGCCTACGCCACCGCCGTCACCGAGGCCCTGGCGGAGCTCCACTCCGCCCTCCCCGACGACGGCGCCGATCCGCTCGTCCTGGACCTCTTCTGCGGCTCGGGCAATTTCAGCCACCACCTCGGCGCCCGGCTCGGCATCACCGTGCACGCCGCCGAACTCGACCCCGACGTCCACGACGCCACCCGCCACAACCTCGGCCGCATAACGACGAACACGGAGCTGCACCTCGGCGACTACGCCGACCTGCTGGGCAAGCACCCCCCGCGCGGCACGCGCGGCACGTACTTCGTGGAGCCGCCCATCCCGATCGATCGCCGGCAACCCGATCCTTTTCGTCCGCTTGACGATATCGACGCCCGTCATTATCGTCATGATGACGAAATTTAGGGGGTTCGGCATGGCCGACATCACGCGGCGGTTCGGTTGGCGGCACTTGCGGTCCGCGCCCACCGCCCACATCCACCACCACAGGCGCGGGCGGCTCGTACATGACGGGCGGGGGCTCAGCTTCTGGTACCGGTCGCTGTCGGCGGCGCTGTCCGAAGTGCCCGTCGACGACCGGGAGCTGGCCATGGGGTTCCACGCCCGTACGGCCGACTTCCAGGACGTCACCGTGCAGGCCACCGTCACCTACCGGATCAGTGACCCGGCCGCGGCGGCGGACCGGCTCGACTTCTCCGTCGACCCGGACACCGGGAGCTGGCGGGGCGCGCCCCTGGAGCAGATCTCCACCCTGCTGACCGAGACGGCGCAGCAGCACACGCTGGACGTGCTGGCCCGGACGCCGTTGGCCGTCGCCCTGGTGGACGGGGTCGCCTCCGTGCGGCAGAGCGTCGCCGCCGGTCTCGCGGCCGAGCCCCGGCTCCCGGCCACGGGCATCGAGGTGGTGGCCGTGCGCGTCGTGGCGATCCGGCCCGAAGCGGAGGTGGAGCGCGCCCTGCGTACGCCGGCCCGCGAGCAGATCCAGCAGGAGGCGGACCGGGCCACGTACGAACGGCGGGCCGTCGCCGTCGAGCGGGAGCGTGCGATCGCCGAGAACGAGCTGGCCAGTCAGATCGAACTGGCCCGGCGCGAGGAGCAGCTGGTCGAGCAGCGGGGCATCAACTCCCGTCGCGAGGCGGAGGAGAAGGCGGCGGCCGACCGCGTACGGACCGAGGCCGAGGCGGCCCGCAAGGTCCGTCTGGCGCGCGCGGACGCCGAGGCCGCGCGTGAGACCGGCGCGGCGCGTGCCGAGGCGCAGGCAGCCTGGCTGCAGGTGCACGGCGAGACCGGCCCGGGCACGCTGTACGCGCTGGCGGCGACGCGGCTGGCGGAGAACCTGCCGCGGGTCGAGAGCATCACCCTCACGCCCGACGTCCTCACCGGTCTGCTCAGCAGGCTCGGGCGTCCGGATCCCGGTGCGGACGCGTGAGTCTCGCCCCCCGGGCGGTACTGGTGCACCGCAGGACCGAGTACGAGGAACTGCTCGGCCGGCACGGGACGCACGGGCAGGCGGCGTTCTTCCTCTCCAGCCGGGGCCGGTCGATCGACGAGGTGGTCGGCCGGCACGCCCGGACCCGGCAGGCGCTGCGGGAGGTGGCGGCGGCGGTGCCCCTGACCTGGCGCAGCTCCCAGGTCGAGCGGGCGGACCTGGACCGCTTCCTGTTCGCGCCGGAGGACGTGGTGGTCGTGGTGGGGCAGGACGGTCTGGTCGCCAACACCGCGAAGTACCTCGCCGGGCAGCCGGTCGTCGGCATCGACACCGACCCGGGACGCAACCCCGGAGTCCTGGTCCGCCACCGCTGCGCCGACACGGCCGCCCTGCTGCGTGCCGCGAGCACCGGGGGACGGACGGAGGACCTGACCATGGTCGAAGCCGTCGCCGACGACACCCAGCGCCTGCTTGCGCTGAACGAGATCTACCTGGGCCCGCCCGGCCATCAGACGGCCCGTTACCGCCTGGGCCCCGACGGCGAGACGGGGCCGGGCGAGGCGCAGGCGTCCTCCGGGGTACTCGTCGGCACCGGCACCGGCGCGACGGGCTGGCTGCGCTCCCTGTGGCTGGAGCGCGGCAGCACCGCAACGCTGCCCGCTCCGTGCGACCGGCAGCTGCTGTGGTTCGTACGCGAGGCCTGGCCGTCGCCCGCGACCGGAACGTCCAGGACCTCCGGGCATCTGGAAGAGGAGCAAGGACTGCGGCTGACCGTGGAGTCGGACCGGCTCGTGGTCTTCGGCGACGGGATGGAGGCCGATGCCCTGCAGCTGACCTGGGGCCAGAGCGTACGGCTGGGGATCGCGGCGACATCGCTGCGCCTGCTCGTGTGAGGTTGTTCTTCAAGGTCGGATCACGGGCGACGTCAAAGATCGAACCTAGTGGTCGACGAACATCTCGAAGTCGTTGTAGCCATCGGCGAACACATACGTGTGGGGCTTGTCGAAAAGCTTGTGCCAGTTGTTGTTGGTGTCCTGGCCCCAGATTTCTTCCCGAGTGATTTTCACATTCTTCTGACGGCCTGGGGGGGTGTTCGGTGTGCTCACCGTCAGGGTCAGACTGGTGAGGTCCTTCCAGACGATGTGGTTCGCCGGCTTGGGGCCGGCCAGCAGGTTGACCCGGCTGTGGGTGCTCTGGAAGTCGCCGAACTTCTGCAGGTGCTCCTGGTCGGAGTCGCAGCCGTTGGTGTTGGTGCGCACCAGCCTGGTCCAGGTGTCGCTGCCGGACGCGTCCCTGTACCGGGCAGTCACCCAGGACGGGATGCACTTGTTGGTGTTGGAGAGCTCGCCGACATCGATCCAGAGACTGAACGCCTTGAACTCCACATCCCCCGCAGCAGCAGCGGGGGATGTGCTGAACGAGCCGGCCAGCAGTGCCGCCCCCGCCATTGCCGTGAACAACCTGCGAAATCCTCGAACACTTCGCACAGCCATGCCACATCCCAATTTCTGATCGATCCAAGTTCCCTGCGGCAACAGGCTAGATAACTCTCCGTATGCATGCAATCACTCGGAAGAGTTGCCTGTTCGGTCGGAGTCGAGGAACGAGCCGGAACCCTCACCGTGCGCGGGTGTGGCGGGGGTCACGTTCGGGGGTGTCACGATCCCGGTGGGGTGCTTGTCCCATGGGCATGGACGACATCAGGAACGTGCTGCTGGCAGGGGCGAGCGGGGTCTTCGGGCGCCACGTTGCGGACGAACTCGCCGGGGCGGGGTACCGCGTGCTCGCGCTGGGGCGGGGGGCCGGGAACGACATCGTCGCCGATCTGATGGACCGCGAGGGGCTGCTGCGGGCCGTGGAGGGACTGCGCTTCGACGTCGTCGTGCACGCGGCGACCGCGCTGCGCGAGGCGCCGATGAAGCACCGGGACATGGCCGCCACCGACGCCCTGAGGACCACCGGCACCGCGCACCTGGTCGAAGCGGCGCAGGTGGTGGGGGCGCGGCGGATGATCGCCGAGTCGATGGTCTTCGGGTACGGCTACCGCGACTTCGGGGACCGGGTGCTGGGCGAGGACGACGGGTTCGGCGCGGCCGACGGGCTCGACCGCGGTTCGCAGGCGCACGTGGACGCGATGCGGATCAAGGAGCGGTTGATGCTCGGCGCCGAGGGCATCGAGGGGATCGCCCTGAGGTTCGGCCTGTTCTACGGGCCCGGCGGGACCGGGGCACTGGTGGAGCTGCTGCGGAAGCGGAAGCTGCCGGCCGTGGCCGGCCGGGGGCGCGTCCTGCCGTGGATCGAGCTGCGGGACGCGGCGCGGGCGGTGGCGCTGGCCGTGGAGGGTGGTCGTCCCGGGCGGGCGTACAACATCGTGGACGACGTCCCGATGGGGTTCGGCGCCCATGTCCGCGCGGTCGCCGAGGCGTTCGGCACTCCCCCGCCGATGACCGTTCCGGCCTGGGTGACCCGGCCGATGGCCTACGCGCACAGGATGTTCACCAGCAGCCTGCGCGTGTCCAACGCCAGGGCCCGGGCCGAACTCGGCTGGGCGCCGCGGTACCCGGGCTGCGCCGAAGGGCTCGCGGCGCTGCGGGGCTGACCGCGACGACGGCCCTGCGACAACGGCCCTGCTCGGCTGACCGCGCGACGGCCCTGGGGGGGTCTCGGCGAGGCGCTGCGGGGTCGGCCGTGGTGAATCCGCCTTGTCACGGTCATGGGCGATTGGCACGATACGGCGATGATCACCGCGAGCGAGTCGGAGCAGGACCCCTTCACCGAGCACCGGCGACTGCTGTTCGCCACCGCCTACCGCCTGACCGGGACGGTGACGGACGCGGAGGACATAGTCCAGGACGCCTGGCTGGCCTGGAACAAGAAGGACCGCTCCGACGTGGGCCACCCCAAGGCCTATCTGGTCCGGACGGTGACCAACCTGGCCCTGAACCGGCTGACCTCGGCCCGCGCCACGCGGGAGGAGTACGTCGGCCCGTGGCTGCCGGAGCCGTTGCTGACCTCGCCCGACATCGCGGAGGGCAGTGAGACGGCCGAAAGCGTGTCGACCGCCATGCTGGTCGTGCTGGAGACCCTCACCCCGCTGGAGCGGGCGGTGTTCGTCCTGCGCGAGGTGTTCGGGTTCTCCCACGCGGAGATCGGCGGGTTCCTGGACCGGCCCGAAGCGACGGTCCGGCAGATCGCGCGCCGCGCACGCACCCATGTGCAGGCCCGGCGCCCCCGCTTCGACACCGACGACGCCCGGCGCGCGGAGCTCACCGCCAGGTTCATGAGCGCCTGCGCCGGCGGTGACCTGAACGCCGTCATGGAACTCCTCGCGCCCGAGGTCACCGCATGGTCGGACGGCGGAGGAAAGGTCACCGCCGCCATCCGCCCGCTGCACGGACCCTCCCGCGTGGCCCGCTGGCTGCTGGGCGTCATGGCCAAGCCCGAGATGGCGGCCGCGACCGTCACCACGGCCGTCGTCAACGGCGAACTGTCCCTGCTCTGTCTGATGGGGGGAGTTCCGGTCGGCGCGCTCACCTTCGACATCGAGGAGGGCGGCCTGCTGCTGCGCAACCTGCGGTTCCAGGTCAACCCCGACAAGCTGCGGGGGCTGACGATCCGTCCGTGACCCGGATCGCCGACGGCGCGGCCGTGACCCGGATCACGGAAGGGCGGAGCCGCGGAGTGTCACGTACGGATCTTGTCGTTTGTCCAATGGTCGTACCCGTCACTTCAGGAGGATGACGATGAGAGTCCTGCTCGCCGGTGCGACCGGCGCGATCGGCCGGCCGCTGACCCGGGCGCTGCTCGACGGTGGGCACCAGGTGCTGGCGCTCGCCCGGACGGACCGGTCGGCGGCGACCGTGCGCGGGCTCGGCGCCGAGCCCGTCCGGGCGGACGCCCTGGACCGGGACGGCCTGCTGCGGGCGCTGGAGGGCGTCTCGGCCGACGCGGTGATCCACCAGCTGACAGCGCTCAAGGCGCCCAAGCGCACGCTGACGGCGGACGATCCCGGCAACGTGCTCCGCGAACGCGGCACCGCGAACCTGTTGGAGGCCGCGGGCACGGTCGGCGCCGCCCGGTTCCTCACCCAGTCGCTCGTGCTGGGCTACGGGTACCGCGACCACGGCGACCGGGTCCTCACCGAGGAGGACCCCTTCGGAGTGCGCGGCGGCAACGTCGCCGACCACGTGATCACCGGGCTGCTGGAGGCCGAGGGCCGGCTGTTCGACGCCGGGCACGTGACGGGCTGCGCCCTGCGCTACGGGGTGTTCTACGGCCCGGGGACGTGGTTCGACCCGACTCCGGGAAGCAGGGCCACGCCCGTCCCGGCGGGCGGGGGCGGGGTGGTTCCGTGGGTCCACGTCGAGGACGCCGCCGCGGCGACCGTCGCCGCTCTGGAACACGGGCGGGCGGGCGAGGCGTACAACATCGTCGACGGGCGGCCGTCGACGTGGGGCGAGCTCGGTGCGGCGCGCTCGGCGGCGGCCGGTGGCCGCGGGGTGCGGCTGCCGGGGTGGGCGCTGCGGATGATGGTCCCCTACCTGGGGGCGCTCATGCTGGACACCCGGCTGCGGGTGTCGGGTGCGAAGGCGGCCCGGGAGCTCGGCTGGACCCCGCTCCACCGGGACCACCGGGCCGGGATGGGCGTGGCCTGAGCGGCGCTCGTACCGGACGGGGACGGGGGCCCGGGCTTCACTGACGGCCCGTCACCGGATGGGCGGTGGGGGCCGGACGAAGGAGATCCCCCGCCCGGCCCCCACCCGGACCCAACCGGACCCACCCGGACCCGCCCGGACCCTTCCGAGCCCTTCCGGACCTTTGCCGGTTCCTCCCGGTCGTTACGCCGTGGCCTCCCGGCCGTCGCGTACGACGAACTCACCGGCTCCGGTCGTACCCCACGCGGTACGGCGGAGGGTGAGGGCGACCGCCCCCGAGCCACCGGCCGCCACCTGCGACTCGGTGATCCGGTAGACGGACGGGACGGCGCCGTCGTCGAAGAGGCGCTTGCCGGCGCCCACGACGACGGGGAACTGGATCAGGCGGTGGACGTCCACCAGTCCGGCGTCGTGGAGGGTCCGGACCAACTGCCGGCTGCCGTGCACCTGGAGCTCGCCGCCCGGCTGTTCCTTGAGCCGGCGCACCTGCTCGACGATGTCGTCGCCGCGCAGCACGGTGGTCTTGCCCCATGCCGCGTCGGCATCGGTGAGCGTGTTGCTGACGACGTACTTCTGCCCGGTGTTGAGGGTGGTGGCCACGACGTTGTCGGGCTCGGTCACCTGCGACCAGTACGTGCGCATCATCTCGAAGGTGGTCCGTCCCAGGAGGACGGCGTCGGCCCGGCCGAACCACTCCCCCACCGGGTCGAGCTGTCCCTCGGTGCTGTGCGGGACGAGCCAGCCGCCACGGTCGAAGCCTCCCGACGGGTCCTCCTGGACGCCGCCGGGGCCTTGCATGACGCCGTCGAGGCTGACGAAGGTGTGAACGCTCAGTTCCATGCGTGCTCTTTCCGTGGTCGTGCGGCGGGCGTGCCGCTTTCGCTGACGGTTCGTCCTGTGGACAAACGGGCAGCGGGAAACGTGACACCCCGGCCTTCGACCCGGGGCACAGGCGGCACGCCGGCGGTCGCTCCGCCGTACTCCGGTACCCGGTACTAGCCGGCCTCGTGCTCGGTCTCAGGCTCGGCCTCGTGCGCGGCGCGGGCCGCGAGCTGGCCCTGGACGTAGGGGTCGGAGTCCGGTGCGTACGGGCCGCTGTGCGCGGCGAGGTGCTCTTCGATGCGCTCCCACTCGGCCACGGCGACCGGGTCCGCGGCCTCTTCGCGGGCCGCCTCCAGCGCCGTCTCGGCCTCGTGGTGGTGCATGCCCGTGGCCTTGCCCCGCACCCGGTCGATGACCGTCGGTTCGCCCGGCGCGGGATCGTGCGGCTCGTGCGCCGCTTCGACGGCAGCCTCGTCCGGGTGCTCGGTCATGGTGCTGCTCCGTTCTCGCTGTACGGCGGCACGGTGTGCTCCTGCCCGGGAGTGGCGGGCACATGCGGACGGTCCTCCGTGCGGTCACCGGTAGCGGCGGGCACGGGCCGCTTCGCTGCGCACGGAGAGTTCGCCGATGAGGCGGGCCGGTTCCGGGTCATCGGGCGGGTCGGGCGGGCGAGGTGGGCAGGTGCCGGGTGCCGTCCTCGGTGAGCTGCAGTACGCGGACCGGGGACCGGGCGGCGGACCGGGACGGCGCCGGCGGTGATCGGGGGGCGGGCTCCTTCAGTCCCGGCCGCCGCCCCGGGAATCCAGGGCGCTGATCACCGCGCCGCTGCGCAGTCTCGCGGTCAGGGTGGCCGGGGGAACGGGGGCCGGCGGCGCCGGGACGGCGAGGGTGCGGCCGGGCGTACGGGAATGCAGGGATCCCGTGGCGTTGATCTCCGCCACCTCCCGGCTGCCCGCGGCCAGTTGGTAGGTGCGGCCGGACGGGGCACGCCAGACCGTCGTCGCGAGGAGGTGCTGCCCGAAGCGTCCGCAGGCGGCGGTGGAGCGGGCCCGGGCCACTTCCAGCGAGGCACCCGCGGGCGGCCGGAGCCGGATCCGGACGTCGCCCTGCCCGGTCCGGTGGGTGGCGCGGGTACAGGACCAGACGGCCCGCCCGGGGGTCTCGGGGAGTTCCGTGACGGCGAAGTCCCACAGGTTGACCGCCCGGACCGCCCGCCCGTCCACCGCGTCCAGCGCACAGGCCTCCTGCGCCCAGCGGGCCAGGGCGGCGGGCCCCGTGGCCTCGCGGGGCTGGCGGGCCGGCGGCGCGCCGGCGCCCTCCGCGGGCGGGGTGTAGGTGAGGTGGACGGGGAGCATCCCGCCGCGGTCGGCGAGGAGGAAGGCGTGCTTCTCCACGATGCGCGGCGAGGAGGCGACCTCCAGGACGGGACGCGGCCCACAGCCCTCGCCCGCCGCACCGCCGTCCGCATCGTCATCCGGCCCCTGCCGGCCGGCGGCCTCGCGCGGGAACGCGGTCGTGACCGTCCCGTCGGGGCCGATCGGCAGCGGCCGGGCGGCGGTGGCGGGGGCGGCGAGGTCCCGGACCCCGGCGGTGGCGATCCACGGCGCGAGGAGACGCCGGGCCGTGCCCCCGTCCCGGGTCAGGGTGACGGCGGCCGCCGTCGTGACGTTGGAATCGTCGGTCCGGGCGATGTCCAGGCTCCTGTGGCCGCGCTGCTCGGTGTAGCGCACGACCCGGTCGGCGTCGAGGAACACGACCACGGCCGTCCCGGGTCGGGGATCGCCGGCGAACAGCAGCTGCGGCGGGTGTCCGGGCGGTTCCGCCGAGGCCGAGGGGGCAACGGTGACGGCCGTACCGGAGGGCGGCGCGGCCCAGGTGCCCAGGGCCCGCGCCAGCAGGGGCCGGTCCCCGGTGCGCGGACCACGGGCGGGCCAGGCGGTGAAGTCCACCCGGCCGGTGTCGGCCCAGGCCTGTGCGGGAACCCGGACCAGGCGCGCGGGATCGAGGACGGCGCGGGCGGCGGGGGCTCCGGCGTAGGCGACGGGGTGCCCCGAGTCCGGCCCGGCGACGGTGGCCCGGGTCAGCCCGGCGGCCGACAGCAGGACGGCGGCGATGCCCCAGGCGGCGCGGATGCGGGTGCGGCGCAGCAGCAGATCGGTGGGGCGGGTGTGGACGTCCGCCGGGTGCAAGATCGTTTCTCTGTCCGGCCGGGGCCCGGCACCGACGCCCCTGCGCCCGGGAGCCCCCTCCTCCGGCCCGGCTGCGGCCTCCGGTCCGGTACCGGCCGCGAGGGCCGCCCGTACCTCGCCGCCCGGATCACCGGCTCCGGCCTGCGCGAGCACGTCCGCCGCGGTGTCCTGGTCCAGTCCGTCGTACCGGCACAGCACGTGCGCCGCGCGGGCGTACGGGGACAGCCCCGCCAGTCCGCGCGCCACCTCGTCGAGCCCCTCGGCCGTGGGCCACATCCGCAGCCCCCACACCCATGGCGGGAACGGCCCGCGCCGCCGCCCGGCGGCGCGCCGCACCACCTCGGCCCGTACGGCTGCCAGCGGGTCCGCGCCGTGCCGGGCCCGGCGCCCCGCGGCCCGCAGGGAGTGCTGGACGGCACGGTGGGCGCGCAGCAGCCGCGTGTGCCGGTCGAGGTCCGGCGGCAGCACCAGGTAGGCCAGACACAGCAGTCGGGGGTAGCGCTCGACGATGACCGCCTCAGCCTGGCGCAGCCCGGCTCCGGGGCCTTGACGTTGTCCCACGCTGCGGACAACGAAGGAATCATCATCTGGTCACACACCGGCCTCCGCGAGGAAGTCGCGGACCGTGGTGGCGAAGCCGTCGGGGTCCGCCTGCTGGACGAAGTGGTCGGTGTCCAGGGAGCGGTAGACCGTGCCGGGGCGCTCGGAGCACATGGCCCGGGCCTGTTCGGCGGGCAGGACCTGGCTGCGCAGGCCGTGGATCAGGAGCGCGGGGCAGTCGGTGGCGAGCCACTGCTTCCGGTGGTCGCCGTGGACGAGGTTCTCGGAGTCGACGGTGTCCTGCGGGTGGAAGGGCAGCCGCCAGCCGGCGCCGTCGGGCAGCGGGCGCAGCACGGGGCCGAGGACGGCGGCGAGGGGTCCGCAGGAGGCGGCCAGTTCCTCGCGGGTGGGCGCGGTGTGGGGGAGGCCGAGCACGAAGGCGAGGGGGCTGGTGCCGTGGTCGGGGAGGTCCACGGCGGTGTCGACGTTGATCAGGGCCTCGACCAGGTCCGGGCGTTCGGCGGCCAGATGGATGGCGTTGATCGCGCCGAGGGAGTGGCCGAGGAAGACCGCGCGGTCGATGCCGAGGTGGTCGACGAGGGCGAGGAGGTCGGCGACGTAGCCGGCGCGGGTGTATTCGGGGGCGCGGTCGGAGTCGCCGTGGCCGCGCTGGTCGGGGGCGATCACCCGCCATTCGGGGCCGAGGGCGGTGGCCAGGGCGGTGAAGGAGGCGCCCTCGGAGAGGTGGCCGTGCAGGACCACCAGGGGGCGGCCGGTGCCACCGAAGTCCAGGTAGGACAGGGTGCGGTTGTCGACGGTCAGGGTCGCGCGGGCGGGCTGGACGGTCATGGCGGTGGTACCCCTCTGTGGATCCGGGTGTCGGAGTGGCGGTGCTTCGCCGAGATCGACTATACGCACGTCTATGACAGTTGTTCAATACGGTTGTTTGAAACGTGTGGTCCGCCCGCAGTCCCCGGTGGACGGCGGCGCTCGACTCGGCCGCGGACGGGTACGCGGCGGCGCATGCGAATGCACATCAATCGAGTCAGAAGGGAAAAAATCCTGCCGCAACTTCGTGCGTGCGCGACAAGGCGCCTAGCCTGAGCAGCGAGGACCTGTCAGAACCGAGAGGCAAGAGATGCTCTACACGCTCAACGGAGACAACGTCGAGATCACCGACGCACTGCGCGACTTCGTCGGCGAAAGGCTCGGCGCGCTCGACGGGCGGGGCACCGAGACCGCAAGCGCTCGGGTGAGCCTGAAGACCAACGGTGCGGAGCGGATCGCCTCGGGCACCCTCCGGGTGGACGGCCAGGACCTCACCACCATCACCGCAACGGCCTCGGACGTGCACACGGCCGTCGACAAGCTCGTCGACAAGCTCTTCGCCCAGCTCAGGAGGCACACGCAGAGGCTGGACGGACGCCGCCTCTAGCCGAGGCCACCCCCCTGGCCGGTTGGTGGAACCCCGGTGCCGACCTGCGAGGATTGGGGGTCCGGGGATGGAATGGGACCTCGTGGCCCGGTTGGCGGTTCAGGCCGTCGCCGAGGTTGTTCAGCATGCGATCTGCACAGGAGACGACGATGAGTGCGCAGCAGCCGCACGTTCTGCTGGTCACCAGCTTCGGCGAAATCGAGCTCGAACTCGACGCCGAGAAGGCCCCGGTCTCGGTGAACAACTTCGTCAGGTACGTCGCCGGCGGGTTCTACAACAACACGATCTTCCACCGTGTGATCCCCGGATTCATGGTCCAGGGCGGTGGGTTCACCGACTTGATGGTCGAGAAGAACACCCGCGAGACGATCGTGAACGAGTCCGGCAACGGGCTGCGCAACACCCGCGGAACGATCGCCATGGCCCGCACCTCGGTCCCGGACTCGGCCACTTCCCAGTTCTTCGTCAACGTGGCGGACAATCCCGCGCTCGACCCCGGTCCTGACGCCGGCTACGCCGTCTTCGGGAAGGTCACCAGGGGAATCGAGGTCGTGGACCGGATCGTGAGCTCTCCTACGACGACCAGGGACGGCATGCAGGACGTTCCGGTGGAGCCGGTCTACATCAAGACCGCCAAGCGCCTCGACTGAGCGGTCGGAGCCCGCGGAGGGCGGGCGCGAGCAGGTGTCGTTCCCGCCCGTCGGCCGAGGGTGCCGTCAGGGGCGTTCGTAGAGCTGGAGGAGGCCGCCGAGGGAGAAGCAGGCGGCGCCGAGGAGGGTGCCCCAGTTGGCGACGCCGGTGCTGATCAGGCTGCCGGTGGCGGGGCGGGTGTACGCGGCCAGTGCCGAGATCATGAAGAGGACCGAGCCGAACTGGTTCACGGCGACGATCCACCAGCCGAGGCTGCGGCTGCGCAGACAGATCCACGGGCGGTGGCAGATCTCCACGAACCCGAGGTGTCCGGAGACCAGGAAGAGGATGCAGCCGATCACGTCCGGGGTCCAGATCAGGCGGTTGACCTGCTGGACGGTCAGGCCCTGGAGGAAGGAGTCCAGGAGGTTGACTCCGAAGACCAGGGTGCCGACGAAGAGGACGAACGCGCTCAGCCAGTCCACCCGGGTCGGCTCGTAGCTCCACCAGCGCCATGCGGGTGTGACCAGCCGGCCCTCGCCGCCGGGTACGTGGCGGGGGCTGTTGACGACCTGGAGCAGCGAGGCGAAGCCGCCGGTGTTGAAGAAGAGACCGCCGGCGAAGTAGATCGAGGCGCAGGTCAGGGCGTCGCCGGAGCCGAACTGGGCGACGCCGGCGCCGGTGGCGAAGAGCGCTCCGCCGATGATGAAGGCGGTGGCGGCCAGGGCGTTGAGCCGGCGCAGCCGGCGCAGGGCGGCCGCGTCGGCACGGGTGTGCCCGCCGGCGGGGGCTCCGGGCGGGCGGACGGCGATGACGCCGCGCCGGCGGGCGGGCCTCGACTCCCACACGGCGGTGCCGCCCTCGGGGGGCTGCCAGGTGAGGCGGGTGGTGAACGGGCCCGCGCCCTCGGCGCGCTGCTCGGTCGGACTCATGCCGGTGGGATCCATGCCGGTGGGATTCATGCCGGTGCGATGGCGGCGGCGCCGCCCGCCGTCCTCCCTCCTCTGTCCCCTGTCGGTTCCGGTTCGCCGGTTCCGGTTCGCCGGTTCCGGTGCGCCGGTTCCGGTGCGCCGGAACGCGGCTCATCAGTCTTGCCGGTGAGGCGGTGGGATCGGGCCATTGGTCCACTCGTGGGCGGTGAACGCTGCGTGGGGCGGAGGCAGGACGAGGTGGAGGGGCGGGTGTCGGACCGCCCCGGGGCCTCGCAGCGGGTGGGTGAGCGGCCGGGGGGCCGGGAGTCGCGGCTCAGGACTCGTGCAGGCGTACGGCGAGGGCGGCGATGTCGTCGTCCAGGCGGCCCCTGCTGTAGCGGAGGAGGTCGCGGTGGAGGGCCGTGAGCAGTTCGCGGGGCGGTGTCGGGGGCTGTCGGTTCATCCAGGCCGTCAACGGGAAGAACTCACCGTCGCGGGCCCGGGCCTCGGCGATGCCGTCGGTGTAGAGGAGCAGCAGGTCGCCGGGCACGAAGCCGAAGCTGTCGACGGTGTAGTCGTCGCCGATCAGCTCCGCGAGGCTGAGCAGGGGCGAGGGGGTGTCGGGTTCCAGGACGCAGAGCTTTCCGCGGTTCAGGAGCAGCGGTGGCGGGTGTCCGCAGTTCAGGATGTGGATACGTCTGCCCTCGTGCGGGATCTCGACGAGGAGGGCGGTGGCGAAGCGCTCCATCGGCCCTTCAGGCGGAAAGGCGGCGTTGTAGCGGGTGCTGCTGGCGTCGAGCCGGCGTGCGACCTCGACCAGGTCGGTCTCGCCGTAGGCAGCCTCCCGGAAGGCGTTGACGATGGCCGCGGCCGTTCCCACCGCGGGCAGGCCCTTGCCCCGGACGTCGCCGATGAGCAGCCGGACCCCGTACGGCGTGTCGACCACCTCGTAGAAGTCGCCGCCGATGCGGGCCTCCGCCGCGGCGGCGAGGTACAGGGATTCGATCTCGACGTCGCCGAAGCGGCGGGGCATGGGGCTCAGCACCACCTGCTGGGCGGCGTCGGCGACGAGCCGTACCTGGATCAGGGTGCGCTCCCGCTGGAGGCGGAGGTGGCTTCCGTAGGCGGCGGCCACGGTGACCGCGATGATTCCGGCGGCCGTCCACCAGGTCCCCAGGTCGGGGAAGACCATGCCGAGGCCGATCATCAGGAGGAGGCAGACCGTGCCGAGCAGGATGGTGGGGAGGACCGGCCACATGGCGGCCGCCAGGGCCGGTGCCGCGGGCAGGAGGCGGCTGAAGGCCATCTCCGGCGGAGTGGCGTAGGCCAGGCTGGCGATCACGACGGTCAGGATGACCGGAGACAGCCGAACGAGCCACCCACGGCCGTAGCGCCGACGGGGCCGCGGCCGTCCAGACTCGATCACACTTCACAGAATATCCGTGCAATAGGGGCATAGCGCCTTGACGGGCGGTGTCGGCCGCCCGTCCGCCCGCACCCTGCCCACACCGTGCCTGGCAGGGGACGCTTTCGGCCTCCCGATCGACCGGGGTCGGGCACCGTCGTGTCGGCCGGCCCTCTGGCCGGCCCTCTCCGCACCGCACTGCACTGCACCGCAGCCGACGGGCGCACCCCAGTTCCACGCTCCCCCGCTCCCCACTCCCCCTCGGGCAGAGCCCGTCCACACCGCCGCGAATCGAACGATTGATCGGATCATCGGGCGACGGTGGTCGCCTCGTACGGGCAGAGCGCCTCCCGGATGGGGCCGGGAGGCGCTCTGCCGCACCCGCTCGCCGGAGCGGGCGGTTCTGGGGATGCCCGCTGCCGGGGCTACCGGCCGTCGCGGTTACCAGCTGTCGCGGTTACCAGCTGCCGCGGTTACCAGCTGTCGTTCGGGGACGGCCGACCGGGGCCTTCGGGGTGGTGGGTGGGCTCGTCGTCGTGGACGCGGATGGCCTGGGCCCGAGGGTGGTTGAGCCGGGAGTGGAGGGGGTGGAGCGGGCCGGGGAACCCGACCGACGCGTCGGATGAGGGGGAGGAAGGGGAGGAGAAGTCCGCCGGAGGGGTGGAGGGATGGCCGGATGCCTGGGGCGGGGGTGGGGTGGGGAAGTTCGGGTGGGTCTGCCCGGGGGCGGGCCAGTCCGTGGGCGGGCCGGCGTACGGCGTGGGTGCGGGGTACGGCGAGGGCGCGGCGTACGGCGAGGGTGCGGGTACGGACTGGGCGCCCGGGCCGTGCAGGCGCCGGCTGGGGAGAGGGGGCGGACCCGTGAGGCCGGGGGCGGCGAGCGGCGAGGTCTGCTGGGCCGGGATGGGGTCCGGGTCGGCTTCGGTGCCGCCGCCGAGGTGGTTGAGGAGGTAGTTCAGCAGTACGGCGACCAGACAGCCGGCGGAGATGCCCGATCCCAGGACGGTTTCGGCCGGCGCCGGCAGGTCGCCGTAGAAGTCCGGGCTGACGACGGGGACGAGGCCGAAGGCGAGGGTGACGGAGACGATCAGGCTGTTGTGGCCGGTGCCCAGGGCCGCCTTGGCCAGGGTGCGGATGCCCGCGACGGCGACGGAGCCGAAGAAGACCACGCCCGCTCCACCCAGGACGGGCGGCGGGACGAGCGCGACGAGGGAGCCGAGCACCGGCACGAGGCCCAGGAGGGCCAGGATCGCACCGCAGACGGTGACCACGTAGCGGCTGTGGATCCGGCTGAGGGCGACCAGGCCGACGTTCTGCGCGAAGACCGTGGGGGTGAACGCCCCCAGCACGCCGCCGAGCACGGTGCCCAGGCCCTGGGCGCGCAGGTTTCCGGTGATGGTGGAGCCCTGGGTGGGGCGGCCGGAGACGGCGCCGATGGCGAAGAGCGAGGCGGTGGCTTCGGCCATCGAGACGAGCATCACCACCACGCCGGTGGTGATGACCGTGGGCACGAACTGCGGGGCGCCGAAGGCGAACGGCTCGGGGAAGGCGAAGAGCGGCGCTTCTTCGAGGGGATCGAGATCGACCTTGCCCAGGGGTATGGCGATCAGGGTGCCGGCGAGCATGCCGAGCAGGACGGCGATGCGGCCGAGGAAGCGGCCGGAGAGCGCACGGTGGACGGCCAGGGTGATGGCGAGGGTGGCGCCGGCCAGGGCCAGGTTGGAGGGCGAGCCGAAGTCCGGCGCACCGGTGTCGCCGCCGCGGGCCCAGGTGCTGGCCACCGGGAGGAGCGACAGCCCGACGAGGGTGATCACGGTGCCGCTGACGACCGGCGGGAAGAACCTGACCAGCCGGTTGAAGGCGGGTGCCAGCAGGATGCAGAGGACTCCTGCGATCAGGGTGGCGCCGAAGATCTGGGGGAGGGCGTTCTCCCGTCCCACGGCGGCGGAGGTGGAGAGGGCCGGGGCCACCACGGCGAAGGAGACGCCGTTGGTCAGGGGCAGCCGGGCGCCGATGCCGAACAGGCCGAGGGTCTGGGCGATGGTGCCCAGACCGGCGACGAGGAGGGACGCGGCGAGCAGGGCGGAGAGCTGCGAGGCCGTCAGGCCGAGGAATCCGCCGATGATCAGCGGTGGTGCGGTGAGGCCGGCGTACATGCTGGCGACGTGCTGGAGCGCGGCGGGCACCAGGCGGCGGGTCGGGAGGATCTCGTCGACCGGGTGCGTGGGCGCATCGGGCGTTGGGGCGGAGGCGCGGGGCGACAAGCGGAGTCCTTGGGACACCGCCCGCGGAACGGGGGTTCCGGGGCGTGCGGGTGGAAGGTGGGCGGCCGCCGCCGGGGGACGGCCGGCGCCGGGGCGTTGCAGGCGGTGCTGTGCTGCAGAGGGTTGGTTCTGTGCTGACGGCTGTGCCGTGCCGGAGGAAGTGCCGTACTCAAGGAGGTGCTGTGTGCTGGGAAGTGCCGTGCTGCGGGCCGTGCCGGATGCAGGAGGTGCCGGCCGCGGAATGCTGCAGAAGTGCTGTGCTGCAGAGTGCTGTGCTGCAGGCGGTGTCGAGCTGCGGGCCGTGCTGTGGTGCAGGCCGTGCCGTGCTGTGCTGCAGGCTGTGCTGTGGTGTGCTGCATGGGTGGGCAGCACGGAGCCACTGCCCCTTTCGCATCACGGAAGAATTCTTCCGCTGCGGACGACGGGACTCTAAGTAGGGATTCGGCTACTCGTCAACTCCCCCAAGCGGAAGGGGGTGTTCACGGAAAACTTTGGAGGAAATGCCCAAGGAGCGCGCTCCGGTTTGCGTTTCGGGAGACTCCCGAAACGGAGAATGCGCAGGTCGGAGGCGCGCCGATTCCGACAAGATCGCCGGTCACCGGCAGGGTGCGGCCGCCCGGTCGAGCAGGGGGTAGTGCGTACGGACCGCGCTTTCCGGGCCTTGGCGAAATGCCGGTCGGTCTCTACGGTGTGCCGCTATGTCCTTCGTAGAGGATCCATCCGTCCTCCCCCCATTCGAGCCGGCCCGCGCCGGCGCGATCCGCGGCATGCTCGGGGTGACTCTCGGTCAGGTCGCCTACGCCATTGCCGCCTATCAGGGAAAACCGTTTCCGCCGGCCCTGCTGGAAGCCTGGGAATCCGGCACCGTCGTGCCCGACGACGACGAGGTCAAAGCGCTGGCCGCCGCGCTGTGGTGCTCCCCCGTCGACCTCGTCGGGGAGGCCACGACGCTCGCCCAGTGCCGCACCCTGGCCGGGCTGACGATGAGCCGGACCGCGGCCGAGTTGGGGATGACGCGGGACCGCTGGGAGGACGCGGAACGCCGCAACCGCTGGCGGGGCACCGCCGCCCAGACCGACGCCCTGCTCCGGGTGCTGCGCCCGCCACCGGCCTGCTTCGTGGCTGCGTGCGGCACGTCCAGACAGTTGAAGAACCTGCTCAGGGAGGCCGTCAACGGCTGGTGGCCCAATTACGTCACCGCGGTCGCGGGCATCGTGCCCGTCGAGGCCGCGGCGCTCCGTCATGCGCTGGAGCAGCTGCACCTGTACTACCAGCAGTTGGAGGGGTCGGTCGGCGCCTCGTCCTGGGCGGCGGCCTCGGCCGAGGCGCAGGCCGCCGACTTCGTCGAACGCATCGACCTGTATCTGTGGCAGCAGCTGCGCGCCATGGGCAACCCGCCGGTTCACGGCGCGGGTCCCGGTACCTACTGAAACCCGCTGCTCAGGGGTTGAGCAGGTGTTCCTGCCCGGTAGGGGCGGGGGCTTCGGTCCGGCTCGGCTCGATTCGCCTCGCGGGGCCCGTGCGCGTCGCCCATGCTGAGAAGCAGGGCGCCGTCCGCCCGGGACATGGGCTCGTTCTTCCCCCACAGGGCCGAACGGGGCGCCCGGAGGAGGAAGCCATGCGTCTGCGACTGCGAAGGATGCTGGGTCTCGCACTGGCCGCGGCGACCCTTGCCGGCATGAGCGCCGTCGGGGCGGTCAGCGCCCAGGCCGCCGTGTCCCCGACCATCACCCGGGACGACTGCACGGCCGCGGGCGGACAGATCGTGTCGCGCCCGTACGGCGGAGAGGTCTGCTCGTTGCCCGACGGGACCTCACAGCCGATCACTTGATCCCACGAAGCATCCGACGAAGCATCCGACGGGATCACCGACGAGACATCCGACGAGACATGCGACGAGAGGTCTGAGGGATGGTCTGATGAGCGGCCCGGTCCGTGGGTTAGGCTCGCCGGCAGCTGGGTTCCGTCGGGCGGGGGTTCGGCCGAGTTGACGGCCCGTGTGATGGACGGACCACCTCCATGCGACCGATATCGGGGCCCGCACCCGCCGCGGCCGGGCCGTACCGGCTGCTCGCCGTGCTCGGGGAAGGCGGGATGGGGCGGGTCCTGCTCGGGGCCGGTCCGGACGGACGGCTCGTGGCCGTCAAACAGATCCACGCCGAATACGCCGACGAGGACGGCTTCCGGGCCCGCTTCCGGCGGGAGGTCGTTGCCTCGCGCACGGTTTCGGGCGCCTGCACCGCGCCCGTCGTGGACGCGGACCCGGAGGCGGAAACACCCTGGCTGGCCTCGGTGTTCGTGCCGGGGCCCGCGCTGGGCGAGGCCCTGGAGACGGCCGGCCCACTGCCCGAGGAGGCCGTACGGCGCCTGGCGGCGGGGCTGGCCACGGCCCTCGGGGACATCCACCGGGCCGGACTGGTGCACCGGGACCTGAAGCCGTCCAACGTGCTGCTCACCGAGGACGGCGTACGGGTCATCGACTTCGGCATCGCGCGGCCCGTCGAGGGCCGGACGCGCATCACCCACACCGGGGCGCTGATCGGCTCGCCGTCGTTCATGGCACCCGAGCAGGCGCAGGGCCTGGCGGTCACGCCGGCCACCGATGTGTTCGCGCTGGGGTCCACGCTGGTCGCGGCCTGTACGGGGCGGCCGCCCTTCGCGGCGGAGTCCGTACCGCGCCTGCTGTACGAGATCGTGCACGCGGAGCCCGACCTTTCGGGTGTGCCGGGCGCGCTGCGCGGGGTGATCGAGCCGTGTCTGGCCAAGGACCCGGCGCTGCGGCCCGGACCGGACGAGGTGCTCGCGCTGGTCGGCCGGGTGGCGCCGGCCGCACGGCCCTGGCCCGGCGTGGTGACGGGGCTGATCGCCGCTCAGCGGGCCGAGGCGGCGGAGTTCGCGGCCGCGATGCCGCCGCGTGCGGGTGCCGCAGGGCTCGTATCCGGTGCCGCCTCCGCTGTCGTCCCCGCTGCGGGTGTCTCCGTACGTCGGCGGAGGCGGCGGCGGGCGTTGGTCGCGGGGGGTGTGGTGGCCGTCCTGGCCGTGCTCGGCGGGGCCGGGGCGGTCGTGGGCGACGACGCGTACTACGCCCTGTTCCCGGAGGAGGCGCCGCTGTCGCGGGTGGCCGACGCGTACCGGGCGGAGGCCGCCACCTGCCGGGACATCGGCGGGGAGATGCAGCTGCCGGGCGGCTTCGCGCTGGGGGGTGGTGGTCGGGGGATCACCGTGGACCCTTCGGGCTCCGGTGGCGGTTGTGCCTGGGTCCAGAGCGGAGTCGAGTTCGGCTCCAGCGAGGTCTCGGTCGAGTGGCGCACCTACTTCACCTCCCCGGGCGCCGGGACCGGAGCGGTGCAGGCCGACCGCGCCCATGAGGGGAGCCGGCCGGGCGGCGGGGCCGGACGCGAGGCCCGTCCCGAGTTCGCCGACGAGGGGCTGTGGCTCCCCGTGGACGAAGGCGGCCCCCTCCGCTGCAGGTTGTCAGTGCGCGATGCGAACCTTCACCTGACGGTTCAGGTGAAGGGGGCGCGGTATGGGCCGGGAGTGGAGTGCGAGTCGCTGGCCCTGCAGGCCGCGCGGTCGGCGATGAGGGTGGTGCCGCAGCGGTGAAAGGGCTGAAGGGGACGGATCCGGTCGCGGTCGGGCCGTACCGGCTGCTCGCCGAGATCGGGCGGGGCGGCATGGGGCGGGTGCTGCTGGGTGCCGCGCCGGACGGGCGGCTGGTGGCCGTCAAGCAGGTGCACGCGCGGATCGCCGCCGACGCGTCCTTCCGGGCGCGGTTCCGGCGGGAGGTGGATGCCTCGCGGCGGGTGTCGGGGGCCTTCACGGCCTCCGTGACCGATTCGGACACGGAGGCGGAAACGCCGTGGCTGGCCTCGGTGTTCGTGACCGGGCCCTCGCTCGGCGACGTGGTCGACCTGGTCGGCCCGCTGCCGGGGGAGGCCGTGCGCCGGATCGCGGCGGGCCTGGCCACGGCTCTGGTGGAGATACACCGGGCGGGGCTGGTGCACCGGGACCTCAAGCCGGACAACGTGCTGCTCTCCGAGGACGGCGTACGGGTCATCGACTTCGGGATCGCCCGGGCGGGCGCGGACGCAGGGGAGGTGGCGGGGCCGGGGTCGACCGAGCTCACCGCGGCCGGGGTCGTCGTCGGCTCGCCCGCCTTCATGTCACCGGAGCAGGCCGAGGCGAAGGAACTGACCGCGGCGAGCGATGTGTTCGCGCTCGGCTCGGTGCTGGCCATGGCGGCGAGCGGACGCTCTCCCTTCGCCCGGGAGTCGACGCTGCGGACCCTGTACGACCTGGTGCACGGCGAGCCCGAGCTGGCGGCCGTACCGGAGGGGCTGCGGGAGGTCGTCGCCGCCTGTCTGGCCAAGGATCCGGCCGCCCGGCCCACGCCGGCAGGGCTGCTGGAGCTGCTGGGGCCGGTGGCTCCGGGGGGTGGCGACCGGTGGCCGGAGGCCGTGCGCGGGATGATCGCCGCTCAGCAGGCCGAGGTGGACCGGGTGCTCGGCGCTCCGGAGCGGACCCTGGTGGATGCGTCTGCCGCCGGGGCGGGCCCGGGCGGGGCCGGCTCGGGCACATCGGCCGGCTCCGGCCCGTGGTCCGCGGCCACCGCGTCTGCCGCCGCACCCGCCGGCGCGCCGACGGCCGTGCGCACGACGGCGGACGGCGCCGCAGCGCCCGACGGCGGCGGCCGGGTGCGGCGCCGGTTCCTCCGTGGACCGGTGGTGGCGGGTGCGGTGGTGGTGGCCGCCGCCACGACGTACGCCCTGTGGCCCGGCGGGACGGGGGCGGAAGCGCGCGGCCCGGAGGGTGACCGGTTCGTCAACATGGTGTTCTGCGACGAGGTGGCGCGGGGGCTCCCGCTGCCCGTTGCCGACTGGGACACGGCGCACGACACGCGCAGCGACGCCGGGAACAACGCCTATGCGAGCTGCACCTGGAACGCGTACGGCACCTCGCGCGAGCACGCGTACGTGTCCTGGTGGATGCACCGCGGCACCGCCTCCGCCACGCGGCCGGACGGGACCACCGTACGGACGGGCGGTGAGGAGGCGGCCCGTGCGGACCTCGCCGGCTCGGTGAGCAAGCGCGGGGCCAAAGCCGGCCCCGGCCCGGGCGACGAGGCGTACTGGGACACCGCCTGGTCGGACGGCACGGGCTGCCGGCTCGACCTTCGCGACGGGAACCTCACCGTCCTCGTCAGGCTCAGCGGGCCGGAACATCCGGCGGGAAGCTGTCGTGAGGAAGCGGAGAAGGTCGCGACCGCGGTGATCGGGGCGATGCCCCGCTGACCCGGCTCCGCGACCCGGCTCCCGACTCCCGACTTCCTGATCCGGCTCGCCGAACCGGCCGGTTGCCCGGAACCGACTGCTCAGAGCTGCCAGTACGTGCCCGTCCGGGAATCGACGTGCACGAGGTGCCGGCCGACGCGCACCACGTGGTATCCCGGGGCGGACCAGGAGCCGGTGTCCACGTCGCCGTGGGCTTCGACGTCATTGACGGGGAGGGGGGTCCAGACCTCCAGGAAGGTGCTGCCGTCGGTGTTGGTGCCCCACTCGATGAGGTCCGTGCCCTCCCGCCGGAAGGTACCCGCGTCCTCGCCGGGCTCCCCCGTCAGGTGGTGGAAGTGCACCTGACGGCCGTCGAAGGACGTGACGCCGGCGAATCCGCGGCTGTCGGCGAAGTACGGCCCGGCCTGCAGCCACACCACCTCGCGGTCCTCGATCAGGGGTCCGCCGTCACGGCTGATCCCGCGCCGCAGCCAGGCGCCCCGCTCGGGTACCGGGATGCCGGGCCCGCCCGCTGCCGGAAGTCTCCCGGCCCTCCCCGGGCCGACCGCCTCGTCCTCGTACAGCGGCTCAGGCATCGGCGGTGCCGCCGTCCTCGGCGAGCAGGGACAGTTCGATGTTCCCGCGCACGGCCTGCGAGTAGGGGCAGACGGCGTCCGCCCGGTGGAGCAGGGGCAGCAGGTCCGCGGCCGTCCAGCCGGGGAGGGAGACGGTGAGGGCGACCGCGAGGCCGTAGCCCGCGGGCGTGTCCGTGGTCCCCAGCCGGACTTCGCAGGCGACGCGCGCGGTGGAGGCGTCCGCCCCGAATTCGGCGGCGACCTCGGCCAGTGCGGAGGTGAAGCAGGCCGCGAAACCCGCGGCGAACAGCTGCTCGGGGTTGGTGGTGCCCGGCACGTTCTTGCGGGGCGGGGCCAGGCGCACGTCCAGCCGGCCGTCTTGGGTGCGTACGGTGCCGGTGCGGCCCCCGTCGGCGTGGGCGGTCGTCCGGTAGAGGGTGCGGGTGAGCGGTACGGTCATGTGTCCGGCCCATCTGTGCGACGAGGGAACGCCACCCGGGTCCGGACGGCGCTTCGGCACCCTCCGGTGGGACGGCGCCTGGCGCGTCGTCGTGCGTAACCGGGTACGGCGCATCTCGTCCGGGGCCCGAGACCGGGCCGCCGCACAATCTAGCAACGGCGCGGCCCGCGGGGACCGTGACCGTGGGTGACCCTCCTCACCCACGGGCGGAGCTCCGGGTCCGCACATGCGAGGACGCCCGGCCGGGGGTTCCGGCCGGGCGTCTTCGCATGCGTGCTGCTGTGTGCTGTGTGCTGTGTGCTGGTGGCTTAGTACCAGTGGTTGGCCTGCCAGAAGTTCCAGGCGCCGACCGGGGAGCCGTAGCGGGAGTTCATGTAGTCCAGACCCCACTTGATCTGGGTGGCCGGGTTCGTCTTCCAGTCCGCACCGGCCGAAGCCATCTTCGAGCCGGGCAGGGCCTGGACCAGACCATAGGCGCCGGAGGAGGCGTTGGTCGCCGACGGGTTCCAGCCGCTCTCGTGCTCCACGATCTTGCTGAACGCGGCGAACTGAGCCGGGTCCTTGAT
>NZ_JBFBGR010000027.1:0-102427 GCF_040684755.1 Streptomyces sp. NPDC089799 | reverse complement strand
ACAGCGGCTGGATCTCCCTCGCCTGGTGCGCCGGCATCGCCCTCCTCGGCTTCATGTGGTCCATGAAGCACTTCAACAAGGACCGCACCCACTGAAAACGGCTGCCCCGACCTGCAGTTGATCCTTCGAGGCGCTACGGAAGCGCGAGATGAGGTACAGGCGATGACCCGTCAAACCGTCGTGGGCGGTGAGCAGGCCGACCTGCTCCGGATCGGCATGGACGCCCTGAACGACACCGACCCCGAGCTCGCCGCGCTCCTGGACGCCGAGGTGAGCCAGCAGAACACCGTGCTCGCGATGATCGCGTCGGCGAGCATCGCGGACCCGTCGGTCCTCGCGGCCGGCGGAGCGGCCCTGTCCAACGTGACCGCCGAGGGCTACCCCGGCGCCCGGTACCACCCCGGCGCCCAGCAGTTCGACGAGGTGGAACGCCTCGCCGTGGAGCGGGCCAAGGGCCTGTTCGGCGCCCGCTACGCCAACGTGCAGCCGCACTCCTGCTCCTCCGCCAACCTCGCGGTGCTCGCGGCCCTGGTCCCGCCGGGCGGCACCATCCTCGGCCTGGACCTCGACGCCGGCGGCCACCTCACCCACGGCTCCCGGGCGTCGGTCACCGGCCGTCACTACCACGCGGTGCACTACGGCCTGGACGAGTCCGGCCGCATCGACTACGCCCAGGTCGAGGCGCTGGCGCTGGAGCACCGGCCCAAGGTCCTGATCGCCGGCGCGAGCGCCTACCCGCGCACCGTCGACTTCGTCCGCTTCCGCACCATCGCCGACAAGGTCGGGGCGTACCTGCTGGCCGACATCTCCCACATCGCGGGCCTGGTGGCGGCAGGGCGGCACCCGAGCCCGGTGGACGTCGCCCACATCACCACGATGAGCACCTACAAGCAGCTGGGCGGCCCGCGCGGCGGTCTGATCCTCAGCGGCCGGGAATACCAGACCCCCGGTCCGGACGGCCGCACCCCGCTGAACCGGCTGATCCAGCGGGCCGTCTTCCCGCAGTCCCAGGGCACCCCGAGCCCGGCCTCGATCGCCGCGAAGGCCCGCGCCTTCGCCGTGGCCTCCGGCCCGGGCTTCCGGAACACGGCGCGGCTGATCGTCGAGAGCGCCTCGGCCCTGGCCGGCGAACTGTCCTCGCTGGGCTACCGGATCCTCACCGGCGGCACCGACAACCACATCGTGCTGATCGACACCGCTCGGGTCGGTCTGACCGGTGTGATCGCCGAACGGGCCCTGGAGGAGTGCGGGATCCTCGCCAACCGCAACCGGATCCCCGGTGACACCAAGCCGCCGCTGGTCACCAGCGGACTGCGGCTGGGCACCAACATCCTCGCCCAGCGCGGCATGGGCCCCGAGCAGATGCGCGAGTGCGCGCTCCTCATGCACACCGTCCTGGAGGGCACCACGGCCCTGACGGACACCGAATACCGGATCGACCCCGCACTGGTCGCCAGGATCCGCGAGGAGGTGCGGTGGCTGTGCGCCCGCCATCCCCTCCCCATCGAGAGCCCCAGCAGCGTTTCCGCAGAACTGATCGGAGTCGGACCATGACCACCCTCGACCACCACCACGACGCCTCCCAGGAGGCCTGGCCGCCGGCCCTCGTGCCGTCGGACCGGCCGCGCCTCCCGGACACGGCGCCCCGGTGCTCGGCGGTGGTGCACACCACCTTCGACGTACTGGCCGCGGCCTCCCAGGCCGTACGGGGCGAGGTGCTGGCGGCCGCCTTCGCCGCCCTGCTGTTCCGCTACACCGGCCAGGACCGGATCGCCCTGGGCGGTCCCGACGGGGGGTTTCGCTTCCCGGTGAACGGAGCGGCGACGCTCACCGGGCTGGCCGCGGCCGGCATACCCGCCACGGAATCCGGAACGACTGGTTCCACCGTGACCGCCTTCGCCGTACTCCCGGCCGACGCCGCGACGGCCGACCCCGCCGACCCGGCCGGCACCGACGCTCCCGCCCCGTACGAGCTCCTGCTGCTGGTCCGCGGCGCGGAGCTGGAACTCCACTACGACCCGGCCCTGTTCGACCGTGACACCGCACTCCGCCTGCTCGGCCACTACCGCGCCCTGCTCGCCGACGGACTGGCCTCCCCGGCCCGCCCCGTCAGCCGGCTGCGCCTGCTCACCGAGGACGAGCTGCACCGGACGCTGATCGAGTGGAACCGCACCGGAGCCGAGTTCCCCGAGCACGCCCACGGCACGCTGCACCGGGCCTTCGAGGCCCAGGTCGCCGCCGCCCCCGACGCGGTCGCCGTCGTCCACGGCACCGAGCGGCTCACCTACCGCGAGGTCAACGCCGCCGCCAACCGGCTGGCCCACCACCTGCGCGAGCTCGGGGTCGGCCCGGACGTCCGCGTCGGCCTCTGCCTGGACCGCTCCCCCGGCCTGCTGGTCGCCGAGCTGGCCGTGCTCAAGGCCGGCGGCGCCTACGTCCCGCTCGACCCGGACTACCCGGCCGACCGCATCGCCGTCATGGTGGGCGGCACCGCGTGCGCCGTGATGATCAGCCGCGAGGACCTGACCGGCAACCTGCCCGACGCCGGCGAGCAGAGCCCGCCGCTGGTGCTGCTCGACCGCGACGCCGCCGTACTGGCCGCGCGCCCCGAGCACGACCCGGAGCCGGTCGCCGGTCCCGAACACCTCTGCTACATCATCCACACCTCCGGCTCCACCGGCGCTCCGAAGCCGATCGCGCTGCGCCACGCCGGCGTGCTGAACAACATCGCGGACCTCAACAACCGCTTCGGGGTGGGCCCCGGCGACTCCGTCCTCGCGCTGTCCTCGCCCAGCTTCGACATGTCCGTGTACGAGTTCCTGGGCCTGACCATCGCCGGCGGCACCGTGGTCGTGCCGGCCGCCGGGCTCACCAAGGACCCGGCCCACTGGGCCGAGCTGGCCGCCTCGGAGAACATCACCGTCTGGAACTCCGCCCCGGCCCTGCTGGGCCTGCTGGCCGACCAGCTGGAGCAGACCGGCACGGCGCCGGCGCACCTGGAGCGGCTCCGCCTGGCCCTCCTCGGCGGCGACTGGGTGCCGGTGCCGCTGGCCGACCGGGTCCGGGTCTTCGCCCCCTCCCTCCGCTTCATCGTGATGGGCGGCGCCACCGAGGCGTCCATCCACTCGACGATCTTCGAGGTCGAGAAGACCGACCCGGAGTGGACGAGCATCCCGTACGGCCGCCCGATGGCGAACCAGCGCACCTACGTCCTGGACGAGGACCTCCAGCCGGTGCCCCCGGGCGTCCCCGGCGAGCTGTACCTGGCCGGAACGGGCCTGGCCCGCGGCTACCTGAACCAGCCGGAGCGGACCGCCGAGCGCTTCCTCGACTGGTCCCACGGCGACCTGCTGCCCGCCGAGCGGCTCTACCGCACCGGCGACGTCGCCCGGTTCGGCCCGGACGGCCTGATCGAGCTGATCGGCCGCGCCGACTTCCAGGTGAAGATCCACGGCCTGCGCGTGGAGCTCGGCGAGATCGAGAGCGTCCTGCGCTCCCACCCCGAGGTCCGGCAGAGCGTGGTCGTGGCCCGCTCCAACCGCCTGGTCGCCTACGTGGTCGCCGAGGACACCGCCGCCGCCGCGGGCGGGATCGACACCGGGGAGCTGCTCCGGCTCGCCGCCGGCCGCCTCCCGGAATACATGGTTCCGGCCACGGTGGTCGTCATGGAGAAGCTGCCGCTCACGCCCAACGGCAAGCTGGACCGCAAGGGCCTGCCCGAGCCGCAGATCGCCGGCGCCCCCTACCGGGCGCCGCGCACCGCGACGGAGGAACTGCTGGCCGCCGTCTTCGCCGAGGTGCTGCGCACCGAACGGATCGGCATCGACGACGACTTCCTGGCGGTCGGCGGCGACAGCATCCGCGCCATCCAGGTCGTCACCCGGGCCCGCGCCCGCGGACTGGACGTCACCCCCCGGCAGATCCTGCAGTCCCGTACGGTGGCCGCGCTCGCCGAGGTCGCCACCGACGCGGACCGCTCCGCGGAGGCCACCGCGACCGCCCCGCTCACCGCGCCGGACTCCGCCGCCTTCCGCACCTGGCAGCAGCGCTACCCCGGCCTGTCGGACGTATGGCCGCTGACCGCGCTGCAGTCCGGCATCCTCTTCGAGTCCACGCTCAGCGACACCGGCTACGACGCGTACCAGATGCAGACGGTGTTCCACCTGTCCGGCCCGGTCGACTCCGCCCGGATGCGGGCCGCGGGCCAGGCCCTGCTCGACCGGTACGCCAACCTGCGCGTGGCCTTCGCCCAGGACGCCGAGGACAACCTCGTCCAGCTCGTGGTCGACGGGGTCGAACTGCCCTGGCAGGAGCTGGACCTCGGCCCCCTCGCCGAGGACGGACGCCAGGCCGCCTTCGAACGGTTCCTCGCCGAGGACTACGCCCGCCACTTCGACCGCGCGGTCCCGCCGCTGGTGCGCCTGACCCTGGTGCGCTTCGGCCCCGACCGCAGCGAGCTGGTGCTCACCACCCACCACGTGCTGATCGACGGCTGGTCCGAGCCGGTCATCATGCAGGACCTGATCCGGCTGTACGCCTCCGACGGCGACGCCTCCGGGCTCCCCCCGGTCCGTGACTTCCGGGAGTTCCTGGCCTGGCTGGACCGGCAGGACCGGGCGGAGACCGAGCGGGTCTGGGCCGAGGAGCTCGCCGGGGTGGACGGCCCGACCCTGCTGGTCCCGGCGCCCGGCGAGCGCGGCGGGACCTCCGGGGCCGGCGAGGTGGGCCTGGGCCTGTCCGAGGAGGAGTCCGGCCGGCTGGTGCGCCGCGCCTCCGAACTGGGCATCACGGTCAACACGCTGGTCCAGGGCGCCTGGGCGGTCCTGCTCGGCGGGCTCACCGGCCGCCAGGACGTGGTGTTCGGAGCGACCGTCTCCGGCCGTCCGGCCGCGCTGCCGGGCGTGGAGTCCATGGTCGGCCTGTTCATCAACACGCTGCCGGTCCGGGTCCGCCTCGATTCCGGGGAGACCCTCGCCGAGCTGCTGACCGGCCTGCAGGACCGCCAGTCGGGCCTGCTCGACCACCACCACGCGGCCCTGCCCGAGATCCACCGGGCGGCCGGACTGGACACCCTGTTCGACACCCTGGTGGCCTTCCAGTCGTACCCGGTGGACCACGCCGGCATCGCCGAGGCGACGTCGGCGGCGGGCATCGAGGTGACCGGGACCAGTGCCGAGGGCGCCGCCAACTACCCCCTCGCCCTGATCGTGGAGACCGACCCGCAGGTCCGGCTGACCCTCCAGTACCACCGCAACCTGCTCGGGCCGGACGCGGTCGGCGACATCGCCGGACGGCTGCACGCCGTGCTCACCGGGATCGCCGCCGCCCCCGCACAGCCCGTCGGCGCCGTGGAGGTGCTGTCGGCCGCCGAACGGGAGCGGGCAGCCGGCGCCTCCGGCCCCGCCGTGTCCCCCTCCGGGTCCGGTGGCGGTCTCCCCGCGCAGACCCTGGAGGCCCTGCTCGTACGCCGGGCCGCGGCCGCCGGGGAGGCTCCCGCCGCACCCGCCGCCGGCGGGTACCGGGCGGGCCGGACCCCGCAGGAGGAGGCGCTCTGCGAGCTCTTCGCGGAGGTCCTCGGTGTCGACCGGGTCGGCATCGACGACAACGTCTTCGCCCTCGGCTGCAACTCCCTCAAGGCCACCCGCATCATCGGCCGCATGCGCCGGACCCTCGGACTGGAGGTGTCGATCCGGATGCTGTTCCAGCACGCCACCATCGCGGAACTCTCCGGCCACCTCCAGCCCGCCAAGGCAAAGAGCCGCCCCACCCTGGGCAAGTCGCTCAGGCAGGCGGTCAAGGACATCCGAAACGACTCGAAGGACCAGGTGAAGGACATGAAGGCGACCGTGAAGCAGCAGGCGAAGGAGCTCAAGGAGCAGCTCACCGAGCAGGCCACGGCGGCTGCCCGCGAGCAGTACAGCGGGGACGACTTCCAGGCCCGGCTGCAGGCGGACGTCGACGCCCGCATCGAGCGCGGGATGCAGGCGGGCTCCAAGAAGCAGTGGGGCTCCTACCTGGCCAAGGAGGCCGAGCGCGCCGCGGCCAAGGAGGCCAAGGAGGCCAAGAACGCCCCGCAGGTGACCGGCGCCAAGACCCTCTAGACCTTCCGAAAGGGGCCGCCCTCCCCCGGAGGGCCCCCGCCCCCGCCCGCGTCCCCCGCGCGTGCGTTCAGGCCCCCCGGCCCGGTGACCCCGGGCCGGGGGGCCTCCGGCTTCCCCGTCCCATCCCCTGCGTCCCGCCCCGCTACGCCGCTGCCATCAGCGGGCTCCCGGCCCGCCGCAGCCAGGCCCGGTACGGAGCCGTGCTCAGCGCGGCCTCGCGGTAGGCCGCGCACAGGTCGGCGTACACCTCGGCGTGCGCGCCGGGCAGGGTGGCCAGCAGCAGCCGCACCGCGAGCGGGTCGCCGCGCAGCGGCCGTATGGCCATGTCCTCGCGGGGCAGGGAGGTCGGCTGGCAGGGCGCGACCGCCTCGCCGGAGACGATCAGCGAGGCGGCGGTGTGGTAGTCGGTGTGCAGCACGGGCGGGTCCAGGCCGGCTCCGGCGAGGACGCGGCGCAGCCCGTCCCACTCGCCGTCCACCGAGGGGTCCACCGTCCAGCGGTCCCCGGCGAAGTCGCGCAGGTCGACGACGGGCCGGCGGGCGGCGGGGTGGTTCCTGGACATCGAGACGAACTGCGGTTCCCGTTCCATGAGCACCCGCAGCTGGAGCCCGGCGGGGACCGTCAGCGGGCTGCCCTCCACCTCGTGCACGAAGGCCACGTCGAGCTGTCCGGCAGCCGTCATGCGCAGCAGTGCGTTGGCCGAGACGTCGACCACCAGGGTGGTCTCGGTGTCGGGGAGCCGGCGGTGCAGGCGGCGCAGCCAGCCGGGCAGGGCACGGCTGGCGGTGGAGCCGATCCGCAGCCGCCGGCCCTGGGAGCGGGCCCGCGCCTCCGCGACCAGTGCGGCCATCCCGGCGAGCAGCGGGCGGGCGCGGCCGAGGATCTCGCGGCCGAAGGGGGTGGGGCGGCAGCCGGTGCGTTCGCGCAGGAACAGCTCGCCGTCCAGGGCCCGTTCGATCCGCTGCAGCTGGGTGGTGAGCGAGGGCTGGCTGACGCCGAGCTGCCGGGCGGCCTTGTGCAGGCTGCCGGCGTCGGCGATGGCGCAGAGTGCGCGCAGGTGCCTCACCTCTAGCTCCATGCCCCGAGGGTAGGTCGGGGCCGGTCGGCCGCACCAGTCACCGGGACCCCGTTGATTCACGCCAATTTCTCTTGCCCTTAAGGGGATTGGCGTGCCGAAAACCCTCGATAGGCCGGTGCTATCGGGTGCTGACATCATCCGCGGCGGGCTCGGGCTCCCGCAGACTCCGGTACCGAACGACCCACCCCCCGCACCGAATCGAGAGCAGGAGCCCCCCACATGCGCCTGTCCCGTCACACCCATGCCGCCGCCCGTTCGCCCCGTTCCCGCAAGGGTCTGCTGGCGAGCGCGATCGGCCTCGGTCTCGCCGCCGTCCTCGGCGCCGCGCCCACCGCCGGCGCGGCAGCCGCCCCCGACGCCGCCGCGGCGGGCGGTCCCGCGAGCTACGCGGCGTACGAGAAGTCGAAGGAGAACGCCGACGCCAACCGGGCGTTCTTCGAGGCCGTGAAGCGCGCGGTGGCCCAGGAGCGGGCCGCGAAGCCGGGTGCCCTGGCCGTGACCGTCACCTACAACACCCGCAACGCGCCGAGCTTCCGGTCCCAGATAGCCCGGTCCACGCAGATCTGGAACAGCTCGGTGTCGAACGTGAAGCTCCAGGAGGTGTCCTCGGGCGGAAGCTTCTCGTACTACGAGGGCAATGACTCGCGCGGCTCGTACGCCAGCACCGACGGCCACGGCCGCGGGTACATCTTCCTCGACTACCGGCAGAACCAGCAGTACAACTCGACCCGGGTGACCGCGCACGAGACCGGACACGTGCTCGGCCTGCCGGACCACTACTCCGGTCCGTGCAGCGAGCTGATGTCGGGCGGCGGTCCGGGCACCTCCTGCCAGAACGCGACGCCGAACGCGACGGAGCGGTCCCGCGTGGACTCCCTGTGGCGGAACGGCCTGGCCGCGGCGCGCTAGCCGCCCGGCGGCACGTACTCCGGGCAGTCGGGGTTCCGGCAGGGACCGGGACCCCACACCGGGACCCAGGCCCCGAGGACCTTGCGCCGCTTGAGCATCGTCTGGACGGTGCGCCTGCAGGCCGGGCAGAAGTGCTGCTCGTGCCCGGCCTGCGGGGCGACCGTCCCGTACGGATGCTGATCATGACCGGTCATACCTTCAACGGTAGGCCGGTTTTCCGTGTACGGCGCTAGGAGCGCTTGCGGGCGTAGGTGGTCACGACCTGACCGCCGCCGAAGGAGCGGACGTCGGTCAGCTCCAGCCCCCGCGGCACGTACCCGGCCCGGCTCATGGGGATGCCGGACCCGAGGAAGACGGGGTACGTCTTGATGACGAACTCGTCGATCTCCTCGACCAGCTGTCCCGCCAGATCGGCACCGCCGCAGAGGTAGATGCCGAGGCCGTCCTCGGCCTTGAGCTCCCGCACCCGGGCCACCAGGTCGCCGCTGATGATCTCGTCCCCCGAGTCGGCGGGGGCGGTCAGCGAGCGGCTGGCCACGTAGTGCTTCAGCGGACGGTACGGGCTGGCGTCCCCGAGCTCGTAGGTGGCCCGGCCCATGATCACGGCATCGAACCGCTTGGGGTCGGGTTCGGGCAGACCGAGCGGCTCACGGCCGGCCGCGGCCATGGTCTCCGGGTACTCCGCCGCCAGGAACCCCATGTACTCCGGGTCCACGAAGGGGAAGAACCAGTCGAACGCGCCGTCCGGGGCCGCGATGAACCCGTCGATGCTGACGCCGATGAAGTAAGTGAGCTTGCGCATGCGAAATCTCCCCCGTCGGTCCGTGCCCTCTCCGGGGCACGTCGAACAAAGTACTTCACCCGTAGTGGTCAGGCAACGGATTTCGGTCCCTGCCTTCAGGCCGCCCCCGGCTTCCGCCACATCGGCCACATCGGCGGCCCGCCCGGCAGCTGCACCGCCGTCCCGGTGAACACCCAGCCCAGCCGCTCGTAGAGCCGTACGCTCCGCTCGCTGCTCGCCTCCAGGTACGCCGCCACGCCCTCCCGGTCGCAGCGCTCCAGCACCGGGCGCATCAGCTCGGTGCCCAGCCCCTCCCCCTGCCGGTCCGGGTCCACGGCGATCATCAGCAGGTACTCGTGCTCCTCATGGGTGGGGTGCACGGCTCCGGTGAGCCGGCCGACCAGCTCGCACCGCTCGTTGCCGGGGTCGGCCGCCTCCCGCATCCGCGCCGGCACCTCGTCCTCGCCCTCCGGTTCGCCGGCCGGGATCCTCAGCCACAGTGCCGCGCAGGAACCGTCCGCCGCGTAGTCGATCCGGCCCTCCTCCAGGGCCACGTCCACGAACACCCCGAGGAACGCGCCGTGCACCGCGCGGCGGTGCTCCGCGTCCGGGAAGACCCAGGAGCTCACCGGGTCGTCCCGGAAGGTCTCGTCCAGCAGCCGGGCCACCGCGTCCCGGTCCGCCGGACCCGCCCGGCGTATCTCCAGCACCACGGGAACCACCCCTCACTCGGCAACCAACAACCGTGAGTGATCCTAGAGTTGGGCCGAGAACGCGGAAAGGCCCGTTCCGGCACCGTGGGGTGCCGGAACGAGCCTTCTCCTGCCCCGGCTCAGCGGGTGCGCCGGGTCACGAACTCCGCCAGGGCCAGCAGTCCGCCCGCCGCCGCGAGGTCCGGGACCGCCCGGGACAGCTGCTGCACCGCCCGCCCCATCCGGTCCGCGGCATGGGCCTGCGCCCAGTCGCGGCCGCCGGCCCGTTCCACCGCGTCGGCCGCCCGGCGTACGTCGTCCCCGGTCATGGGGCCCGCGTACAGCCGGGCCAGCTCGGCCCCCGCCTCCGTCCCCGAGGTGAGCGCGGCGACGACGGGCAGGGACTTCTTGCGGGCGATCAGATCGGCGCCGGCCGGCTTGCCGGTGTGCTCCGGGTCGCCCCAGATGCCGATCAGGTCGTCGATCAGCTGGAAGGCCAGCCCCGCCTCCCGCCCGAAGGCGTCCATGGCGTCGACCTCGTCCGGCGCCGCCCCGGCGTACAGCGCGCCGAGGGCGCACGCGCACCCCAACAGGGCCCCGGTCTTGGCGGTCGCCATGGTCAGGCACTCGTCCAGCGAGACCTCGGCCACCTTCTCGAAGGCGCAGTCCGCCTGCTGGCCCGCGCACAGCTCGATCAGGCAGTCGGCGAGCCGGACCACGGCGCGGGCGGCGGCCGGATGCGGGTCCTGCGCCAGCCACCGCAGGGCGAGCGCCGCCACGGCGTCCCCGACGATGATCGCGTCGGGGGTCCCGAACACCGTCCACGCCGTCGCCCTGCCGCGGCGCTGCACGTCCTCGTCGACCACGTCGTCGTGGAGCAGGGTGAAGTTGTGCGCCAGCTCCACGGCCACCGCGGCCGGAACGGCCCGGTCCGGGTCCCCGCCCACGGCCCGGGCGGCCGCGAGGACCAGGGCGGGCCGGATGGCCTTGCCCGCGCGGCCGTCGGCCGGGGTGCCGTCGGCGTGCTCCCAGCCGAAGTGGTACTTCACCACGCGGCGCATGGAACCGGGCAATTCCTCCACGGCGCGCCGGAGTTCCGGATCGACCGTCTCCCTGGTGTGTTCCAGCAGGGCCGCCGCCTCCTGGCCCTCACCGGTCACGATGGCGTTCACGGGCTCAGTACCAGCGGCCGATCTCGACGTTCTCCAACACTCCCAGCGCGTCCGGCACCAGCACGGCCGCCGAGAAGTACGCGGTGACCAGGTAGGAGATGATCGCCTGCTCGCTGATGCCCATGAAACGGACCGACAGGCTCGGCTCCAGCTCGTCCGGGAGGCCCGGCTGGTGCAGTCCGATCACGCCCTGCTCGTCCTCGCCGGTGCGCATGCAGAGGATGGAGGTCGTACGGGCGTCACTGATCGGGATCTTGTTGCACGGGAAGATCGGGACCCCGCGCCAGGTCGGGATGCGGCTGCCGCCGACGTCGATGGTCTCGGGGACCAGACCGCGCCGGTTGCACTCGCGGCCGAAGGCGGCGATGGCCTTGGGGTGCGCGAGGAACAGCTTCGAGTCGCGCCGCATGGACAGCAGCGCGTCGAAGTCGTCGGGGGTGGGCGCGCCGTCGTGCGGCTGGATGCGCTGGTCGTAGTCCGCGTTGTGGAGCAGACCGAACTCCGGGTTGTTGATCATCTCGTGCTCTTGGCGCTCGCGGAGCGCCTCCACGGTGAGCCGCAGCTGCTGCTCGGTCTGGTTCATCGGCTGGTTGTAGAGGTCCGCGACGCGCGTGTGGACCCGCAGGACCGTTTGTGCAATGGAGAGTTCGTACTCGCGCGGCCTGGCCTCGTAGTCCACGAAGGTGCCGGGCAGGACGGGCTCGCCGACGTGGCCGGCGGAGAGGTCGATCTCGGCCTCTCCGTGCTCGTTGGTGCGCTGCTCGGGCACGCTGCGGACCCGGTCCAGGTGGGCGCGGAGCGAGTCGACGCGGTCGGCGAGGAGCCGGAAGTCCTGCCGGGACAGCACCAGCGCGGTGCCGGAGGTGGCCGCGCGGGCGGTGTACTCCCAGATGGCCTCGTCGTCGACGAGGCTGTCCTCGCCGAAGTAGGCGCCGTCGGCGACCGTGCCCAGCACGGCGTCGGCGCCGTAGGGGCCGGGGCCGATCTGCTCGATGCGGCCGTGGGCGAGCAGGAAGACCTGGTCGGCCTGGCTGCCGAAGGAGGTGAGCTCCTGGCCGGCCTGGAACTCGATCTGCTGGAAGCGCCGGGCGAGTTCGCCGAGCACGTCGAGGTCCTCGTAGGTGCGCAGCAGCGGCAGTTCGCCGAGCTCCGCCGGGATGACCTGGACCTGGTCCCCGGTCTTGACGAAGGTGACCCGGCCGTCGCCGACCGAGTAGCTGAGCCGCCGGTTCACCCGGTACGCGCCGCCCTGCACCGACACCCACGGCAGCATCTTGAGGAGCCACCGCGAGGTGATCTCCTGCATCTGCGGCGCGGACTTGGTCGTGGTTGCCAAGTTCCGTGCCGCCGAGGTCGCGAGACTGCGCTGGGGCAGCGCCTGGGCCGCGGTTTCGGAACCTGCCTGGACCGACATGTCTATCCCTTTCGACACTCCATGGATGTGCTGCGGAACAAGAGCCTTCCAGGGCGACACGCGGCAGGACCATTACACAAAAGGGTGGGACTACTCGGGCCGGGGGCGGGGAATCGTCTAGGGCCCGCGCCCTTGCCCGGTACGGCGCGATCCGGCCAACGGTCCCGGGGCGCGACCCGGGCCGCGCACCTTAATTTGCATCCAAGATGCAAAGTTTCCTACGGTGTCCCCATGCGGCTCACCCGATTCACCGACCTGGCCCTGCGCGTCCTGATGCGCCTGGCCGTCGAGGACGGCGAGCAGCCCACGACGCGCGAGGTGGCGGCGACCATGGAGGTCCCCTACACGCACACCGCCAAGGTGGTCGCCCGGCTGCAGCACCTCGGACTGGTCGAGGCGCGCCGCGGCCGCGGCGGCGGCCTGACGCTGACCCCGTCCGGCCGGGACGCCTCGGTGGGCGGCCTGGTCCGCGAACTGGAGGGCGCCGACGACGTGGTCGAGTGCGAGGGCGGCACACCGTGCCCGCTGCGCTCGGCCTGCGTCCTGCGGGGCGCACTGCGCCGGGCCCAGGAGGCGTTCTACGCAGCACTGGACCCGCTGACCGTGGGCGAGCTGGTGGCGGCGCCGACCGGTCCGCTGCTGCTGGGCATCTCCCGGGGCCCCGGGAGCCCCGCGCCGTAACCGCCCCGGCGGACCGGCACGGCCGGTGGCCGATACCGGACGGTCGAAAGCCCCTCCCGGCCCGACCGCACCCTTAAATACGCATCTCACATACCAATTAACTGCAACCAGTCGTTGCCCGTGAAGCACGAAGAAGGAGCCCAGATGCTCTCGGAGAAGTCGGCCGCGACCGTACGCGCCACCCTGCCCGCCGTCGGCGCCGCCATCGGCGACATCACGGACCTCTTCTACCGGAAGCTGTTCGCCGCCCACCCGGAGCTGCTGCGCGACCTGTTCAACCGGGGCAACCAGGCCGCCGGGCTCCAGAAGCAGGCCCTCGCCGGATCCATCGCGGCCTTCGCCGGCCACCTCGTCGACCACCCGGACACCCGGCCGGACGTGATGCTGAACCGCATCGCCCACAAGCACGCCTCCCTCGGCGTCACCCGCGAGCAGTACCAGGTGGTCCACACCCACCTCTTCGCGGCGATCGCCGAGGTGCTCGGTGACGCGGTCACCCCGGAGGTCGCCGCGGCCTGGGACGAGGTGTACTGGCTGATGGCCGGCGCCCTGATCGCCATCGAGGAGCGGCTCCAGGCCGAACGGCAGGTCCTCGCCGGCGACGTGTGGCGCGAGTGGAGGGTCACCGGCCGCACCGAGGAGACCGCGGACTGCACCACCTTCCGGCTGGTCCCCGCCGACGGAAGTCCCGCCCCCTCCTTCAGGCCCGGCCAGTACGTCTCCGTACAGGTGGAACTGGCCGACGGCGCGCGCCAGATCCGCCAGTACAGCCTCTCCTGCGCACCGGGCTCGCCGGTCCGCTCGATCACCGTCAAGCGGGTGCACGACGGCGAGGTCTCCCGCCACCTGCACGAGCACGTCCACGAGGGCGCCGTGCTGCGCGCCTCCGCCCCGTACGGCGACCTGGTCCTGCCCGGCACGGACGGCGACCGGCCCGCCCCGCTCCTCCTGGCCTCGGCCGGCATCGGCTGCACCCCGATGCTGTCGATGCTGGAGCACCTGGCCGAATCCGGCCACTCGGCCCCGGTCACCGTCGTCCACGCCGACCGTTCCCCGGCGGACCACGCGCTGCGCGCCGACCACCGGGCGCTCACCGGCAAACTCCCCGACGGGCGTGCGGAGTTCTGGTACGAGTCGGGGGCTACGGCGGAGGACCGCACCGGCCTGGCCGACCTCTCCGGCCTCCGGCCGGCCCCCGGCACCCGCGCCTACCTCTGCGGCCCGCTCCCCTTCATGCGCGCGGTCCGCGAACAGCTCCTGACCGCGGGCGTCGCGGCGTCGGACATCCACTACGAGGTCTTCGGCCCGGACCTCTGGCTGGCTTCCTGAGCCCCCGGCCCCGACGGCCACGGCTGTCCTGAACGACTCGCTCACCGTACGAAGGGACTAGCCGCGGAACCTCTTCCTCCGCTACATCGGGTGGTGGATGCTCACTCCCGGTACGCAAGGAAGGAGGCGGCCATGTCCGCACCCATGTCCGCGGAACGGTTCATCACGGCACTGCGGGGCGAAGGGCTGACCGTCGTCGAGGTCGGAGCCTGGCGCACGCACAACCGCAACCACAAGGGCCCGTGGGGGCCGGTCAACGGTGTGATGATCCACCACACCGTCTCGCGCGGCACGGCGAACACCGTCGCGCTGTGCCGCGAGGGCGATTCCCGGCTCCCCGGCCCGCTCTGCCACGGCGTGATCACCAAGGACGGCCGGGTCCACCTGGTCGGCTACGGGCGCGCCAACCACGCCGGGGCCGGCGACCCCGACGTCCTGCGCGCCGTCGTCGCCGAGAAGGCCCTGCCTCCGGACAACGAGGCCACCACGGACGGCAACCGCCACTTCTACGGCTTCGAGTGCGAGAACCTGGGCGACGGCGAGGACCCCTGGCCCACCCGCCAGCTCGACGCCATCGCCCGCGCGGCCGCCGCCGTCTGCCGCGTCCACGGCTGGACCTCCCGCTCGGTCATCGGCCACCTCGAATGGCAACCGGGCAAGATCGACCCGAAGGGCTTCACCATGGCCTCCATGCGCACCCGCGTGGCGGAACGCCTGAAGTAGCCCAAGGGGGCGAGGGCCCCGGCCCTCGCCCCCCACCCCGCCCCGTACGTCGGACAATGGGTGGGTGAACCGCTCCGTGGACCTTGCCCCGCCCCTTCGGGAACGGCCGCCGTCGCCCCTGGTGGAGGTGGCGGACGAGCGGTTCGAGCGGCACGGGGTGCGACTGGTGCTGAAGCGGGACGACCTCGTGCATCCGGAGTTGCCGGGGAACAAGTGGCGGAAGCTGGCGCCCAATCTGCGGGTCGCCGTGGCGCAGGGGTATCCCGAGCTGCTGACCTTCGGCGGGGCGTACTCCAATCATCTGCGGGCCACCGCGGCCGCCGGGCGGTTGCTGGGGATGCCGACCGTGGGGGTGGTGCGCGGGGAGGAGCTGGCCGGGCGGCCGCTCAATCCCTCGCTCGCGCGGTGCGTGGCAGACGGGATGCGGCTGCACTTCGTCAGCCGGGCGCGGTACCGGGAGAAGGCGACCGACCCCGGGCTGGCGGCCGAGGCCGGGGCGGCCCGGGCGTACGTGATTCCCGAGGGCGGGAGCAATGCGCTCGCCCTGGAGGGGTGTGCCGGACTGGGGCGGGAGCTCGCCGGCACGGCGGACGTGGTGGCAGTCGCGTGCGGCACCGGCGGGACGCTGGCCGGGCTCGTGGCGGGGCTGGGGCCCGGGCAGCGGGCGCTGGGGGTGCCGGTGGTCGGGGGCGGCTTCCTCGACGGGGAGATACGTTCCCTCCAGAACGCCGCGTACGGGCGGGTCCTGCCGCACTGGAGCCTGGCCGAGGGGTTCCACCACGGCGGTTACGCCCGCGTGCCCGACGCGCTCGAAGCCTTCGCGGCGGACTTCGGGCAGCGGCACGGCGTCCCCGTGGAACGGCTGTACGTGGCGAAGCTGCTCTGGGCGCTGCTCCGGCTGACCGAGGACGGCGGCTTCCCCCGCGGCACCACCCTCGCGGCCGTGATCACCGGACGGCCCTGACCCCCTGACCCGGCCCGACCTGGCCCGACCTGACGACCTGACGACCCCGGCCGGCTACGCCGTCTCCTCGCGGTACGCCGCCGCTTCCTCCAGGTCCAGGCGGCGCAGCAGCGCCCGGAGCATCTCGTCGTCGATGCGGCGCCGGTCCCGCAGGGAGACGAAGACCTCGCGTTCCGCCTCGATCATCTCCCGGGCGAGGCGGCGGTAGACGTCGTCCGCGGACTCGCCCGTCACCGGGTTGGTCTCGCCCAGCCGTTCCCACACCGCGTTGCGCCGCCGCTCCAGCACCGTGCGCAGCCGGTCCGTCAGCGGCGGCGGCAGGGCGTTGCCCGGGTCGGCGAGCAGTTCCGTCAGCCGGTCCTCCGCCGCCCGCGAGGCCTCGCTCTGCGCCTGCGCCTCGGCCAGGGTCTCCGCCTGCGCGTCGCGCGGCGGCAGCCGCAGCAGCCCGATCAGCGGCGGCAGCGTCAGCCCCTGGACCACCAGGGTGAGGATCACCGTGGTGAACGTGAGGAAGAGGATCAGGTTCCGGTACGGGAAGGGGGTGCCGTCGTCCAGGGCCATGGGGATGGAGAAGGCGATGGCCAGGGAGACCACGCCCCGCATGCCCGCCCAGCCGACGATCACCGGGGACTTCCAGTCGGTCTCCGGCTCCCGCTCCCGGATCCGCGGGGACAGCACCCGCGGCAGGAAGGTGGCCGGGAAGACCCAGACGTACCGCGCCACCACCACCGCCAGGAACACCGCGAGGGCGTACCAGAGGGCCTCGCCGCCCTCGTACTCCCCGAGCCCCCGCAGCACCACCGGCAGCTGGAGCCCGATCAGCGCGAAGACCACGGACTCCAGGATGAAGGCGACCATCTTCCACACCGCCTCCTCCTGCAGCCGGGTCGCGAAGTCCACCTGCCAGGCCCGGTGCCCGAGGTACAGGGCGACGACGACCACCGCCAGCACCCCGGAGGCGTGCACCCGCTCGGCCGCCGCGTACGCCACGAAGGGGATGAGGAGCGAGAGGGTGTTCTGGAGCAGCGGCTCGCGCAGCCGGGTGCGGAGCTGGTGGATGGGCACCATCAGCAGCAGGCCGACCCCGATGCCGCCCACCGAGGCGAGCAGGAACTCGGTGAAGCCGCCCGCCCAGCCCGCGCCCTCGCCGACCACCGCCGCCAGGGCGACCTTGTACGCGGTGATCGCGGTGGCGTCGTTCACCAGCGACTCGCCCTGCAGGATCGTGGTGATCCGGGACGGCAGGCCCAACTTACGGGCGATCGCGGTCGCGGCCACCGCGTCCGGCGGGGCGATCACCGCGCCCAGCACCAGGGCCGCGGTCAGCGGCAGCCCCGGCACCAGCAGGTACGCCGCGTAGCCGACGGCCAGGGTGGCGAACAGGACGTAGCCCACCGACAGCAGCGCGACGGGCCGCAGGTTCGCCCTCAGGTCCAGGTACGAGCTGTCCACCGCGGCCGTGTACAGCAGCGGCGGCAGCACCAGCGGAAGCACGACGTGCGGGTCCAGTACGTACGCCGGCACGCCGGGGACGTACGACGCCGCCAGTCCGGCGGCGACCAGCAGCAGCGGGGCCGGCACCGGGGTCCGGCGGGCCAGGCCCGCCACCACGGCGCTGAACGCCACCAGCGCCACCAGTGGCAGTACTTCCATCGAAGATCAACCCTCCGTACCTCGTCGCGCGCCCCGACCTGCGTAACCTGGCCATCATGAGCGAGTGCCAGCACGTTGCCGAACTGCCGCGCCCCGAGCCTGTCCCACGTGCCCTGACCTGCCCGGAATGCGAAGCCGTGGGCAGTCATCCGGTGCAGCTGCGGCTCTGCCTGTGGTGCGGCCACGTGGCGTGCTGCGACTCGTCCCCGCACCGGCACGCCACGGCACATTTCCACCAGACCGGACATCCGGTGATGCGGAGCCACGAGCCCGGCGAGACCTGGCGGTGGTGTTTTGTCGATGCCTCGATCGTCTGAGGTTCGATCGCTCGCGGTGGGGTAGGTCAACCCTCCGCCGGTTCCCCCGATTTGGAACCCGCAGACCCCTAGCCACTGTGCGTACCGATGGGCTTACCATCGGTCACTGCCGTGGTGGGGGTTGCCACCGGGGGTGCCGCGACACGATCGTCCGGATCGCGATAGCGTCACCGGCGAACAGAGCTCGTACCACCTTGGAGGTGAGGGTGTCCCAGATCGCAGGCGAGCCCGGGACCCAGGACTTCGTGGAAGTCCGGCTGCCGGCCGCGGGTGCCTACCTGTCCGTGCTGCGAACGGCCACGGCCGGCCTCGCGGCCCGCTTGGACTTCACCCTGGACGAGATCGAGGACCTCCGCATCGCGGTGGACGAAGCCTGCGCGATCCTGCTCCAGCAGGCCGTGCCCGGCTCCGTCCTCAGCTGCGTGTTCCGGCTGATCGAGGACTCGCTGGAGGTGACCGTGTCCGCACCCACCACGGACGGACGCGCACCCGAGCGCGACACCTTCGCCTGGACGGTCCTGTCGGCGCTGGCCGGCAAGGTCGACTCCACGGTCGAGGAGGACCGCACGGTCAGCATCAGCCTCTACAAACAGCGCGGCGCGGGACCAGGCGCGGCGTGAGCGGCGGGGAGACCCCGGTGCGGGAGTCCGCCTCCGGCATCCCGGAACAGCAGGCCCGTCCGCACCCGGATGCGGACGGCCACGCGGCAGACGGCTTTTCGGACTCGGCGGAGCGACGGGCGGGCCCTATGAGCGATAACGAGCACGATCACCACGAGGAGCGCGATCCGCGCGACCGCAGCGGCGCGCGGGCCCTCTTCCTGGAGCTGCGGGAACTCCCCGAGGGCTCCCCGCAGCGGGCCGAGCTCCGCAACCGGCTGGTGCGCATGCACCTGCCGCTGGTCGAGCACCTGGCGCGGCGGTTCCGCAACCGGGGCGAACCCCTGGACGACCTGACACAGGTCGCCACGATCGGCCTGATCAAGTCGGTGGACCGGTTCGACCCGGACCGCGGGGTCGAGTTCTCGACGTACGCCACCCCGACCGTGGTCGGGGAGATCAAGCGGCACTTCCGGGACAAGGGCTGGGCCGTACGGGTCCCGCGCCGGCTCCAGGAACTGAGGCTGTCGCTGACCACCGCCACGGCCGAGCTGTCCCAGCAGCACGGCCGCTCCCCCACGGTGCACGAGCTCGCCGAGCGGCTCGGGATCTCGGAGGAGGAGGTGCTGGAGGGACTGGAATCCGCCAATGCCTACAGCACGCTCTCCCTGGACGTGCCGGACACCGACGACGAGTCGCCTGCGGTGGCGGACACGCTGGGCGCGGAGGACGAGGCGCTGGAGGGCGTCGAGTACCGCGAGTCCCTGAAGCCGCTGCTGGAGGGGCTGCCGCCGCGGGAGAAGCGAATCCTGCTGCTCCGCTTCTTCGGCAACATGACACAGTCCCAGATCGCCCAGGAAGTCGGCATCTCCCAGATGCACGTCTCCCGGCTGCTGGCCCGCACCCTGGCCCAGCTCCGGGACAAGCTGCTCGTCGAGGAGTGACCGGGCCCCGCCGGAGTCCCCGGCGGGTCAGGTCCCTACCGGGTCTCCTCGCGGGCCCCGATGCCCAGGGCCTCGGTGGCCGTGGGGTTCACCAGCAGCACCAGGACGGCCAGCGCGGCCACGGCCAGGGCCACCGCGGCGAACGCCATCGCGCCGCCGGTGGTCCACAGGGTCCAGGCCACCGGCATGGCCATGAACTGGGTGATCATCGCCGGGCCGCGGCTCCAGCGGCGGCCCAGGCGCAGACCGCGGGCCGCGATCAGCGGCAGCGCGGCGAGCCCGAGCACGGTGAGACCGCCGGTCTCCGCCTGCTGCGGGGAGTCGGCGTCGCCGGCGATGCCGACGTAGAGGAGATAGACACCGAGGCCGGCCAGCGCGAGGCCCTCCAGCGCGGTGAGTGCCGCGGCGGCGGTCAGCCGGCCGGGCAGGGACGGGGGCGCGGAGGTCTGCTGCTTGCTCACCCCAGCAGGGTAGCCGCGCCGCCCGGCGCACCGTCGGGGGCGGGCCACGGCCGGAGCCGGGCGGGCCCCGACCAGGGGCGGGCGGGGGCGGGCGGTTATGGGTGAGCCGACCCGGTGTGGGTACTCTGACGCTCATGCGTGCACTTCTCGTGGCCAACCCAGCAGCGACCACCACCAGTGCGCGTACGCGTGACGTCCTGATCCACGCCCTGGCCAGCGAGATGAAGCTGGAGACGGTGACCACCGAGTACCGGGGGCACGCGCGGGACCTCGGCCGGCAGGCCGCCGAGAGCGGGAACATCGAGCTGGTCGTGGCGCTGGGCGGCGACGGCACGGTGAACGAGGTGGTCAACGGCCTGCTGCACGCCGGGCCCGACCCCGAGCGGCTGCCCGGCCTGGCCGTGGTGCCGGGCGGTTCCACGAACGTCTTCGCACGGGCGCTCGGCCTCCCCAACGACGCGGTCGAGGCGACGGGCGCACTGCTGGACGCGCTGCGGGAGCGGCGCGAGCGGACGGTGGGCCTCGGCCTGGCGGACGGCCCGGAGGGTTCGGAGGACCAGGGGGTCCCGCCGCGCTGGTTCACCTTCTGCGCCGGCTTCGGCTTCGACGCAGGAGTCGTCGGCCGGGTCGAACAACAGCGCGAGCGCGGCAAGCGTTCGACGCACTCCCTCTACGTGCGCCAGCTGATGCGGCAGTACCTGGAGGAGCCGAACCGGCGGCGCGGCACCGTCACCCTGGAGCGGCCGGGCGCGGACCCGGTGCCGGGTCTGGTCCTGTCGATAGTGTGCAACACGTCACCCTGGACCTTCCTGGGGAACCGCCCGCTGTACGCGTCCCCGCAGGCGTCCTTCGACACCGCACTTGACGTTCTCGCGCTGAACCGTTTGTCAACTTCGGCGGTCGCGCGCTACGCCACACAGCTCCTGACCTCGACTCCTGAACGCGGTCCGCGGGGCAAGCACGCGCTGTCCCTGCACGATCTGACCGAGTTCACCTTGCATTCGAAGGTGCCGCTTCCTTTCCAGATGGACGGAGACCACCTGGGTCTGCGCACCAGCGTTCGGTTCACAGGCGTTCGCCGTGCACTGCGTGTGATTGTGTGAGTAGAAGAGCCCAAAGTCCTTTCACTCGAACGTTTAGGCGCCAGTCCACCCCCTAGAAGTACGGCTGTGACCTAGTCGACACCGACGAATCAAAAAAAACTTTCCGGAAGGGGTTGTATCCCCGTCCGAGGTTTGCGAATCTCTACATGGCGATCGGGACGGCCCGCACAACCCGGCCAGCACCCACGAAGACCGCCAGAACCCCTCCACGAATCACGGACCGCCCCGGGAAACTGGGCGTTGGCCCTTCCCTTGCGGGGGGATTCGTGAAAGCGTTCACATTCACAAGCAACCTGCCCGCAATACAAGGAGATGGAGCAGCCATGGACTGGCGTCACAACGCCGTTTGCCGCGAGGAAGACCCCGAGCTCTTCTTCCCCATCGGCAACACCGGTCCTGCGCTGCTGCAGATCGAGGAAGCCAAGGCCGTCTGCCGCCGTTGCCCCGTCATGGAGCAGTGCCTGCAGTGGGCGCTCGAGTCCGGCCAGGACTCCGGTGTCTGGGGCGGTCTGAGCGAGGACGAGCGCCGCGCCATGAAGCGCCGCGCCGCCCGCAACCGGGCGCGCAACGCCAGCGCCTGATCATCGACTTTCGAGCCTCGAGCCGCAGCGCGTAGTACCCCGTAGCGATCGGCAACGTGCTCTTGAGCCCCGGACCGGGAACCCCCCGGTCCGGGGCTCAGTGCTTTCCGGGTTGCCGTACGGGGTGCGGTACCGGGCGCTGCGCGGGGTGCGCACAGGACCGCAAGGGACGGGTCGCCGCCACGCTGCGTGACGACCGGTGACGATCCAGACGCATCCGCGCGGATACGCTGCGTGACGGTCGGGCCGCCCCGCGGGAGCTACTTCGGGGCGCTCACCGGGACGTCGAGCACGACCTTGGTGCCGCGCGCGTCGCCCGGGACCATGTCGAAGCTGCCGCCGAGCTCGCCCTCGACCAGGGTCCGTACGATCTGCAGCCCGAGGTTGCCGGCCTTCTGGGGGTCGAACCCCTCGGGCAGGCCCCGGCCGTCGTCCTGCACCGTGATCATCAGCCGCGCGTCGTCGCGTCCGGTGCCGCCGCGCACCGCGGTCACCTCGACGGTGCCCCGCTCCCCCGGCGCGAAGGCGTGCTCCAGGGCGTTCTGCAGGATCTCGGTGAGCACCATCGACAGCGGGGTGGCGACCTCGGCGTCGAGGATGCCGAACCGGCCGGTGCGGCGGCAGTCCACCTTGCCCGGCGAGATCTCCGCGACCATCGCGATCACCCGGTCGGCGATCTCGTCGAACTCCACCCGCTCGTCCAGGTTCTGGGACAGCGTCTCGTGCACGATGGCGATCGAACCCACCCTGCGGACCGCCTCGTTGAGCGCCTCGCGGCCCTGGTCCGAGTCCATGCGGCGGGCCTGCAGCCGCAGCAGCGCGGCCACCGTCTGCAGGTTGTTCTTCACCCGGTGGTGGATCTCCCGGATGGTGGCGTCCTTGGTGATCAGTTCACGTTCGCGGCGCCGGAGTTCGGTGACGTCCCGGCAGAGCACCAGCGAGCCGATCCGGGTGCCCTTGGGCTTCAGCGGGATCGCGCGGAGCTGGATCACGCCGCCGTTGCCCTCGACCTCGGTCTCCCGCGGCGCCCAGCCGCTGGCCAGCTTGACGAGCGCCTCGTCCACCGGGCCGCGCGAGGGCGCGAGTTCGGCGGTGGTGGTGCCCAGGTGCTGGCCGACCAGGTCGGAGGCCAGGCCCAGCCGGTGGTAGGCGGAGAGCGCGTTCGGGGACGCGTACGTCACCACGCCCTCGGCGTCCAGCCGCATCAGGCCGTCGCCGACGCGCGGGGAGGCGTCCATGTCGACCTGCTGGCCGGGGAACGGGAAGGAGCCCGCGGCGATCATCTGCGCCAGGTCGGAGGCGGACTGCAGATAGGTGAGCTCCAGCCGGCTCGGTGTACGCACAGTGAGCAGGTTGGTGTTCCGGGCGATCACTCCGAGTACCCGGCCCTCGCGGCGGACCGGGATGGACTCGACCCGCACCGGGACCTCCTCCCGCCACTCCGGGTCGCCCTCGCGCACGATGCGTCCCTCGTCGAGGGCCGCGTCCAGCAGCGGGCGGCGGCCGCGCGGCACCAGGTGGCCGACCATGTCGTCCTGGTAGGAGGTGGGGCCGGTGTTGGGCCGCATCTGGGCGACCGAGACGTAGCGGGTGCCGTCCAGCGTGGGGACCCACAGGACCAGGTCCGCGAACGACAGGTCGGAGAGCAGCTGCCACTCCGACACCAGCATGTGGAGCCACTCCAGGTCGGTGTCGCTGAGAGCGGTGTGCTGGCGGACGAGGTCGTTCATGGAGGGCACATGTGCGAGCGTACCCGGGTTTCCGACAAGACTTTCCCCACAGGAATACCCACGAGTACGGTGGGCCGCGTAACCTTGGAGGAAGCGACGGTTCGGAATCCGTTTCCGTCGTCGGATGGACAGAGGATATTGGTCTAGTCCACAATCGTCATCAAGCTTCCGTCCTCCCCGCACAGGAGGACGGATCGAGGAAGCCACGCGCTCTGCCCTGACCGCGCAGGCACCTCCTGCCGGCCGCCAGGACCGCACACCTGCCGGCCGAAGAACTCCGGGCTACGGTGCCGGACGGGTCGAGGGTCCCGTCCCGGCACCGTGGCCCAGAGGAGCCCCCGGGTAGCCCGGGGCGCGCCCCGAGAGCCCCCTGAGAGCCCGGGAATCCCCTACGCCGGCCAGGCGCGCAGCGCCGTCTCGGCCACCGCCTCCAGCTCTTCCCGGGTCGCGCCGTCCCGCGACTGCACGGACATCCCCTGGAGCACCGCCCCGCAGTAGCGGGCCAGCGCGTGCGCATCGGTGTCCGCCGGCAGTTCGCCGGACGCGACGTCCGCCCGGATCCGGCTCTCGAACGCCGCCAGGTTGGCCTCCCGCCGGACCCGCAGCGCCTCCGCCACCTCGCCCGCGGTGGTGTTGACGGCCGCGCTGATCACCAGGCAGCCGGGCGGGTGGGCGGGGTCGGTGTAGATCTCGGCGGCTTCGCGCAGGATCCGCCCGATCGCGGTCCGCGCGGTGGGCTCCTCGGCGAGCGCGACGCTCGCGAAGTCCCCGTATCGGCCGCCGTAGACCAGCACGACCTCGTCGAAGAGCTTGCGCTTGTCGCCGAAGGCCGCGTACAGGCTGGGCGCGCCGATGCCCATCGCCCTGGTGAGGTCCGAGATCGAGGTCGCCTCGTAGCCGCGCTCCCAGAAGGCGGTCAGCGCCTTGTCGAGGGCGGCGTCGCGGTCGAAGGAGCGGGGCCTGCCGCGCTGTCCGGTCACCATGCGCCAATTCTATAGCGTACGCTAGAAAATCTGGTACGGTCCCCGTCGTCAGCTTCTGTATCGATCGCTACGGAAAGGGGAGCGCCATGGGCGTGCTCCAGGGGAAGACGGCAGTGGTCACCGGCGGCAGCCGGGGCATCGGACGGGCGGTGTCCGAGCGGCTGGCCCGCGACGGCGCGCTGGTGGCCGTGCACTACGGCAGCAACGAGGCGACGGCGAAGGAGACCGTGGCGGGCATCGAGGCGGCCGGCGGGCGGGCCTTCGCGATCCGGGCGGAGCTGGGGGTCCCGGGCGACGCCGAGGCGCTGTGGGCTGCGTACGCCGCCCACCCACTGGCCACCGAGAAGGTGGACGTCCTGGTGAACAACGCGGGCGCGGCCTTCTTCGCGGACATCGAGACCACCGACGAGGACACGTACGACCGGGCGCACGCGCTCAACGCCAAGGCGCCGTTCTTCGTCATCCGGCACGGGCTGGCCCGCCTGAAGGACGGCGGCCGGATCGTGAACGTGACCGGCACCCCGGACATCGCCCTGCCCGCCATCCTGGCCACCGTCGCCGCGAAGGGCGCGGTCAACGCCCTGACGGTGTCGCTGGCCGCGCAGCTCGCGCCGCGCGGGATCACGGTGAACTCGGTGGGCCCGGGTGTGACCGAGACCGACCTCAACGCCGGCTGGCTGGCCGATCCGGCGGCCCGGGCGCACGCGGAGTCACGCTCGGTGTTCCACCGGCTGGGGACGGCGGACGAGGTCGCCTCGGTGGTGGCCTTCCTGGCCTCGCCGGACGCCGGGTGGGTGACCGGCCAGCACCTGGCGGCGACCGGCGGCCTCCAGCTCGCGCTGCTCTGACGGACTCCGGCGGCCCCGGCCGCCCCGGCCTGCGGGCTGCCCCGCCCTGCCGGGGCGGCCCGCCGGGACCACCATGGAAGTCGGGCGGAAAACGCAGCCGGGAAGGGGGCGACTCTGCTAGATTGGTCTATACCACACAGCCCCATTCCCCACGGCTGCGCCGGGGGACCCCTCTCCAGAACGGCAGGCCCAGCGTGGAAGTTGTCATCGTCCCGGACGCCAAGGCAGGCGGCGAGCTCATCGCGGAGGCCATGGCCGCCCTGGTCCGCCGCAAGCCCGACGCCCTGCTGGGCGTGGCGACCGGCTCGACGCCGCTGCCGATCTACGAAGCCCTGGCCGGCAAGGTCGCGCGCGGCGAGGTCGACCCCTCCCGCGCCCGGATATGCCAGCTCGACGAGTACGTCGGCCTGCCCGCCGGCCACCCCGAGTCCTACCGGGCGGTCGTGCTCCGCGAGGTCGTCGAGCCGCTCGGGCTGACCGAAGCCAGCTTCATGGGCCCCGACGGCTCCGCCGAGGACGTCCAGGCGGCCTGCGAGGCGTACGACCGGGCGCTGGCCGAGGCCGGCGGTGTGGACCTCCAGCTGCTCGGCATCGGCACCGACGGGCACATCGGCTTCAACGAGCCGTGCTCCTCGCTCGCCTCCCGCACCCGCATCAAGACGCTCACCGAGCAGACCCGGGTGGACAACGCCCGCTTCTTCGACGACGACATCGACCAGGTGCCGCACCACGTGATCACCCAGGGCATCGGCACCATCCTGGACGCCCGCCACCTGGTGCTGCTGGCCACCGGCGAGGGCAAGGCCGAGGCCGTCGCCCAGACCGTGGAGGGCCCGCTCTCCGCCCTGGTCCCGGCGTCCGCGCTGCAGCTGCACCCGCACGCCACGGTCGTCGTGGACGAGGCCGCGGCCTCCAAGCTCAAGCTGGCGGAATACTTCCGCCACACCTACGCCGCCAAGCCGGCCTGGCAGGGCCTGTAGGCAGCGGCCCGACGGGTACGGATCCCGACATACGCATCCCGACGCGTACGGTCGGCGCCGCACAGCACCGGAGGCCGGGCTTCCCCCTGGGAAGCCCGGCCTCCGGTGTACCCGGTACCGGCGTGGTCGGGGTGCCGGCCCGGTCCGGCGTGCGCGCCGTCGGGCACGTCGGGGTCAGAAGGGGTGTCCCGCACGACCGCCTGGTTCCGCGGGACACCCCGGGGTCCGTACGCACCCCTGCCCGAGGCGCCGGACCCGGTCCGTGAGACGGGCCGGTGCTCAGCCCGCCGTGCCGGCGCCCGTGCCCGCGATGACCTCCGCCGCGGCCCGGCCGCAGACCCGGGCTGCGCCGTGCGTGGCGATGTACAGGGCTCCGGCCGGTTCGGCGCGCGGCAGGCCCATCTCCACCACCACGGTGTCCGGGCGCGCGGCGACCAGCCCGGTCACGGCCGCGGCCATCCACGGGTGGCGGTGGGCGTCGCGGACCACGGCGACCACCGTGCGGTCCCCGGCCGCGGCCAGGACGTCCGCCGCCGTGGCGCCCTCGGGGTGGACCCCGCTCTCGGTGTCCGGGACCAGCGCGGCCAGTTCGGCGGCGACGCCCCACGGGGTCTCGTCGCCCACCGCGATGTTGGCGACCGGGGCGAGCGTGGCGACGTAGGGGCGGCGTACGGCGGCCGGCCGGCCGGACACGGCCAGGGCGCGGCGGGCCGCGGTGAGGCCGATCGCGGACGCGCCGCTCCCCTCCTCCTGCGGCGCGTCCGCCCGGGCCGTACAGGCCTGCCGGGTCCAGTCGGCCAGCGCCCGCACCCGGGCGGCGGCGTCGGCGAGCCGCTCCTCGGGCAGGGAGCCCTCGCGGACGGCGTCGACCAGGGCGTCCCGCAGCCGCAGCACGGTGGCCTCGTCGGCGAGTCCGCCGCCCACGCAGATCGCGTCGGCACCGGCCGCGATGGCGAGCACGGAGCCGCGCTCGATCCCGTAGGTTCCGGCGATGGCGTTCATCTCCATGCCGTCGGTGACGATGAGGCCCTCGTAGCCGAGCTCCTTGCGGAGCAGGCCGGTGAGGATCTGCGGGCTGAGGGTGGCGGGCCGGGTCGGGTCCAGGGACCGGACCAGGATGTGCGCGCTCATCACGGCCTTGGTGCCGGCGGCGATGGCCGCCTTGAAGGGCACCAGTTCGCGGGCGTAGAGCGTGTCGGGGTCGGCGTCGATGCGCGGCAGGGCGTGGTGCGAGTCGACGCTGGTGTCGCCGTGCCCGGGGAAGTGCTTGGTGCAGGCGGCCACGCCGGCGGCCTGGAGGCCCTCGACGTACGCGGCGGTGTGGCGGGCCGCGAGCAGAGTGTCGGCGCCGAAGGACCGTACGCCGATGACCGGGTTGTCCGGGTTGGAGTTGACGTCGGCGGACGGCGCCCAGTTGAGGTTGACCCCGCACCCGGCGAGGCGGCGGCCCAGCTCGTGGGCCACGTCCCGGGTCAGGGCGGTGTCGTCCACCGCGCCGAGTGCGAGGTTGCCGGGGAAGGAGGAGCCGCCGCGCACCTCCAGGCGGGTCACGTCCCCGCCCTCCTCGTCGATGGCGACGAGGACGTCCTCGCGTTCGGCGCGCAGCTGTGCGGTGAGTGCGGCGAGCTGTGCGGGCGAGGTGATGTTGCGGCCGAACAGACCGACCGCGGTGAGGCCTTCGGATACCCGGCGGAGCAGCCAGGCCGGGGCGGTGGTGCCCTCGAAGCCGGGCTGGAGGACGGCCAGGGCGTCCCGGTTGAGCCTGTCGTTCGAATCGGACGCGGTGGAGCGGTGCGCAAGGACAGTCATGTGCCGTTATCCCTTCACGGCGCCGGCGGTCATCCCGCCGACGGCCTTGCGCTGGAGGAAGACGAAGATCAGCAGGACGGGCAGGGCGAACAGGGTGGAGGCGGCCATGGTGGCGCCCCAGTCGTTGCCGAAGGCCGTCTGGAACTGGGTGAGCCACAGCGGGAGGGTCTGCGCGCTCTTGTCCTTGTTGAGGATCAGGACCATCGCGAACTCGTTCCAGGCGGTGATGAAGCCGAAGAGCGAGGTGGACATCAGGCCGGGGGCGAGCAGCGGGAAGATCACCTTGCGGAACGCCTGGCCGCGGGTGCAGCCGTCGATCTGCGCGGCTTCCTCCAGGGTGACCGGGACGGCCGCGATGAAGCCGCGCAGGGTCCAGATGGTGAAGGGCAGGACCATCACGAAGTAGATCGCGGTGAGCAGCGGGAGGCTGTTCAGCATCTCCGCGTCGCGGGCGATCATGTACATCGCGATGACCATGACCTCCCAGGGGGCCATCTGCGCCATCATCACGCCGAGGATCAGGCCCTTGCGGCCCTTGAACTTCATCCGGGCGATGGCGAAGCTCGCGGCGAGGGCGACGAGCAGGGCCAGCAGCACGGCGGCGACCGTGACGATCAGGCTGTTCTGCACGTAGGTCCAGAACAGCTCGACCCCGGTGGCGGTGCCGAAGTTGTCGAAGGTGGGGGTGAAGAAGAAGACCGGGTCCTTGGTGAGGATCTCGCTCGACGGCTTCAGCGCCGAGGAGATCATCCAGTAGACCGGGAAGACGAAGACCACGGCCAGGAGCAGCGCGCCGAGGTTCTTGGCGACGGTGGCCGGCCGGAGGGGCTTGCGGTTCCGGAGTTCCGGGCGCGGGCGAAGGCTCTGCTGAGTGCTCAACTCTGATCGTCCTCCTGCTTCAGGATCAGGCGGAAGTAGAAGGACATGACGACCACGAGCATCAGGATCGTCAGGACCGAGATGGCGGCGGCGAGGCCGTAGTGGCCCTGGCTCTGGCCCTCGATGTAGGCGAAGACCGGGAGGGTCTCGGAGGCCCGGTCGGGGCCGCCCGCCCGCATCGCGTAGACCTGGGTGAACGCCTTGAACACCCAGATCACCTCAAGGAAGGTGGTGACCAGGAAGAAGGGCTTGAGGTTGGGGAAGACGACCTTCCAGAAGGTCTGCCAGCCGTTGGCGCCGTCCATCTTGGCGGCCTCGTACAGCTCGGCGCCGACGGTGGTCAGGCCGGCGTACATGTTGAGGGCGACGAAGGGGATGGAGCCCCAGACCACCAGGACGGTGATGATCGCCAGGGTGGAGAAGCCGGTCTCGAACCAGTTGTGCTGTTCGTAGCCGGAGAAGCCGAGCGTGCGCATCAGCCAGTTGACGACGCCGAACTGCTCGTCGAACAGCCACTGGAAGACGGTGACGGAGGCGACGATGGGCATGGCCCAGGCCATGACCAGGGCCAGCGAGAGGACCAGCCGCATCCACTTGCCGAGGCGGTTGAGCAGGATGCCGATGAGGCTGCCCAGCACCATGATCAGGGCGACGTTGGCCGCGGTGAAGGCGAAGGTGCGGACGACCACGGTCCAGAACTGCGAGTCGCCCAGCAGCTCGGTGTAGTTGTCGAACCCGGTGAACGGGGCCTTGCGCTGGATCAGTTCGATCCGGTTGACCCGCTGGAAGGACAGCAGGATGTTCTTGAGGAAGGGGTAGAGCAGCAGACCGACGAGGCTGATGACGGCCGGCGCGATCAGCGCGTACGGCAGCCAGCCGGACGGGAGCGACTTTCTGCCCCCGCGAGGAGACGGCCGGCCCGGGCCGGGAGCGGTCTGCGCCGGGGGCACGGGCGGCCTTCCGGCGGACTTCTGTGGTGCGTCCTGTGGAGCGCTGGTCGCCGCTCCCTGGGAGTGCACGGTCATGTCGTTGTTTCCTCGCGGTTGACTGTGGCGTCAATGCGCGACCGGGGGTACGGCGGGCGCCGGGGCGCGGCTGCCGCACCCCCGGTGCGTCGTGCTGCTCAGGTGGTGCCGTCCGGTGTGGGCCGGGGGCGCCGGGTGCCACCGGCCGGAGCCGGGTGCGGGTGTCGCTCGTCGAACGGGTGTCACTCGTCCGGCGCGTGTCACTCGCCGAGCGGTGTCACTCGTCCGGCGGGTGTCACTTGCTGATGCGGGAGGCGATTTCCTTGTCGGCCGCCTCGCCGGCCTTGGCCGCGTCCTCGCCCTTCAGGACCTTGGTCATGAACTCCTTGATGGGGTTCGGCTCGGTCTCGACGTTCGCCCAGCCCGGGGTGATCGGGGTGATCTTGCCGGAGACGGCACCCTGGGCCATGGCCTCGGCGAAGGAGCCGGCCGGGGCCTGGAAGTTCGCGGCCTCCTGGTTGGGCAGCAGGGCGCCCTTGAGCTCGGCGGCGTACTTGGTCATCTGGTCCTTGCCGGCGGCCAGGGCCAGCCACTCCTTGGCGAGGTCCTTGTTCTTGGAGCGCTCGGAGATGGCGAGGTTGGAGCCGCCGAGGAAGGTGGCGCCCGGCTTGTCGGCGGTCTTGCCCGGGATCGGGAAGTAGCCGAAGTCGGCCTCCTTGCCCGCCTCCTTCAGGGCCTTCTCGGCGCCGGCGGCCTCCCAGCCGAGACCGATCCAGGAGGCGACGCCGCCCTTGGGAACGATGTCGGTGGACTGCTGCGGGGTGGCCTCGTCCTTGTCCTTGGGGGCGGTGGAGTAGCCCTGGAGCTTCTTGTAGAACTCCATGCCGTTCTTGGCGGCGGGGGTGCCGAGCTGGCCCTTCCACTTGTCGCCGTCCTTGACGGCGAGCTCGCCGCCCTCGTCCCAGATGAAGCCGGCGAGGACGTACCAGCTCTGGCCGGGGAGGTAGATCGGCTGGGTGGCCGGGTCGGCGGCCTTCAGCTTCTCCAGGCCGGCGACCCACTCGTCGCGGGTCTTGGGCGGGGTGACGCCGGCCTTGGCGTAGGCCTTCTTGTCGTAGACGACGACACGGTTGGCGGCGTACCAGGGGGCGGAGTACAGCTTGCCGTCGACCTCGGCGGACGGCAGCATGCCCTTGGACCAGGCGTCGGCGCCGAGCTTGGCCTTGTCACCGGTGAGGTCGGCGAGGCCGCCGGTGACCGAGTAGCCGGCCGTCTGGGTGTTGCCGAGTTCGATGACGTCCGGCGGGGTGTTCTCGGAGAGGGCCGTGGTGACCTTCTCCTGGATGCCCTTCCACTGCTGGACCTCGACCTTTACCTTGGTGCCCGGGTGCTTGGCCTCGAACTCCTTGTTCACGGCGTCGAGCCACGGCTGGGGAGCGGAGCCGTCCATCACCCAGACGGTGAGCTCCTTGTTGCCGTTCGCGTCGGTCTTGCCCTTGCTGTCGTCCCCGTCGCCACACGCCGCGAGGCCGATCACCATGCCCGCGACACCGACCGCCGCGATGAGCTTGCGCTTCACGCCACCCTCCTCAGGGATGCTGCATTGCACTTCCCTTGCCCGCCGCGATGACATACGCCAAGTACTGCCTGTGGGGCTGGGACCTGGTTCATGATTGGTTTAGACCAGTACCCGGAGCTTGGCCTAGACCTTTAGGGGTGTCAAGGGTCTAATGAGCGGGTGCTCGGTCCGTTACCGGACCGACACCTCAGGAGGGGCGAGGGCGACCCTCCGGCACGTGTCACGATGTGACAGCGACATATCGGAGGAGCCGGTGACGGCAGCAGAACTGGAGTCGGGAAGGCGGGCGGCAATGGCCACCGAAGGGGCGCTCTCTGAGCCGGACGGCGGAGCGGCCACCCGCACCGCACGCGTACCCAAGTACTACCGGCTCAAGCGGCACTTGCTGGAAATGACCGAGACCCTCCCGCCCGGGACCCCGGTGCCGCCGGAGCGCACCCTCGCCGCGGAGTTCGACACCTCGCGGACCACGGTCCGGCAGGCGCTGCAGGAGCTGGTGGTCGAGGGCCGGCTGGAGCGGATCCAGGGCAAGGGGACGTTCGTCGCGAAGCCGAAGGTCTCGCAGGCCCTGCAACTCACCTCGTACACCGAGGACATGCGGGCCCAGGGGCTGGAGCCGACCTCCCAGCTCCTGGACATCGGCTACGTCACGGCGGACGACACCCTGGCCGGCCTGCTGAAGATCACCACCGGCGGGCGGGTGCTGCGGATCGAACGGCTGCGGCTGGCCAGCGGCGAACCGATGGCCATCGAGACCACCCACCTCTCGGCCAAGCGCTTCCCCGCACTGCGCCGTTCGCTGGCCAAGTACACCTCCCTCTACACCGCCCTCGCCGAGGTGTACGACGTCCACCTCGCGGAGGCCGAGGAGACCATCGAGACCTCGCTGGCCACCCCGCGCGAGGCCGGGCTGCTCGGCACCGACGTGGGCCTGCCGATGCTGATGCTGTCCCGGCACTCCTTCGACGCCGACGGCGAACCCGTCGAGTGGGTGCGGTCGGTGTACCGCGGTGACCGGTACAAGTTCGTGGCCCGCCTCAAGCGGCCCGCCGTCTGACCCCCGGGCCGGGTCCTCCACCCGGCCCCGGCCCGGCCCCGGCCCGGCCCCCGTCCGGCCTTCCGTCCGGCCTTCCGTCCGGTCCTCCACGGGTTCTCCACCGACCCTCGACGAATGCCCGGCGAACCCCCAACGGACCTTCATGACCGGATTCCGGACGGGGGCTTACGCCGGGCGGGCCGCCCCCCATAGATTCCCTGCACTTGCGTGTAGTGATCAACGAGGGGACGAGGGTCATGGCAGAACCGGGAGCAACACCGACACAACGGCGCATGACGCCCCGGTCGATCGGCATCTGGGTGCTCGTGGCACTCATCGGCGCCATCGGCTGGGGCGTGCTCGCGCTCTCCCGCGGCGAGGAGATCTCGGCCGCCTGGCTGCTCGCCGCCGCACTGGGCTCGTACGCGATCGGCTACCGCTTCTACTCGAAGTTCATCGCGGACCGGGTACTGAAGACCGACCACACCCGGGCGACCCCCGCCGAACGCCTCGACAACGGTGTCGACTTCCACCCGACCGACCGCCGCGTGCTCTTCGGCCACCACTTCGCCGCGGTGGCCGGCGCCGGCCCGCTTGTCGGCCCGGTGCTCGCCGCCCAGATGGGCTACCTGCCCGGCACCATCTGGATCGTGGCCGGCGTGATCTTCGCCGGAGCGGTGCAGGACATGGTCACGCTGTTCTTCTCCACCCGGCGCGACGGCCGCTCGCTCGGCCAGATGGCCCGGGACGAGATCGGCCCGGTGGGCGGAGCCGCCGCCCTGGTCGCCGTGTTCGTCATCATGATCATCCTGCTCGCGGTGCTCGCCCTGGTCATCGTCAACGCGCTGGCGCACTCCCCCTGGGGAGTCTTCTCCATCGGCATGACCATCCCGATCGCCCTGTTCATGGGCTTCTACCTGCGGGTGCTGCGCCCCGGCCGGGTCACCGAGGTCTCCGTGATCGGCGTGGCCCTGCTGCTGCTCGCCATCGTCGCGGGCGGCTGGGTCGCGGAGTCCTCGCTGGCCGGCACCTTCACCCTGGAGAAGGAGACCCTGGTCATCTGGATGGTGGTGTACGGCTTCCTGGCCTCGGTGCTGCCGGTCTGGATGCTGCTCGCACCCCGCGACTACCTCTCCACCTTCATGAAGGTGGGCACCATCGCCCTGCTGGCCGTCGGCGTGGTCATCTCCACGCCCACCCTGAAGATGCCCGCCGTCACCGACTTCGCCTCGCGCGGCGACGGCCCGGTGTTCGCCGGCTCGATGTTCCCCTTCGTGTTCATCACCATCGCCTGTGGCGCCCTCTCGGGCTTCCACGCCCTGGTCTCCTCGGGCACCACCCCGAAGATGATCCAGAAGGAGACCCAGGTCCGGATGATCGGCTACGGCGCGATGCTGACCGAGTCCTTCGTGGCCGTCATGGCGGTGATCACGGCCTGCATCCTGGAGCCCGGCCTCTACTTCGCCGTCAACTCCCCGGGCGGGGTCATCGGCACCACGGTCGAGTCCGCCTCGCAGGCCGTCACCCACCTCGGCTTCGCCATCTCCCCGGAGACCCTCGCGCAGGCCGCGAAGGACGTGGAGGAGACCAGCCTGCTCTCCCGCACGGGCGGCGCCCCGACGTTCGCACTCGGAATGTCGGAGATCTTCGCCTCGGTGGTCGGCGGCTCCTCGATGAAGGCGTTCTGGTACCACTTCGCGATCATGTTCGAGGCGCTGTTCATCCTCACCACCGTCGACGCGGGCACCCGGGTGGGCCGCTTCATGCTCCAGGACACCCTCGGCAACGTCCACAAGTCCTTCAAGGACGTCAGCTGGAAGCCCGGCGTGTGGCTGGCCAGCGCCATCGTGGTCGGCGGCTGGGGCTACTTCCTGTGGGTCGGCGTCAAGGACCCGCTGGGCGGCATCAACCAGCTGTTCCCGCTGTTCGGCATCGCGAACCAGCTGCTGGCCGCCGTCGCCCTCGCGGTCTGCACCACCCTGCTGGTGAAGTCCGGCCGGCTCAAGTGGGCCTGGGTGACGGCCGTTCCGCTGGCCTGGGACGCGACGGTGACCCTCACCGCCAGCTACCAGAAGGTCTTCTCCGACGACGTCAAGGTCGGCTTCTTCGCCCAGCGCGACAAGTACCAGGCCGGCATCGACGCGGACAAGGTCCTGCCCCCCGCCAAGACCATGGACGAGATGCACACGGTGGTCACCAACGCCACCGTGGACGGCGTCCTGTGCGCCCTGTTCGCACTGCTGATCATCGTGGTGCTGGCCGACGCGGCCCGCACCTGCTTCAAGGCCGTCAGCAGCCCCGAGTCGGTGCGGCTGGCCGAGGTCCCCTGGACCGAGTCGAAGATCGTCGCCCCGGCCGGGCTGTTCCCGACGGCCCGGGAGCGGGCCGAACTGGAGGCCGCCGGCCTGGACTCGGGCGGCGGCAAGGTCTCGGAGCCGGTGGCGTGACCGCCCTGCGGGACCGGCTCGCTCGGGTCCGGTACTACGTCCGGGAGTTCTCCGGCGAGGCCGCGTACGACCGCTATGTCGCCCACGCCCGCTCGCACGACCCGGACGCGGAGGTCATGACCCGCCGCGCCTTCGAACGCGCCCGGGTGGACGCCCGCGAGGCGGACCCCCGCGAGGGCTTCCGCTGCTGCTGACCCGGCTGCACCGAAGGGCCCCGCCGGATTCCCGGCGGGGCCCCCAACCGTCGCCTCGCGTCAGCGCACCCAGTCCTTCAGAACTTCGGTCTGGAGCACGATGCCGACCGGATCCGGAAGCGCGATGTCGGTGCCGTACGGCACGATGTGGACGCTCTCGTACCGTCGCCCGTTGGGCTGGCTGTAGACCGAGAGTTCACACTTCGCCCGATCGATCAGCAGGTAAACGGGAATTCCCGTCTCTGCGTACGCTCGGGGCTTCTCGACGTGGTCCCGCCGCTGCGTGTCGGAATCCCACGACGTCACCTCGACGGCCATGAGGACGGGCTCGGGCTCGACCCAGTCACCCTGCCCGACGAACGCATCCGGATGCGCCAGCACCGCGTCGGGAATGGCCCGCCCCGTCCGATAGTCCTGCGCCTTGATCCCCTGCCCCGGATGCAGGAACAAGTCAGGCCGTGACTGCATGCAGATCTTGAGCAGCCACTGGATGATTCGCCCGTGATCGCCGTCCGGCATGGCCTTGCTCCTGATGACCCCGTCGATGAACTCCAGCCGCGTCCCCTCCCTCTCGCGGGCGGCTATGCGCGCTACGGCTTCGAAGTCGTCAGTCGGCATGTGGGGCCGGTCTGTCGTCACGGTCATGCCTCGCTCGCCTTCCTCGACGGTGCTGTCTCCGACGATAGCGGCGGCCGCCGACAGCCGTCCTGCACACTCGACCGCATGGACATCGTGATCAGGGAGGCAAGGCCCGGGGAGTACGAGGCCCTCGGGGAGATCACCGCGCGGGCGTACGTCGGCGACGGGCTGCTCGACGCCAACCCCGACGGGTACTACCTCGGGGTCCTGCGGGACGTGGCCGCGCGGGCGGAGGATTCCGAGGTGCTGGTCGCCGTGCGGGAGGACGGGACGGTGCTCGGCGGGGTCGCCTTCGCACCGCCCGGCAGTCGCTACTGCGACATCGCCGGACCGGACGAGGCCGAGTTCCGGATGCTGGCGGTCGCGCCGGAGGCTCGCGGGCAGGGCGTGGGCGAAGCACTCGTACGGGCCTGCATCGAGCGGGCCCGGGCCATCGCGGGGGTCCGGGCGCTGGTGCTGTCCACCCAGCCGGCCATGCGCGGCGCTCACCGGATCTACGGCCGGCTGGGCTTCGTACGGACCCCCGGGCGGGACTGGTCACCGGTCCCCAGCGTTCCCCTGCTCACCTACGCACTGGAGCTGAACGGACCCGATCAGTAGCCGGACCATTCACACCACGACACAACATGTGGGGGTGGCAACACGCAGCCGCCCCCACATGTATGCTCGTCCTCGCTGTCGACGCAGGGGAATCCGGTGAGAATCCGGAACTGTCCCGCAACGGTATGAAAAGTCCGAGTACCTGCCGACGGTGCGCCCGGGTACGTCCGTCCCGGGTGCCGATCACGTCCGGGCCTCGCGGTTGGGCCGGTGGACGCCGTACGGTGCTGCGCTCGCTTCCCGCCCCGCCACCCCGTACGCGCGCTGCCTCGCGCCCGCCACCGGGGATCCGGAGCCGAGCGAGGGAGAGCTCCCCCCGTGACCATCGCGCCTGCCGCACCGCGCGCCGAGTCCGCCGACCCGTCCTCCGAGGACACCAAGGGCACCGGGGGACCGGGGGCCGCACTGCTGCGGATCCTCACCCAGCTGACGGCCGACCTTCCCGACACCGACCCCGGCCGGGTCGCCGCCGCCGCGCTGCGCGGCCGCAGCGCCGACGCGGACGAGGCCGAGCTGCGCGGCCTGGCCACCGAGGCGGCCGCGGGGCTGATCTCCGAGGACCCGGCGTACTCGAAGCTGGCGGCACGCCTGCTGACCCTCGCCATCGCCGAGGAGGCCGCCGGCCAGGGCGCCGCCTCCTTCACCGAGTCGGTCGCCGTCGGCCACCGCGAGGGTCTGATCGCGGACCGGACCGCGGAGTTCGTCCGCGCCCACGCCGCCCGCCTCGACGCGCTGGTCGAGCACGCCCTCGCCGACGGCGCCGACGACCGCTTCGGCTTCTTCGGCCTGCGCACCCTGCACAGCCGCTACCTGCTGCGCCACCCGATCACCCGGCAGGTCATCGAGACCCCGCAGCACTTCATGCTCCGCGTGGCCTGCGGTCTCGCCGAGGACGAGAGCGTCCGCGCGGTGGAGGAGGTCACCTCCCTGTACGGGCTGATGAACCGGCTGGACTACCTCCCCTCCTCCCCCACCCTCTTCAACTCCGGCACCCGGCACCCGCAGATGTCCTCCTGCTACCTGCTGGACTCCCCGCTGGACGAGCTCGACTCCATCTACGACCGCTACCACCAGGTGGCCCGGCTGTCGAAGCACGCCGGCGGCATCGGCCTGTCGTACTCCCGGATCCGCGCCCGCGGTTCGCTGATCCGCGGCACCAACGGCCACTCCAACGGCATCGTTCCGTTCCTGAAGACCCTGGACGCCTCGGTCGCCGCGGTGAACCAGGGCGGCCGCCGCAAGGGCGCCGCCGCCGTCTACCTGGAGACCTGGCACGCCGACATCGAGGAGTTCCTGGAACTCCGCGACAACACCGGCGAGGACGCCCGCCGCACCCACAACCTGAACCTGGCGCACTGGATCCCGGACGAGTTCATGCGCCGGGTCAACGCCGACGCCGAGTGGTCGCTGTTCTCGCCCGCCGACGTGCCCGAGCTGGTCGACCTGTACGGGGCCGATTTCGACGCCGCCTACGTCAAGGCCGAGCAGGCCGGCCTGGCCAGGAAGACCATGCCCGCGCGCGAGCTGTACGGCCGCATGATGCGCACCCTCGCGCAGACCGGCCAGGGCTGGATGACCTTCAAGGACGCCTCCAACCGGACGGCCAACCAGACCGCGCTGCCCGGCACCGTGGTCCACTCCTCGAACCTGTGCACCGAGATCATCGAGGTCACGAACGACGGCGAGACCGCGGTCTGCAACCTCGGCTCGGTCAACCTGGGCGCCTTCGTGCTGCCCGGCACCGGTGAGCTGGACTGGGAGCGCCTGGACGAGACCGTCCGTACCGCGGTGACCTTCCTCGACCGCGTGGTGGACATCAACTTCTACCCGACCGAGCAGGCCGGCCGCTCCAACGCCCGTTGGCGCCCGGTGGGCCTGGGCGCGATGGGCCTGCAGGACGTCTTCTTCAAGCTCCGCCTGCCCTTCGACTCCGCCGAGGCCAAGGCGCTCTCCACGAAGATCGCCGAGCGGATCATGCTGGCCGCGTACGAGGCGTCCACCGACCTCGCCGAGCGCAGCGGCCCGCTGCCGGCCTGGGCGGAGACCCGTACCGCCCGGGGCGTCCTGCACCCGGACCACTACGGCGTGGCGCACCACTGGCCGGAGCGCTGGGAGGCGCTGCGCGCGCGCATGGCCACCACCGGTCTGCGCAACTCCCTCCTGCTGGCGATCGCCCCGACCGCGACGATCGCCTCGATCGCCGGCGTGTACGAGTGCATCGAGCCGCAGGTCTCCAACCTGTTCAAGCGCGAGACGCTGAGCGGGGAGTTCCTCCAGGTCAACGCGTACCTGGTGGACGACCTGAAGAAGCTCGGCGTGTGGGACGCGCAGACCCGCGAGGCACTGCGGGACTCCTCCGGCTCCGTCCAGGGCTTCGGCTGGATCCCGGACGAGGTCCGCGACCTGTACCGGACGGCGTGGGAGATCCCGCAGCGCGGCCTGATCGACATGGCCGCGGCCCGCACCCCGTACCTGGACCAGAGCCAGTCGCTGAACCTGTTCATGGAGACGCCGACCATCGGGAAGCTCAGCTCGATGTACGCGTACGCCTGGAAGCAGGGCCTGAAGACCACCTATTACCTGCGCTCGCGCCCGGCGACGAAGATCGCCCGCGCGGCCTCCGGCACGGCGGTCCCCGCCACCGCCGCGCCGCTCCCGCAGGCCGTCGACGCCGACGCGCTGGCCTGCTCCCTTGAGAACCCCGAGTCCTGCGAGGCCTGCCAGTAATGACCACCACCGACACGAAGAACCTGCTCGACCCGGGCTTCGAACTGACGCTCCGCCCGATGCGCTACCCGGACTTCTACGAGCGCTACCGGGACGCGATCAAGAACACCTGGACGGTGGAGGAGGTCGACCTCCACTCCGACGTGGCCGACCTGGCGAAGCTGAGCCCGGCCGAGCAGCACATGATCGGCCGTCTGGTGGCGTTCTTCGCGACGGGCGACTCGATCGTGGCGAACAACCTGGTCCTGACGCTGTACAAGCACATCAACTCCCCGGAGGCGCGCCTGTACCTGTCGCGCCAGCTGTTCGAGGAGGCCGTGCACGTCCAGTTCTACCTGACGCTGCTGGACACCTACCTGCCCGACCCGGACGACCGCACGGCCGCGTTCGCCGCCGTGGAGAACATCCCCTCCATCCGCGAGAAGGCGCAGTTCTGCTTCAAGTGGATGGACTCGGTCGAGACGATCGACCGCCTGGAGACGGCCGCCGACCGCCGCCGCTTCCTGCTGAACCTGATCTGCTTCGCGGCGTGCATCGAGGGCCTGTTCTTCTACGGCGCCTTCGCGTACGTCTACTGGTTCCGGTCGCGCGGCCTGCTGCACGGCCTGGCCACCGGCACCAACTGGGTGTTCCGCGACGAGAGCTGCCACATGGACTTCGCGTTCGCGGTCATCGACACCGTGCGCAAGGAGGAGCCGGAGCTCTTCGACGAGCAGCTGCGGCAGCAGGTCACCGACATGCTCAAGGAAGCCGTGGAAGCCGAGCTGCAGTTCGGCCGCGACCTGTGCGGTGACGGCCTGCCGGGCATGAACACCGAGTCCATGCGCGAGTACCTCCAGTGCGTCGCCGACCAGCGTCTGGTCCGCCTCGGCTTCGCGCCGGTATACGGCTCGGAGAACCCGTTCTCCTTCATGGAGCTCCAGGGCGTCCAGGAACTGACCAACTTCTTCGAGCGGCGTCCGTCGGCCTACCAGGTCGCCGTCGAGGGCACGGTCGACCTCGACGAGGACTTCTGAGCCCTGCGGGACGCCCCGGACACCCGGGACGCCCGGGCCCCCTCCACGGATCGGCCGGCGGCCTGCGCCTCGCGCAGCTGCCGGCCGATCCGGCGTTCCCGGGCGATTCCGAAGAGGGCGGGGCCCAGGACCAGGGCGGCGAGGGCGACGACGGCGAGGTAGCTCAGGAGCGTGTCCAAGGGCGTGTTCATGGGCGTGTTCATGCCTCAACTCTCGCCAGGATGATCCCCACCGGACAGTGGCAGGACTGTCATGGAAGTGCGAATTACTGCCAGATCGCTGGCACACTGGGCCCATGCTGAAGAACGTGGCCGTGGTGCTGATGAACGGCGTCGCCCCCTTCGAGTTCGGGATCTTCTGCGAGGTCTTCGGGATCGACCGGAGCGCCGAAGGCCTGCCGGTGTACGACTTCGCCGTGTGCGCCGGCGAGGAGGGCCCGCTGGCGCTCGCGGACACCGGACTCACCCTCCGGCCCGCACACGGCCTGGAGCGGACGGCCGAAGCCGACCTGATCTGCCTGCCCGCCGACCGGCAGGCCCCGGTCCGCGACTACCCCGAGCCGCTGCTGGAGGCCCTGCGCGCAGCCGTCGACCGGGGCGCGCGCGTGCTCAGCGTGTGCAGCGGCGCCTTCGTGCTGGGCGCGGCCGGACTGCTGGACGGGCGCCGCTGCACCACCCACTGGATGCACTCGGCCACCCTGATGCGCCGTTACCCGCGCGCCCTGGTCGACCCCGAGGTGCTGTACGTGGACGAGGGCCGGGTGGTCACGGCGGCCGGCACCGCCTCCGGCATCGACGCCTGCCTGCATGTGGTCCGCCAGGAGCACGGCGCCGAGGTCGCGAACACCATCGCCCGGCGCATGGTGGTCCCGCCGCACCGGGACGGCGGCCAGGCCCAGTACATCCGGCGCCCCCTGCCGCGCACCCCATGCGACACCGTCGGCGAGGTGCTGCAGTGGATGTCCCGGCACCTGGCCGAGGAGATCACCGTGGAGCAGCTGGCGGAGCGGGCGCACATGTCCCCGCGGACCTTCGCCCGCCGCTTCCTCGCCGAGACCGGCACCACCCCCTACCAGTGGCTGCTGCGTCAGCGGGTGCTGCTGGCGCAGGAGTTGCTGGAGTGCTCGGACGAGACGGTGGACGCCATCGCCGGCCGCTGCGGCTTCGGTAACGCCGCCGCGCTGCGGCACCACTTCCTGCGCGCCCTGGGCACCACCCCGAACGCCTTCCGGCGCGCCTTCCGCGGTCCGCGGGTGGCCTGAAGTCGCCTGTTCCCCCACGTGCTGTGATCTTGGCCGTATGCCGTCGGCGATCGGTCTGCATACGGTCGGTCCCGTCAACTCCGCCGATATTTCAGGGGGTTCAAATGTCGCGCACCACAGCACGTTTCCTGGCCACCGCTGCCATCGCCGCGCTCGCCTTCGGTGGCGCCGTCACCACCGCTTCCGCCGACTCCGACTGGGGCACCGCCCCGATCGGCAAGAACGACCTCGGCTGGAACACCGCCCCGGCCGACTTCGGCTGGAACACCACTCCCGCCGGCAAGGCCGACTCCGACTGGGGCACTCCCCCGATCGGCAAGAACGACCTGGGCTGGGACACCACTCCCGCCGGCAAGGCCGACTTCGGCTGGAACACCACTCCTGCCGGCAAGGCCGACTCCGACTGGGGCACGGCCCCGATCGGCAAGAACGACTTCGGCTGGAACACCACCCCCGCCGGCAAGGCCGACTTCGGCTGGAACACCACCCCGGTCGGCAAGGACGGCAACGGCTGGGACACCACCCCGGCCGGCACCGACGACGACCGGTGGGGCTGATCGGCCCGTCCCACATGCCGAGGGGCCCGCTCCTGACCGGAGCGGGCCCCTCGGGCGTGCGCGGGAACCGCTACTCGTTCGGCACGGTCTCGTAGCGCGGGGAGTTCTCCGCCATCTGGCGCAGCGCGTCCTTGCGGTCGCGCTTGGAGAGGCGGTCGATGTACAGGTAGCCGTACAGGTGGTCGGTCTCGTGCTGCAGGCAGCGCGCGAAGTAGCCGGTGCCCCGCACCTTGATCGGGTTGCCCAGGGCGTCCTGGCCGGTCACCTCGGCGTAGTCCGGGCGGGCCAGCGAGGCGTACGCGGTCGGCACGGACAGGCAGCCCTCGTTGGAGTCGTCCAGGACGCGGCGGTCGGTCGGCAGCTCCACGAGCTTCGGGTTGACGACGACGCCGGTGTGCCGCAGGCCCTCGTCGTCCGGGCAGTCGTACACGAAGACCTTCTGGTCCACGCCGATCTGGTTGGCGGCCAGGCCCACGCCCTCCGCCGCCTTCTGGCTGGCGAACATGTCGTCGATCAGCCGGGCGAGGTCCTCGCCGAACTCGGTGACGTCCTTGCACTCGCGGTGCAGCACCGGGTTGCCGACCACGGTGATCGGCCGGGCCGTGCCCCGCTCCCGGTGGGCGAGCTCACGCGCCTCACAGTCCTCGGTGTCCACAACGTAACCGTCGTCATCGACCTTGAGGACCTCGTTCTCCTGCTGCGCCATGTCCCGCGTACGCCTTCCCTGAAGTCTCTGGTGTGCCCGTACAGCCTACGTGCCGGGGTCAGCAGACTTCTTCGAGATCCCGCCACTCACGGGTGTCGGGGCTGTCCGCCACCCAGCCGTCCAGCAGGCCGCGCACCAGACCGGCCGGAGCGGCGATCCCGCACTCCCGCTCGGGCACCCAGAGCGAGCCGGAACCGGCCGTACGGTGGCCCAGCGGGCCGGGGTGACCGGGCTCGCTGTGGTCGTGCGGGTCCAGGTGCTCGCCCTCGCCCTCGTCGCTCGGCATCGAGCTCTCCGAGCAGGTCCGGCACAGCAGGCGGACCGAGGACGACCAGTCCTCGGCGGCGAAACCGGCGTCCGAGGCCAGCCGCTCCAGTGCGTCCCGATCCTCCTCGGTGGCGGCCTCCAGCAGCACCACCCAGGTCGGCACCGGCGAGGGCGCCCACAGCTCGATCTCGTCGAAGACCGGGTAGGCGGGACCGGCCGCGGTCACCCGTTCGCCGTGCGGAACCCCGTCGTGCAGGACGACCTCGCCCCAGCGCCGCCCGGAGGAGGGCAGCGGGATCGACAGGACCTCCATCCGGGCCGGGTCCAGCCGGCGGCCCCAGACCACCTCGGCCTCGCCCTCGGGCGACAGCCGTACGGCCGCACTGCCCAGCTCCATGCCCACCGGCTCGGCCGAGCCGCCCGTGCCGTGCGGGTGGCCCGGGACCTTCAGGCCGTACGCCTGCCAGGCCCGCCGGGCCAGCGGCCAGTCCTGCAGGGCGGTGGCGGCGATGCCCACGTTCCACCAGTCGGGTGCGCCGGCCGCCCGGTCCAGCAGGGCGACGGCGCGCAGTCCGGCCGCGCGGGCCTGCTCCCAGTCGTGCCGGAACTTGTGCAGCAGCGCCAGGTTGAACCAGGACTCCGACAGCCAGGGCTCCAGGTCCGCGGCTCTGGTCAGCAGGGCGCCCGCGTCCTCGTACCGGCCGTCGCCGATCAGAGTGAACGCGCGGTCGGTGGCCTGCCGCCACGATGCGGAGGGCCTGTGCCGTACCTTCCCGAAGATCCTCACGATTCCCGCCTGCCGGTCCAACGGTGCAGCCTGTGGGTGCAGCCTTGCGGACACTCTCCACTTCGCATCCAACCATGCCCACTCGGACGGCCGCTCATTACCCATGGGTTACCCCGCCCGAACAGCGGCGATTCCATCACGTCGGGGTCTGCTTCCCGGGCGGCCGCGTTCCCCGCAGGACGCGGGCCAGGCACTCGACCACCTCCGGCTGGTACTCCCGGCCGGTGCCCAGCCGCAGCCGTTCCAGGGCCTCCAGCGATCCGCCGGGGTTCCGGGCGGCGCCGGCCAGGTCGTCGTAGGCGTCGGCCACCCGGACGATCCGGGCGGCCACGGGCTGTTCCCGGTACGGGTCGGCCTGCCGCTCCACCACCACGGCGACCTCCGCGGGCAGTCCGGTCTGCCGGGCCACCTCCCCGCCGAGCCCGGCGATCCGGCGGGCCTGGGCGGCCGGCAGCGGGGCGGAGCCCGCCGGGGCCGGGTCGGCCAGCGACAGCCGGCCGATGTCGTGCATCAGCGCGGCGTACTCCAGCACCGTCAGTTCCCGTTCGGACAGCCCGAGTTCCCGGCCCACGGCGCAGCTGAGCGAGGCGACCCGGCGGGCGTGGCCCGGCCGGGTGCAGCCGGCGATCTCGGTGGCCCGGGCGAGCGAGGCGATGGTCTGGCGGTACGTCGTACGGGCGGCGGAGATCCGCCGGAAGGAGAGCTGGGTGAGCAGCAGCGGCACGCTGAACACGGGCAGGGCCCACAGCCCGGCCACGGCCACGCCCAGGGCCGTCACCACCCCGGTGGCGCCGATCGCCGAGCCGATCCCGGCGAGCGCGCGCAGCTCGTCCCGGAGCAGCGGCCCGTAGGGCCATCCGGTGCGGGCCCGGGCCAGGGCGGCGGCGAGCACGGCGTCGCACAGGGCGGTCAGGCCGAGCAGGAGGACCAGGAACGGCACCAGGAGCGGCCCCTGGCCGACCGGGTCCGCCGGCCCCGCGGACCGGTGGAACGGCTGGAAGCAGGCGGCGGCGAACGCGACGGTGAGCACCCGGCGGGCGAGGTGGTCGAGAGCGGGCCCGTGGCCGCGGGCGATGTGCGGGACGGTCCCGGCCAGGGCGGCCGCGACCACCACGGCGACGGTCTGGAGCACCCCGTGGTGGGTGGGCGCTCCGGCGTTCTGGCCGAGCAGGGCGTAGGCGAGGGCGCCGGCGGAGCCGAGCGGCGCGGGGCGGCGGGCCCCGGCCGGGAGGTGGCCGGTCCGGTCGTCCACGGTGTCCCCGCGGGCCAGCTCGCCGACGGTGATCAGCAGGCCGAAGGCGAGCGCGGTGCCGGGCTCGGTGATGCCGTTCCAGAGGGTGTGGCCGAGCGCCGCCGCGGTCAGCGCGCCGGCCGCGCCGCGCACGGCCCACACGGTGCCGGGCCTCACCGGGTGCCCGTCCGGCCGGTCCGGCGGGTGCGGTCGGACCCTCCGCCCTCGCCGGCGGGTCCGTCGGGTCCGGGAGGCCCGGCATCTCCGGCGCCTCCGGCCGCCCCGGTGTGACCCGTGGCCCCGGCGCGGCCACCGGCCCGGACCGACCCGGAGTGTGCCCGTCCGGCGGCCTCGCCGCCCTGGGCCGGGAGCGCGTTCAGCGGCGGCGGGCCCGGCACGTCGGAGGTGACCACCGGGTGCCAGCCGTCCCGGCGGACCGCGGTGGTCAGGGCCAGCACCATCTCCGGGTCGAACTGGGCTCCGGCGCAGCGTTCGAGCTCGGCGAGGGCGACCGGGACGGGCCGGGCGCGGCTGTAGGAGCGGGTGGAGGTCATGGCGTCGAAGGCGTCGGCGACGGCCACCACCCGGGCCGCCACCGGGATCCGCTCGCCGGTCAGGCCGTAGGGGTAGCCGCCGCCGTCCACCCGTTCGTGGTGGTGCAGGATCGCCGCCCGGGCCTCGCCGAGGAAGCCGATGCCCCGGACCATCTCGTGGCCGTACTCGGGGTGCAGTTCGATGGTGCGGCGCTCCTCGGGGGTGAGCGGACCGTCCTTGCACAGCAGCCGGGTCGGAACGCCGAGCTTGCCGACGTCGTGCAGGATGCCCGCGATCCGGACCGTCTCGACGCGGTCCGCGGACATGCCCAGTTCGCGGGCGATCATCGCGGAGGCCTGGCCGACGCGCTCGCCGTGGCCGCGCGTGTAGCGGTCCTTGATGTCGACCGCCTGGACGAGGGCGCGGATGGTGGCCTGGTGGGCGCCGCGTTCGTGGTGGTACTGGGCGAAGACCCAGCAGGAGATGCCGACCGGGAGCAGGACGGCGAGCGCGGCCGGGGGCCCGTACGGGCTGCGCCAGAGCACGGCCATCATCAGCGCGGCCGGGGCGTGCACCAGGTGCGGGACGACGGACCGGGCGAGCGGTGTGCGCCAGGCGGTCGCGACGGGGTGCCGCTCGGCGACGGCCAGGATCGCCCCGTCGAGGGCGGCGAGCACCAGGCACAGGACCAGGGCCGCGGCGGCGGCCGGGAGCATCACCCCGGGGAATTCCGGTGGTCCCGATCCCCCGCCGGCGACGGATGCGACGGAGCCGCCGGAGCCGCCCGGGCCGCCGAGTGCGGCGGGCCCGCCCAGCAGGCCGAACACCCCGCCGGCCGCCCAGGCGGCCATGGACTGCCGGGCCGCCTGCCAGACCCTGCGGACCCCGGCCGGCCGCTGCTCGACCTTCCCGGCGAGCGCCCCGGGCAGCACGGCCAGTGCGGCGGCCGGGGGCGGCAGCAGGAAGACGGCGGCGAGCGCGACGGGGAAGAAGGAGCCCATGTGTTCGGGCACGCGACTGCCCAGCAGCCGGCATGCCTTGGCCCGTTCGCAGACGAGGGAGAGCGCGCACAGCAGGGCCGCGGCCGGCCACGGGACGGCGGCGGCGCCGGTGAGTGCCGGCAGCAGGCACGCGACGGAACCGGCGACGGCGCAGCAGAGGAAAAAGCGCGCGCCCGGCGGAAGTCCGCGCATCGGCGTTCTCCTCCCCCTGTGGCCTGGCAGGCAAACCGGTCACCGGATCGGACCGGTACCGGTTGGGGAGAATAGGTGCGGCCCCTGCGCGCACGGGCCGCATTTTCGTATTGCGACACGCGGGTGCCCCCGGATTAGCACCTTCGGGTGAACGAAGTCCTGTTCCGGGGGCTGGGGTCTCGTCAGGTTTTGTCAGCCGGCGGCGGGTCCGGCAGTGGCCGGTCCTGCGGTCGCCGGTCCTGCGGTGATGTCCTCGTCCGGAACGGCCTGTCCGGAACGGATCAGCTCGATCCTGCCCATCACCTTCGACCGCAGGTCGGTCGGTACGTCATCCGATCCGCAGCAGCGCTTGACCAGCTTCTTCACGGCCTGTTCCAGGCCGTACTTCTCCAGACAGGGATTGCACTCGCCGAAGTGTGTTTCGAACTTCGTGCAATCACTGTCGGGCATCTCGTGGTCGAGGAACTCGTACAAGTGGTCCAGGACCTCGGAGCACTCCGTCTCGTGCGGCTCTCCGCAGCTCATGAGCCTGAGCCTTTCCGGTCGTTCGACTCTCCCGCGCCGGCCGGAACCAGCCCGCGCTCACGGGCATAGTCCTCCAGCATTCCGCGGAGTTGACGGCGGCCACGGTGCAGTCGCGACATGACCGTACCGATGGGTGTACCCATGATGTCCGCGATCTCCTTGTACGCAAAGCCCTCTACGTCGGCCAGATACACGGCGATGCGGAACTCCTCGGGAATCGCCTGGAGTGCTTCCTTCACGTCCGAATCGGGCAGGTGATCGAGCGCCTGCGATTCGGCCGAGCGCAGACCGGTGGACATGTGCGACTCGGCACGCGCCAGCTGCCAGTCCTCGATCTCCTCCGCGGCGCTGCGCTGCGGCTCGCGCTGCTTCTTGCGGTAGGAGTTGATGAACGTGTTGGTCAGGATGCGGTAGAGCCACGCCTTGAGGTTGGTGCCTTCGCGGAACTGGTGGAAGGACGCGTACGCCTTGGCGAACGTCTCCTGAACCAGGTCCTCGGCGTCGGCCGGGTTGCGCGTCATGCGCAGCGCGGCCGAATACATCTGGTCGAGGTAACCGAGGGCGTCGCGTTCGAAGCGCGCATTGCGCTCCGCGGTCGTCTCCTCCGCCTGGCCTTCGTCGGTCCCGGAAACAGGACCCACCTCCTCCGACAGCGTGGCGGATCCGAATGCGGACCCACTCGAATCGGAGAATAGTCGACCATCCCGGCCATCCGCCGCCCGGCCGGGGGCGTACCTGGCCGCGGGCAGCACCGACCAGTCCAGGTCAGAAGCCTGTGTACGGTTCGGGCTGATGACCCGGGTCATGCGGCACTCCCTCTCCCTCTGGGTCCCTCTCGGCATCCGTTCGGCACGGCGTCCGTGCGTCACGGCACCCCGAACAACCAAGGGGCCGGCCGGTGCATTCCCGGGGGCGGAAGGCCCGTTCACGGGACGGGGTTTGTCAGCTCCGGGCGAAATCGGCCACCGGTTCGTTTGTCATGTCAGGGCGGAGTAATGCCAGGGCGCGGCGATGTCAGGACGCCAGACGGCCGAGCCAGTCCCCCACCGCCCCGGTGATCACTTCCAGCGCCTCCTCCTGGGTGAGCGGGGCCTTCTTCGGCACGGCCATGCCGTGGTCGGCCGCCTCCACCTCGACCAGCTCGAAGGTCCCCTCCGGGAACTCCCCGGGGCGCCCGAAGGCGTCCCGGCCGCCCTGGACCACCAGGGTGGGCACGCCCGCCCCGGTGAGCTCCCCGGCGCGGGACCTCTCCGGCCTGCCCGGCGGATGCAGGGGGAAGGCGAGGGCCAGCACGCCGGCGGCACCGAGCCCGGCCGCGGTCCGGCAGGCCACCCGGGCCCCCGCGCTGCGCCCGCCGGCCACCACCGGGAGTCCGGGCGCCGTCAGGGCGGGCCACAGGCCGTGCCAGCCCTGGTCGAGCACCTTGGGGGCGGCCGCGACCTTCTTCCCGGCCACCCGCCAGGGCTGCTCGACCAGGGCCACGGTGATGCCCCGGGCGGGCAGGGCCGCGGCCAGGGCCTGCAGGTCACGGGCTTCGATGCCGCCGCCGGCACCATGGCCGAGGGCCAGCACCAGGCGGGCGGTACGGGCGGTGTGCCAGGTGATCCGGGCCTCCCCGGCGGGGGTCGCGACGCTCTCGGTACGGGTCGGCGCGTGGTGCTGCGCGTGCTCCTGCGCGGGTTCCTGCGCGTGCGTGCTCATCAGAACAGCGTGCCCTCCTCGGGGGCCTCCAGCTCGGTCAGCAGCTCCGGTCCGTTGTTGCGGACGTTGCTCACCGAGGTGGGCACCGGGTAGGCGCGCATCAGCCCGCCGGGCGGCGGGGCCAGCAGGTCCCGCAGCGAGCCCTCGGTGTCGGTGTCCGCCGGGTCCAGCCAGGCGTCCCAGCGGTCGGGGGTGAGCATCAGCGGCATCCGCGGGTGGATCTCCGCCAGCGAGCGCGGGCCCTGCACCGGGGCCGTGGCCAGCGGCCCGGTCTCGGCCTCCGTGGTGATCACCGAGCAGGTCGCCCACCAGGCGTGCGGGTGCTCGTCGGGCAGGGTCCGGTCGCGCCAGAACTCGTATATGCCGGCCATGGCGAAGACCGAGCCGTCGGCGGGCAGCACGAAGTACGGCTGCTTGCGCGGCCGCTTCCGCTTGCCCTCGACCTCCAGCTGCCGCTCGTCGGTCCCGGTGACCCACTCGTAGTAGCCGTCGGCCGGGATGATGCAGCGGCGCTGTGCGAACGGCCGGCGGAAGGAGGGCTTCTCGTGCAGGGTCTCCGACCGCGCGTTGATCATCCGCGCGGCCCCGTCGGGGTTCTTCGCCCAGGACGGGACCAGTCCCCATTTCAGGACGCGCAGCTGGCGAACCGGACGCGGGTCCGGAGCGTCCTTCAGGGGACGGTCGAGTACGACGAAGACCTCCTTCGTCGGGGCCACGTTGTAGTCGGGGGCCAGGGTCTCCCCGGGCTCCCACTTCTCGATCCCGAAGGCCTTCGCCAGCTCCTCGGGCCGGCGACTGGATGCATAGCGTCCGCACATGGCTGCCACACTGCCATGTCACTGCCACCGGCCACCGCTGGAGGTACCACCGGAACACCACGGCAAGGAGCCGTCCGACCCCATGAACCCGATGATCCCGGACACGCACATACCGGCCGCGCACACCTCGGCCGCGGGCAGTCTCGCGGACGGCCTGTGGGAGCGGCTCACCGGCCTCCAGGACGCGCCCCCGCAGTGGCTGGTGCTGCTGACCGCGGCGGCCGCGCTGGCCGTCGTGCTCCCGCACCCGCTGTGGCGGCTGTCCCGGAACGCGATCACCATCGCCCACGAGGGCGGCCACGGCCTGGTGGCCGTGCTGACCGGACGCCGACTTGACGGCATCAGGCTGCACTCCGACACCAGCGGGCTGACCGTGAGCCGGGGCCGGCCGACCGGGCCCGGGATGATCCTCACGGCCGCCGCCGGGTACACGGCGCCCTCGCTGCTGGGCCTGGGCGGGGCCTGGCTGCTGTCCGCGCACCGGATCACCCTGCTGCTGTGGGTGGCCACCGTCCTGCTGCTGGTGATGCTGGTGATGATCCGGAACGCGTACGGCGCACTGACCGTGGTCCTGGCCGGCGGGGCCTTCGTCCTGGTGTCCTGGCTGGCCCCGGCCGGGGTGCAGGCGGCCTTCGCGTACGCGGCGGTGTGGTTCCTGCTGCTGGGCGGCGTACGGCCGGTGTTCGAGCTGCAGGGGAAGCGGAGGCACGGCGGTGCCCCGGACTCCGACGCGGACCAGCTGTCCCGGCTGACGAACGTGCCGGCCGCGCTCTGGCTGTTCCTGTTCCACGCGGTGTCGCTGACCTCGCTCATCGGCGGCGGCCGCTGGCTGCTCGGCCTCTGAGACGGCCCGGCCGCGGGGCGAGTCCGCCCGCGGGCAACAACTAAAGTAAGGGCCATGACCCAGACCCCCGCGCATCCCGCCCTCTGGCCCGCCCCGCTCGCGGACGGCGCAGTCCGCGCCACCGTCACCGTGCCGGGGTCGAAGTCCGTCACCAACCGCGCTCTGGTGCTGGCCTCGCTGGCCGCCGAGCCGGGCTGGGTGCGCCGGCCGCTGCGGTCCCGCGACTCCCAGCTGATGTCGGACGCGCTGCGGGCGATGGGCGTGGGCATCGAGGAGACCGTGTCCTCCAGCTCCGGGGCGGGCGCGGGCTCCGGCGAGGCCTGGCGCGTCATCCCGGCGGCCCTGCACGGCCCGGCCACCGTGGACGTCGGCAACGCCGGCACGGTCATGCGCTTCCTGCCGCCGGTGGCCACGCTGGCCGCCGGTGACATCCGCTTCGACGGCGACCCCCGTTCGTACGAGCGCCCGCTGGGCCAGGTCATCACCGCCCTTCGGACCCTCGGCGCCCGGATCGACGACGACGGCCGCGGCGCCCTGCCGATGACGGTGCACGGCGGCGGGGCCCTGGAGGGCGGCACGGTCGAGATCGACGCCTCCAACTCCTCCCAGTTCGTCTCCGCGCTGCTGCTCTCCGCCCCGCGCTTCAACCAGGGCGTCGAGGTGCGGCACGTGGGCGGCAACCTGCCGTCGCTGCCGCACATCCGGATGACGGTGGAGATGCTGCGCGCGGCCGGCGCCCAGGTGGACACCCCCGAGGCGGGCGGCGAGAAGGACGTGTGGCGGGTGGCGCCGGGTGCGCTGCTGGGCCGCGACATGGTGGTCGAGCCCGACCTGTCGAACGCGCAGCCGTTCCTGGCCGCCGCGATGATCACCGGCGGTACGGTCACCATCCCCGACTGGCCCCGCCGGACCACACAGCCGGGTGACGAACTGCGCCGGATCTTCACCGAGATGGGCGGTTCCTGCGAGCTGACCGACGCGGGCCTGGTCTTCACCGGCACGGGCGCCATCCACGGCATCGACGTGGACCTGAGCGAGGTCGGCGAGCTGACCCCGGGCATCGCGGCGGTGGCGGCGCTGGCCGATTCCCCGTCCACCCTGCGCGGCGTGGCCCACCTGCGGCTGCACGAGACGGACCGGCTGGCGGCCCTCACCAAGGAGATCAACGAGCTCGGCGGCGACGTCACCGAGACGGCGGACGGCCTGCACATCCGTCCGCGGAAGCTGCACGGCGGGATCTTCCACACCTACGACGACCACCGGATGGCCACCGCGGGCGCCGTGATCGGCCTGGCGGTGCCGGGCGTGGAGATCGAGAACGTGGCCACCACCGCGAAGACCCTGCCGGACTTCCCGAAGATGTGGGCGGACATGCTGTCGGGAGCCGGGGAGTAGCGCCATGCGCCGGTACGGGAAGCACACCGACGAGGACGACATCCGGGCCCGCCCCAACCCCAAGGGGAACCGGCCCCGGACGAACATCCGGCCCAAGCACGAGGACGCGGCCGAGGGGTTCGTCCTCACGGTCGACCGCGGCCGGCTGACCTGCCTGGTCGACGACCGCCGGATCACCGCGATGAAGGCCCGCGAGCTGGGGCGGAAGGCGGCGGTGGTCGGCGACCGGGTGTCGCTGGTCGGCGACCTGTCCGGCAAGAAGGACACCCTGGCCCGGATCGTGCGGATCCAGGAGCGCTCGTCGGTGCTGCGCCGGACCGCGGACGACGACGACCCGTTCGAGCGGGTGGTCGTCGCCAACGCCGACCAGCTGGCCATCGTCACGGCACTGGCCGACCCGGAGCCGCGGCCGCGGATGATCGACCGCTGCCTGGTGGCGGCGTACGACGCCGGACTGGTGCCGCTGCTGGTGCTGACCAAGTCGGACCTGGCGCCGGCCGACAAGCTGCTGGAGACGTACTCCACGCTGGGCCTGGACTTCGTGGTGGTCAACCGCGACGAGCTGGAGAACGGGGACGCGGCGGACCGGGTGCGGGAGCGCCTGGCGGGCAAGATCACCGCCTTCGTGGGCCATTCCGGCGTCGGCAAGACCACCCTGGTGAACTCACTGGTGGCGGCGGACCGGCGGCGGGCCACCGGCCACGTCAACGCGGTCACCGGCCGGGGCCGGCACACCACGACCTCGGCGCTTGCACTGCCGCTGCCGGACGAGGACGGCTGGGTGATCGACACCCCGGGCGTGCGTTCCTTCGGTCTGCACCACGTGGATCCGTCCCGGGTGATCCTGGCCTTCCCCGACCTGGTGGACGGTACGGAGGGCTGCCCGCGGGCGTGCAGCCACGACGAGCCGGACTGCGCGCTGGACGAGTGGGTGACCCAGGGGCACGCGGAGCCGGCCCGGCTGGACTCGCTGCGGCGGCTGCTGGCGACGCGGGAGCGGCGCGAAGGCGACTAGCTAGGCCGTGTCTCTTCGATCCATGAGCCTGTCCGGCGGATCACGGCCGGACGGGCCCGGGGCCGCACCTTTCGGATCAGGCCTGATCAGGGGCGGACCGGTTCTGACCTTGCCGGGAGCGTGGATCATCCAGGGGCTGCGACCGCCGGGGCACGTTTGCCGGGCGTCATGTCTGGTAAATGCATAATCGCACCAAGTGGCGCGCGGCCGGGCCGTCCGTGTCACATGACGCGGGGAGGCATTTGCCATGGCGTGGCTGCTCGTGGTGGTCGCGGGGTTCCTGGAGACGGGTTTCGCGGTCTGTCTGAAGCTGTCCCACGGCTTCACCCGGCTGTGGCCGACGATCGCCTTCGCATGCTTCGCCCTCGGCAGCTTCGGCCTGCTCACCCTCGCGCTGAAGAAGCTCGACGTCGGACCGGCCTACGCGGTGTGGACGGGCATCGGCGCCGCCGGCACGGCCATCTACGGCATGGTCTTCCTGGGCGACCTGGTCTCCACCCTCAAGATCGTCTCGATCACCCTGGTCATCGCGGGCGTCATCGGCCTGCAGCTGTCGGGCTCCTCCCACTGATCGACGCCGGGCGCGACCACGTAGGACAGCGCCAGCCGCACCACCAGTTCGCAGTGCTCCGGCGAGCTCCCGGCGGGTCCCAGCGCGGCCACCGCCCGGTCCCGTACGGACCGGAGCAGGTCCCCCGGCCCGGCCGCGGCGCGCTGCGGCGGCAGGCCCGGCGTCCAGGCCCCGGTGAGCAGGGCCCGTACCAGCGGGCGCGCACCGGCCGCCCGTACGGTCCAGGCCGCCACCCCGGCCAGCCTGACCCGGCCGGGAGCGCTTCCGGCCAGCACCCGGTCCACACCCGCCAGGTACCACTCGGCCTCCCGTCGGACCAGGGCGCGCCCGAGCCCGGCCTTGCCGCCGAACTCGTTGTAGAGGGTCTGCCGGGACACCCCGGCCGCAGCCGCCACGTCCACCATCCGCACGGCCGTCCAGGGCCGTGCGGCCACGGCCGCTCCCGCCGCCTCCAGCAATGACTCCCGCGCTGCCGGCATCGCGCCTCCCGCCGCCTCCGGCCCCCGCCCTCCGGCCGCCGGGGGCGTCCGGCCTCCGGGACAGGGTTGACGGGCCCTGACGAGGTGTCAAGACGGTCGGTGCGGCCCGTGTGGTCCGCCGGGAAGGGTGCCGATAATGTTCGGCCATGCCCGAGTATGACGATGACCTGCGCCTTGCCCATGCCCTTGCCGACGCCGCCGACGCGGTCACCATGGCCCGTTTCCGGGCCCTGGACCTCAAGGTGGAGACCAAGCCGGACATGACCCCGGTCAGCGAGGCCGACACCGCCACGGAGGCGGCCGTCCGCAGGCTGATCGAGGAGGCGCGGCCGCAGGACGCGATCCTCGGCGAGGAGTACGGGCTGGTGGGCGAGGGCCCGCGGCGCTGGGTGGTCGACCCCATCGACGGCACCAAGAACTACGTGCGCGGGGTGCCGGTCTGGGCCACCCTGATCTCCCTGATGGAGGCGGACGAGGAGGGCACGTTCCGTCCGGTCGTCGGCGTGGTGTCCGCGCCCGCGCTGGGCCGCCGCTGGTGGGCCACCGAGGGCGGCGGCGCGTACGCGGGCGGCGGCCTCGGCGGCGGCGATGTCCGGCTGGGCGTCTCCAAGGTGGCCTCGCTCGCCGACGCCTCGTTCGCGTACTCCTCGCTGACCGGCTGGGAGGAGCAGGGCCGGCTGCCCGGCTTCCTGGACCTGACCAGGGCCTGCTGGCGGACCCGCGGCTACGGCGACTTCTGGCCGTACATGATGGTCGCCGAGGGCTCGCTGGACCTCTGTGCCGAGCCCGAGCTGAACCTGTGGGACATGGCCGCGATCGCGGTGGTGGTGCAGGAGGCGGGCGGCCGGTTCACCGGCCTGGACGGGGTCGACGGGGTGCACGGCGGCAACGCGGCGGCCTCCAACGGGCTGCTCCACGAGGCGATGCTGACCCACCTGCGGCCGAGCGCCTGAGACCCGCCCGGTGCGCGTCGCGCGACGCGCACCGGACCGTGTAACCGAGCGGATCCCGAGCAGATCCCGAGCAGATCCCGAGCGGGTTCCGGGAAGCGACCGGGAAGCGGCCGCGGCACACCCGGACGCGCCCCGGCGGCACGCCCGAATGCGCTGCGCGCCCCCTTGATGACCCTGTGTGGCCGTGGGAATCTGATACTCCTCCGCTTGTGCGCTTGTGAATCCGTTCTCTAGGCGGAACGGGTCCCGGGCGCTCCGCCCGAGCGGAGGGTCTTCGCCCCAGGAGGTGGCTCTCTTGCTCGTCCGTGACGCCATGAGCACCCTGATCCTCACCCTCGGACCCGCCCACACCATCCGCCAGGCCGCCGGCCTGATGTCCGGCCGGCGCGTCGGCGCGGCCGTCGTCCTCGATCCCGACCACAGCGGCATCGGCATCCTGACCGAGCGCGACATCCTCAACTCCATCGGCGCGGGACACGACCCCGACCGGGAGACCGTCAGCGCGCACACCACCAACAACGTCGTGTTCTGCACCCCGGACGCCACCCTGGAGGAAGCCGCCGAGGCCATGGCCGTCGGCGGCTTCAGGCATCTGATCGTGCTGGAGCACGGCGGCGCGGTCGGCATCGTCTCGGTCCGCGACATCATCCGCTGCTGGGTCCGCAGCGGCCGCGGCGCGGTCGCGGCCTGACCCGGCACGGAACCGGATCGGGATCGAACGGGGGCGGCGGGCCGGAAACCGGGGTTTCCGGCCCGTCGTCCGCCAGGCAAGGCGAGATCCGGCCACTGTTACCCTGGGCCCCATGAGTGACCTGCTGGAACGGCTCCGCGGACGTGGCTGGCGCATGACCGCGCAGCGGCGCGTCGTGGCCGAGGTGCTCGACGGTGACCACGTGCACCTGACGGCGGACGAAGTGCACGCGCGCGCGGTGACCAAGCTGCCCGAGATCTCCCGGGCCACGGTCTACAACACCCTGGGCGAGCTGGTGTCCCTCGGCGAGGTCCTGGAGGTCTCCACGGACCGGCGCGCCAAGCGGTACGACCCCAACGCCCACCGGCCCCACCAGCACCTGGTGTGCGCCCGCTGCGGCGCCATCCGCGACGTCCACCCGACCGGCAACCCGCTGGCCGACCTCCCGACTGCGGAGCGCTTCGGCTTCACGGTCGAAGGCGTGGAGGTCACCTACCGGGGCATCTGCCCCACCTGCGCCGCCCTCTAGTACCCCGCCGCGGATGCCGCGCCGCCCCCGGGCCGCGCGGCACCGCCCCTGCCGCACCTCACCGCCCCGGCCGCGCGGCACCGTCCCGAACGCAACCCCGAAGACGACCCCGAACACACCGAAGGGCCCGGATCCAGTGGATCCGGGCCCTTCGGCATCAGTAGCGGGGACAGGATTTGAACCTGCGACCTCTGGGTTATGAGCCCAGCGAGCTACCGAGCTGCTCCACCCCGCGTCGGTGAACCCAACGTTACGTCAAAGCCCCCGAGCAGCGCAAATCGCTTGACGGTGAGGTGTCGCCCGTAGGCGCGGCGCGGTGTGGGGCGGCCTGAGGCCGCACTACGCGGACAGTTCCTCGGCGAGGGCCTCGCGGAGCTTCGCCGCGCGCTGCGAGACCTCGGCCGGCCCCAGTTCCATCGCACGGGCGCACCACTTCTGGCCCTCCGCGAGGTCGCCGTGCCGTGCGGCCAGCAGTCCCAGCCGCAGCGCGGCCCGCCCGTGGCCGGCCACGGCCGCCCGGGTCCACCACAGCGCCGCCTCGGGCTCGCTGCCCTCCCTGGCCAGCAGCAGCCCGAGGTTGAACGCGCCGTTGCGGGAGCCGGCCTCCGCCGCCTCCCGGTACCAGCGCGCGGCCACGCCCAGCTCGCCCCGGCCCGCGGCCAGCATGCCGACCCGGACCTGGGCGCGCCGGTGGCCGTGCTCGGCGGCCCGCTCGTACCACTCCTCGCTCTCCGACTTCGCGGCCGCGGCCGGCGCGCCCAGGGCGGGCGGCTCCGGCGGCGGGGCCAGCGACTCCAGCAGCGAGGCCAGCCGGAACGCGGCCTCGGCGCTGCCGCCCCCGGCGGCACAGCGCAGGTGCCGCTCGGCGGCCCGCTCCTCCCCGTCCCGGACCAGGGCGATGCCGACCTGGAGGGCGGCGTCGGTGTGGCCGGCCGCGGCGGCGCGCTCGTACCACCGCAGCGCGGTCCGGTCGTCGTCCCGGCTGGCGAAGAGGATGCCCAGGTTGAAGGCGGCGTCCACGCTGCCCGCCTCGGCCGCCTTGGAGAACCACGGCTCGGCGCCGGCCGCGTCACCGCCTTGGAGCAGCAGGATGGCCAGGGCGTTCGCCGCCTCGCGGTGACCCGCGTAGGCGGCGCGCCGGTAGAACTGCTCCGCCTGGGCCGTACGGTCCTGCGCGGCGCACAGCAGGGCGAGGTTGTACGCCCCGTTGTGGTCGCCGGCGTCCATCGCGGCCCGGTACCACTTCTCCGCGGTCTGCGGCTCGCCGCGCGCCGCGTGGAGGGCGCCGAGCGCGTTGGCCGCGTTGCCGTCGCCGTCCTGGGCGGCCCGCAGCCACCAGGTGGCCGCGCTCTCCTCGTCCCCGGCGTCGCGCAGCAGGAAGCCCAGGGCGCACGCGGCCCGGGCCTCGCCCTGCTTGGCGGAGGTGAGGTACCAGCGCCCGGCCTCCTTGAGCTCGCCGCGCGCCTCCAGCAGGATCCCCAGATGCAGGGCCGCCCGCCGGTGGCCGCGGGCGGCGGCCTGCCGGTACCACTGCTCGGCCTCGGCGCCCTCGCGGCGGCGCAGGATCCGCGCGAGCCGGTACGCGGCCTCGCGGTGCCCCTGCTCGGCGGCCTGCCGGTACCAGCGCTCGGCGCCCTCGTCGCCGCGGTGCTCCAGTACGTCGGCCAGGCCGTACGCGCCCAGCGCATGGCCGGATTCCGCCGCCTGCCGCAGCCAGTACTCGGCGGCCGGCTCGTCGCCGCGCTCGCGGTAGTGCCGGCCGAGGGCGTGCGCGGCGGGGGCCGAGCCGGCCACGGCGGCGACCCGCCACCAGTCGGCGGCCTCCTCGGGGTAGCCGCGCTGGAGCAGCAGGACGCCCAGGTTGTTGGCGGCGGCGCGGTCGCCGGCGGCGGTGGCCCCGCGCAGGTAGGGCTCGGCGCCCTCCAGGTCCCCCCGGCGCAGCAGGAGTGCGCCGAGCACGCTCATGGCGCCCGGGTCCCCCTTGTCGGCGGGGCCCCGGTGCCGGGCCTCCAGTTCGACGTCGCTGGAGGCTTCGGTCTCGGTCTCGGCGAACGCCCCGGCCGTGGTCACCGCAGTGGTCAGTGCAGTGCCCGTGCCGTGCTCTGCCGGGTTGGTCGCCCCGGCCGCTTCCATGCCCTCTTCGGTCTCCGCCCGCACAAACCGCCCTGTCTCCAGCAGAGTTGACCTGTCCCCCATAAATCCCATCGTCGCATCACCTGCTACCCGCGTACACCTGGTATGTCGCAGCCAGTGAGGTCACTTCAGCGTTTTGTCGACATGCCCACAGTCGGACAAGTCAAACACGTGCATCGCCCAACTCACCCCCGAGGACACGAGGATGTGCGTGCTTGTACATGGATGTACACGACGAAGGCCCGGATCCCATGGATCCGGGCCTTCATCTTCAGTAGCGGGGACAGGATTTGAACCTGCGACCTCTGGGTTATGAGCCCAGCGAGCTACCGAGCTGCTCCACCCCGCGTCGGTGAAACAACAGTACCACGACGCGGAGCGGAAGCCGGACGGCGGACCCCGGGGCGGGGCCCGCCGCCCCGGGTCAGCCTCCCGTGCCGGGTGTCGGCTGGAGCTTGGCCTCCGCGTCGACCGCCCGCTGCAGCGCCGCCTTCAGGTCGTCCTGGGCCTTGCCGTAGGCCGCCCAGTCACCGTCCTGCCGCGCCTTGTCGGCCGCCTCGATGGCCTTCTGCGCGTCGGCCAGGGCCGCCTTGACCGTCGGGTTCTGCGGGGTGGTGGCCGGCGGCTTCTGCGGGGTGTCGCCGGGCTGGGTCGCCGGCGGCTGCTGCGTGGTCGGCGCCGAAGCCCCGAAGACCACGTCCAGCGCCTTCTCCAGCGTGTTCTCGAAGGCGGTCTGATCCCCGTAGGTGACCAGCACCTTCTTCAGCAGCGGGTACTTCAGGCCGCCGCCGCGGACGTACACCGGCTCGACGTAGAGCATGCCCTTGTCGAGCGGCACCGCGAGCAGGTTGCCGTACTCCACCTGCGAGTCGCCCCGGCTCAGGATGTTGATCTCCTGGGCGATCTCCGGCTTGGAGTTGAACCGCGCCTGGACCAGCTTGGGGCCGTCCACCGGGTTGGTGGTGGGCAGCTTCAGCAGTCTGATCCTGCCGTAGTCGGCGGTCCCCGGGTCGGCGTTGACGGACATGAAGGCGCTCAGGTTGTCACGGCCGTTCGGCGTGAAGGTCGTGGTGAGCGAGAAGACCTGGTTCGGCTCCTTCTGGTCCGGCATCTTCATGGAGAGGTAGTACGGCGGGACCGCGTTCCCCTCCCTGTTGGTCGGGTCGTCCGGGACGGCCCAGACCTCGCTGCCGCTGAGGAAGGTCTGCGGGTCGGTGACGTGGTAGCGGGTGAGGAGCTCGCGCTGCACCTTGAAGAGGTCCTGCGGGTAGCGCAGGTGCTCCATCAGGGCCGGCGGGATGTCCTTCCTGTCCTTGACCGTCTTGGGGAACGCCTTCATCCAGGTCTTGAGGACCGGGTCCTGGGTGTCCCACTGGTACAGCTTCACCGTGCCGTCGTAGGCGTCGACGGTGGCCTTCACCGAGTTGCGGATGTAGTTGACCCGGTTCTCCTGCGCGACGACCGCGCGCTGGGAGTCGGTCAGCGAGTCCGCCGTGGTGTCGCCCAGCGTGGTGCGCGAGGCGTACGGGTAGCCGTTGGTCGTGGTGTAGGCGTCCACGATCCACTGGATCCGCCCGCCGATCACGGCCGGGTAGGCCGCGCCGTCGATGGTCAGCCAGGGGGCGACGGCCTCGACCCGCTCCTTGGGCGTGCGGTTGTAGAGGATCTTCGAACCCTCGCCGATCGCGCCCGAGTAGAGGATCTGCGGCTCGCTGAAGGCCAGGGCGTAGGCGGCCCGGTTGAGCGGGTTGCCCAGGCTCACCCCGCTCTTGCCCTCGTAGGTGGTCTCCTTCTCGCCCCTGTCGTCGGCGTAGTCGAGCTCCTTCTGGGGGCCGCCGACGATGGAGTACTGCTTGGTCTGCTCGCCGTAGTAGATCCGCTGCTGGTACGTGCCCAGGTTGCCCTTGGAGGGGAGGCCGGACTCGGTGAACACGGGCTCGCCGTTGGAGGTGACCTCGGTGCCCTTGGCCGCGACCGCGCCGTAACCGTGCGTGTAGCGGAAGTGGTCGTTGATCCAGTTGTTCTTCGGGATGCCCGCGAGGTTCATCTCGCGGAGGCCGATCACCGTGTCCTGGCCCTTGTACCGGTCCACCGCGAGGGTGGACGGGAAGCCGTAGTAGCTCTTGTTCTGCTGGCCCTGCTGGAAGGCCGGGGAGACGATGTTCGGGTCGAGCAGCCGGACGCTGGCCGTGGTGTTGGCCTCCTGGCGGAGCTTGTTCTTGTCCGCCTGGGGGTTCGGGCTGCCCGGGTAGGGCGTGACCTCGGTCTTGTCGATGCCGTACGCGTCACGCGTCGCCTGGATGTTCTTCTCGACGTACGGCGACTCCTTGGCCTGCTCGTTCGGCTGGACCTGGAACTTCTGCACGATCGCCGGGTACAGCCCGCCGATCAGGATCGCGGAGAGCACCATCAGGCCGAAGCCGATCACCGGAAGCTGCCAGGTGCGGCGCCACAGCGTCGCGAAGAACAGCACGGCGCAGATCGCGGCGATGCAGAAGAGGATGGTCTTGGCCGGCAGGTAGGCGTTGGCGTCCACGTACCGCAGGCCGGTCCAGTTGTCGGAGGCCTTGAAGTCGCTGGACTTCACCGCCAGGCCGTACCGGTCCAGCCAGTACGCGACCGCCTTGAGCGACACGAAGAGGCCGAGCAGCACCGACAGGTGGCCGGTGGCCGCGGCGGAGGCCCGGGCGCCGGGGCTGGTCACGCGGAGGCCGCCGTACAGGTAGTGCACGACGGCGGCGGCGATCAGCGAGAGCACGACGGCGGCGAAGCCGAAGCCCAGCAGGAACCGGTACCAGGGCAGGTCGAAGGCGTAGAAGGACACGTCCAGGTGGAACTGGGGGTCCTTCTTGCCGAACGGGACGCCGTTGACGTACATCAGCCAGGTCTTCCACTGGCCGGCCGCGGAGGCGCCCGCGATCAGGCCGACCAGCACGGAGATGCCCAGCAGCAGCCAGCGCTTGTACGGGGCGACGCTCATCCGGTACCGGTCGAGGCTCTGCTGCTCCACGGACATGGCGGCCAGCGGTGGCCGGAGCCGGTGGGCCAGCCAGATGTTCAGCCCGACCGCGCCCGCCATCAGGAGGCCGAAGACGGCGAACAGGCCGATCTTGGTCCACAGCGTGGTCGTGAAGACCGTCGAGTAGTCCACCGAGCGGTACCAGAGCCAGTCGGTCCAGAAGCCCGCGAACATGATGAAGAGCATGGCCAGGACGGCCAGAACGCCCAGGGTCATGAGGAGAGTGCGGGCGCGCCGGGACGGGCGGCCGACTCTGATCCGTGGCCCGGAGGGGCCTCCGCCGCGGTCCGGCATCTGGAAAGCCAAGGTGCGCACCTCGAAAGTCGCTGTGTGTCGTGTCGGGGCCCCTGATGGTAGGGCCCACTCTTGCAACTTACTGAGGGATTGCTCAGTTCCCGGTATGGGGGTGGAAGGAGGCAGGATGTTGCCATGTCCAACGTTTCACCCTCCCCCGGTACCCCGTCCGAACAGCCGACTCCGCCGTCGGGCCAGATGGCGGCCAGCCCGCTGACCCGCGCCTGCCTGGAGATCGACGAATACGCCGCCGGCCTCGGCTGGGACCAGCCGGCCCGCCTCTTCGCCCTGGTCGACACCGCCCGGCTGCGGTCCTCGGAGCCGCGGCTGGCCGCCCAGCTGGGGCTCGACACCGATGACACCGGCAAGGCCCAGCTCACCCCGGTCGAGCAGGACGAGCTGCCGCCCGGCACGCCCCTGGACAAGTTCCTGGGCACCGTCGCCTGGCCCGACGCGGTGGCCGGCTGCGCCCTCACCGTGGAGCGGCTGATGCTGCCGCCGTCCGCCGAGGCCGCCGTGCCGTCCGGCATGAACGAGAAGCAGCTGGCCAAGTGGGTGGCCGCGCACCCGGAGCGGCAGGAGGTCCGGCTGACCGTGGCGGTGCTGCGGGACGGCTCGCGCGAGTCGGCCGTACGGCTGCGGGAAAAGGACTCGCCGAACGAGGTGCTGACCGGGGCCGGGCTGGTGCCGGGCCTGGCCGAGGCCCTGGCGGCGACCTTGTCCTGACCGGGCCGGCCGGCTGACCGGCTGATGGGCCGGCCTGGCTGACCCGGCCGGCCGGTGCGGGCGGGCCCGGGGGCTCGGGGGCCCCGGGGCCGCCCGCCTCGGAACGCGCTACGCGCGGCGCAGGACGCGCCGCCGCTACTTCGCGGTGCAGGCGGGCAGGCCGGCCGTGTCGCCCTTGCTGATCTTCTGCAGCGCCTTGTAGGCGTCGTCGATGGTGTTCACCTTGACCAGGGTGAGGCCGTCGGGGATCTGCTTCACGGCGGAGGCGCAGTTGTCGGCCGGGGTCAGGAAGTACCGGGCGCCGGCCGCCCGGGCGCCGATGGTCTTCATCTGGATGCCGCCGATGGGGCCGACCTTGCCCTCGTCGTCGATGGTGCCGGTGCCCGCGATGAACTTCCCGCCGGTCAGGTCCTCCGGGGTCAGCTTGTCGATGATGCCCAGGGCGAACATCAGGCCGGCGCTGGGGCCGCCGACGTCGGCGAGCTTGATGTCGATGCTGAACGGGAAGGTGTGGTCGGTCTCGGCCCGGATGCCCACGATCGCGTGGCCGTCGCCCTCGGCGGCGGCGGTCGTGATGGCCACCTTCTCGCCGCCCTCGGGCTCCTTGCCGGCCTTCTCCGCGGCGGCGGCATCCTTGGCCGGGATGATCGTGAACTCGACCTTCTCGCCGGCCTTGTGCTTGGTGACCAGCTTGGCCACGTCGCCGGGGGCCTTCACCGCGACCCCGTCCACGGCCTTCACCACGTCCCCGGCGTGCAGCCTGCCCTCGGCCGGGCTGTCCTTGACCACGGTGAAGACGGCCACGCGGGCGGTGACCGGGATGCCCAGCTGCTTGAGGGCGGCCACCTTGGCGCTCTCCTGCGACTGGCTGAATTCCTCGGCGTTCTCCTGCGTGGACTGCTCTTCCGTCTTGCCGTCCGGGTAGAGGTTCTCGTGCGGGACGACGATGTTGTCGTCCGCCAGCCAGCCGTACACCGCTTCCGGCAGGCTCATGTCGTAGTCGGCACCGGTGACGCGGACCGTGGTCATGTTCAGGTGGCCGGTGGTCGGGTAGGTCTTGCGTCCGGAGATCTGCAGGACCGGTTCGCCGCCGGACTCGCCCAGCGTGTTCACCGTCGGGCCCGGGCTCATCTCCGAGTACGGGACCTTGATGAAGACCCACGCGCAGAGCAGCGCGAACAGCATGAGCGTGGAGGCGAGCATCGTCGCAGTGCGGCGTGGCATGGAACGACAGTACGGGAAGCGCCGCGGGCACGACCCCCGGGGCCGGTCCGTCAGGCGGACGCGGAGTCGGAGACGGGCGCCGCCGTGCCGGGAGCGCCGGCCCCCGCCCGGTCCTGCTCGACCCGGTCCATGGCCTCCCGGAACCGCGCATAGCCCGCGAGCTCGGATATGTCACCGGCCGTACGGTCACGGGCCGCCCAGCGGCCCCAGATGGCTGCGCCTATCGCGGCAACCAGCGGAATCAGCAACCACGCCAGTGACGCCATGCCGAGCCTCCCTACCCCGAGATCGAGCTGTTGGTGATTGCAACGCTCGGTCCCGGGACCGGGTTACGCAAATCGAGGGCGTGTTGCGCGTCCGAACGGGCGACGGGAGGGCCCGTTCAGCAGGCTCCGACCCACTCCTCGGTGCCGTCGGAGAAGGTCTGGTGCTTCCAGATCGGAACCTCGTGCTTGAGGTCGTCGATGAGCATCCGGCACGCCTCGAACGCCTCCCCGCGGTGCGGGCAGGAGACCGCCACGATGACGGCCAGGTCACCCACGGTGAGATCACCGACGCGGTGCACGGCGGCCAGGGCGCGTACGGGGTACTTGGCCACGACCCGCTCCGCCACGCGGCGGATCTCCGCCTCCGCGGTGGGGTGGCAGGAGTAGCCGAGCGCGTCGACGTCGGCCCCTCCGTCGTGGTTTCGCACCGTGCCCACGAACAGGGCCGTCCCGCCGCTGGAGTCGTCCCCCACGGCCCGGAAGACCTCGTCGAGGGAGAGCGGGGTCTCACGGATCCCGATGAGGCGGATGGGGTCCGCGGCGGCTTGCTCGCCGGGGTGATCGAAATGCGGTGCCATAGCCTCCATCGTGCCCTACGCCGCGGACGCGGCGGAATACCCCGATCACCCGTCCGCCACCCCCTGCCTTGGGAGCCTCCTACAGCGAAATCCGGCCGGACCGCACCCGCCGCCCACCGACGTGGGCCGGCGCCCCGCCCTTTCCTCCCGGTGTGGGCAGGCGTCCCGCAGGGCGATGGGGGTCCCCCCGGACGGAGCCGGGGGAGGACGGACTGGGGGAATCCACCCGCGCCGGGACGCGCGAGGGCACCGGACGGGCACGGCCCCCGGCGGGGCTCCGGCTCCGGCGGAGCCGCCCGCCACGGGCCGGGCCGGCCGCACCGGCCGACGTACAGGATCGGAGGTCAGATGCCCCGGCGCCGCCGCGCCCGCCGCACCACCGCCGCCGCACCGAGCAGCGCGACCGTCGCTCCCGCGGCCCCCGCCGCCGTCGCGTCCTTGCGCCCGAGCCGGCGCCCGGCGACCGTGTGCCGGCCCGCCACCTCCTGCAGGAGCTCGGCCAGCACCTCCTCGTTCGTCCAGCGCGGCCGCCAGCCCGCCGCGTGCAGCCGGCTGACGCTGACCACCCACGGGTGCATCGTGTACGCGAGGTCGCCGGCCGGGGAGGGCGTCAGCCCGATCCGGTGCAGCCGGGCGGCGGCCCCCAGGGCCACCGCGGAGGGGAGCTCCATGCGGCGGATGCCGCTCAGCTCCTCCACCTCCTCCTGCTCCAGCCAGCCCTCGCAGCCGACCGCCAGCTCGCCCTCGACCTTCTCCAGCGCCGCGTACTCCAGCGCCGACACCAGGTCCTCGACGTGGCAGAACTGCCACATCGGCCGGGACCCGGCGACGACCAGCAGCCGCGGTGACTCGAAGTAGCGGGTCAGGGCCGTGTCGGTGCCGCCGACCAGGACGGCCGGGCGGACCACGGTCACGTTCAGCCCGGGGTGCGCGCGGGGGGCGCGCCGGCCGAGGCGTTCGATCTCCAGCAGGTCGCCGACGCCCGTGGCCTCCGCCGTGGCCCGCAGCTCGGAGTCCTCCGAGAGCGGTACGTCGTTGTCCGGCAGCGCCCCGTAGACCATCGCGGAGGTGCAGAGCACCACCCGCCGCACGCCGGCCGCCGCGGCGGCGGTCAGCACGGTCTGGGTGCCGCGCACGTTGTACGCCGTACGGGCCGCGGAGTCGGTCTCCAGGTCCAGGTCGAGCGCGAGGTGGACGACCACGTCGGCGCCGCGGAGCTTGTCGGCGATCGCCGGGTCCCGGACGTCCAGGACGTGCCACTGGGCTGCGGCGCAGTCGCCGCGCCGCTCGTCGATCGCCACGACCTGCTTGACCTCGTCCGAGGCGGCGAGGCGGGCCACCAGGGCGGCACCGACGCCCGCGGCGGCACCGGTGACGGCGACGACGGGGCCGCGCACGGCCGGGTTTCGCGGCCGGCGAACGCCGTCGGCGGCTTCGGACACGGCATCGGCCCGGCCTGCCTGGGCGGCCTGTCCGTGCCGTTCTTCGCCGTCCTGCGGCGCTCGAACCTGCGGATCTGGGGAACTCACCGGGCGTCTCCAGCGGTTGTCTTCGGTAGGTAGGCGTCCTGACGCGTACCTACCAGGTGACGTCCATCCTGCCGCAGCCCGGGAGCCGGCGGAGCACCGAGCCCGGAAGCGGGTGCGGTGTCTACGCTGGGGGTGATGTCGGGACCATTGCCCGCCGGCGCGTGCCGGCGGCCCTACGAGCCGAGGAAACCCGTGAGTGACACCCCATTCGGATTCGGCCTTCCGCCGGAGGAGCCGGAGGACGGCGACGAAGGCAAGAAGAAGGGCGCGCCCAATCCGTTCGGGTTCGGCGGGGCCGGCATGCCGGGCGGCACGGACAACCCGTTCGCCGCGATGTTCGGCGCCATGAACCCGAACGACCTGGGGGCCGCGTTCCAGCAGCTGGGGCAGATGCTCAGCTACGAGGGCGGCCCGGTGAACTGGGACATGGCCAAGGACGTGGCCCGGCGGACGGTGTCCGCGGGCACGGCCGACGGCGTGAAGGACCGCAGCGTCGGCGTCGCCGAGAAGGCGGCCGTCGAGGAGGCCGTGCGGCTGGCCGACCTGTGGCTGGACGGCGTGACCTCGCTGCCCGCCGGGGCCGGCACGGCGGTGGCGTGGAGCCGCGCCGAGTGGGTCGAGGCGACCCTGCCGGTGTGGAAGGAGCTCGTCGACCCGGTCGCCGAGCGGGTCGGCGCGGCCATGGGCCAGGTGCTGCCCGAGGAGATGCAGGCGATGGCGGGCCCGCTGCTCGGCATGATGCGCTCCATGGGCGGCGCCATGTTCGGCCAGCAGATCGGCCAGGCCGTCGGCGTGCTCGCAGGCGAGGTCGTGGGCTCCACCGACGTGGGCCTGCCGCTGGGCCCGGCCGGGAAGGCCGCCCTGCTCCCGCTGAACATCGAGGCCTTCGGGAAGGACCTGGGCATCGGGTCCGACGAGGTCCGGCTGTACCTGGCGCTGCGCGAGGCGGCGCACGCCCGCCTGTTCGCGCACGTGCCGTGGCTGCGGTCGCACCTGTTCGGCGCGGTCGAGGGCTACGCGCGCGGGATCAAGGTGGACACCTCGAAGCTGGAGGACGTGGTCGGGCAGCTCGACCCGACGAATCCGGAGCAGCTGCAGGAAGCACTGCAGGGCGGCATGTTCCAGCCGCAGGACACCCCGGAGCAGAAGGCCGCCCTGGCCCGGCTGGAGACGGCGCTCGCGCTGGTCGAGGGCTGGGTGGACGCGGTGGTGCACGAGGCCGCGAAGCCCCGGCTGACCTCGGCGGACGCGCTGCGCGAGATGCTGCGCCGGCGTCGTGCCACCGGTGGTCCGGCCGAGCAGACCTTCGCCACGCTGATCGGTCTGGAGCTGCGGCCGCGCCGGCTGCGGGACGCCTCGCGACTGTGGGCCTCGCTCACCGACGCGCGCGGGATGGACGGCCGGGACGGGCTGTGGGAGCACCCGGACATGCTGCCGACCGCTTCGGACCTGGACGACCCGGACGGCTTCGTGCACCGCGAGCAGCTCGACTTCTCGGAGATCGACAAGATGCTCGGCGAGGCCGCGCAGCAGCGGGACGCGCAGGGCGAGGGCGGCAAGGACGCCGAGGGCGGCAAGGGCGGCGACGAGGGCAAGGGCGACGGCGCGAAGTGAGCCTGCACGATGACGCGGTGCTGGTGCTCAAGGGGTACGAGCACCAGCCCGAGCTGAGGGACGTGTACCTGGAGCACCTGGCCGCGCACCCGGACGGGGTCTTCAAGCCGTGTGCGGCGGGGCACGTCACCGGCAGCGCGCTGGTGATCGACCCCGTGGGCGGGCGGGTGCTGCTCACCCTGCACAGGAAGCTGGGCATGTGGCTGCAGATGGGCGGGCACTGCGAGCCCGGTGACGCGACCCTCGCGGACGTGGCCCTGCGCGAGGCGCGCGAGGAGTCCGGTATCGAGTCCGGGCTGTCGCTGCTGCCGGGCGGCCCGGTGCGGCTGGACCGGCATCCGATCCCGGCGCCGTGCAACTGGCACCTGGACGTGCAGTACGCAGCACTGGCACCGGCCGAGGCGGTCGCGGAGATCAGCGACGAGTCGCTGGACCTGCGCTGGTTCGCGTACGACGAGGTCGCGGACGTGGCCGATGCGTCGGTGGTCCGGCTGCTGGAGGCGACCCGCGCCCGGCTGTGACGGTGTGATCCGCAAGAGGGCGGTCCGGCAGCCTGCTGCCGGACCGCCCTCTTGTTGGCGGAGGTGGTGGGCCGGGGCCGTCAGGCGCGGCTGCCGCCCAGGGAGTTGCCGCGCATGCCGAAGCCGAGCATGCCGCCGCGCAGGTGGGTCGGCGGGAGCAGCTCGCTGGGCTGGATCAGGACGTGGCCCTCGCCCTGGAACTGCATCTCCCAGCCCTCTCCGGTGGAGCCGCGGCGGCGCCAGACCCCGGAGGTGGAGGTGGGGGCCTGGAGCTGGGTGCGCAGGGTGGTGGACCAGGCGATGACGGCGTCGGCGTCCGCGCAGATGTTCTTGCCGGGGCCGACCTCCAGCACCAGCGGCTCGCCGGAGGTGAGCAGGGCGACCTGGCCCGCTCCGCTGAGTTCGAGGTTGTAGGCGCCGGCCGAGGCGATCTCGACGGCGCTGTCGATGGCGACGATGCCCACGCCGAGGGTGGAGTCGAAGGCAAGGACGTACTTGCTGTCGACGGTCAGGCCGCGGCCGACCTCCATCACGTGGATGTGCTGGGCGAAGTTGGCCAGGTAGACCTGGCCGTTGCCCTTGCACTTCATCAGTTCGATGCCCTCGCCGGTCATCTGCCGGACGTTGCGCCAGCTGTTGTTGCGGTACTGGCTCTGGAAGTCGATCTGGCCCTCGAAGGCGACCATGGCGCCCTGGCGGGCGAGGACGGCCCCGCTGCCCTGGTTGACGTCGACCTTGAGCAGCTGCGGGTTCTGCAGGGTGTAGCGGCCGGTGGACGGCACGGGTACGTGGGCGAAGAGTGTGCTGTGCATGGTGGCTCGGTGCTCCTCTCAGCCCCGGATCTTGAATCGGTCGCCGGTGTCCTCGCTGGGCTGGACGATCACGAAGCCCTGGCCCTTGAAGCCGATCTGCAGGGCTTCGCCGCTGCCCCGGCCGATCAGCGCGCTCGCCTTGACGGTGCGCTTGGCCTTGAGGTCGAGGCCGGTGGTCCAGCCGATCAGCGCGTCGGGGTCGACGTAGGTCTCGCGTTCGGCGCAGTCGAGGACGGTGGGGACGCCGCGGCTGACCAGGGCGACCCAGCCGGTGCCCCGGATGACGAGGTTGGTGAGGCCGGAGCCGGACAGCTTGGCCAGGCCCTTGACCGGCTCGATGGCGAGCTGGAGGGTGGCGTCGCAGGCCAGCAGGGTGGCCCCGTTGACGGAGAGCGCCTCGTCGGCGAGGTGGACGACGAGGACGTCCGCGCCGTAGTCGGCGAGGAAGAGGTCGCCGTCGCCCCGGCAGAGCATCAGCTTGCCGCCCTCGCCGGTGACCATCTCCTCGGCCGAGCGGCGAAGGCCCGCGGGTGCCGCGTCGAACTGGACGTACCCGTCGTAGGCGATCATCGAGCCGGCCTTGGCGATCAGGTCCTGGCCGGTGGTCATGGCGACCTTGAGGGTCTTGGCGTTGTGGACGGCCATCCGGACGCCGGTGGCTGCGGCGCGGTGGGCACCGAGGGTCTGTGTGTCCATGACTGCCTCACACCTCGAAGGGCTGTACGACGACGAAGTTGCCGGGGGCTCCGCGGAACTGGAGGTTGACGGCCTCCCCGCTGCGGCTGGCGTACCCGGAGCGGCGCAGCCGCAGGGCGGTGGTGGTGACCGCCTGGGCTCCGGCCGACCAGGCGATGACCGCATTGCCGTCGACGTAGGTGGCGGGGCCGACCGGGAGCACCACCGGGGTGCCGCGGGTCTTGACGACCACGGCTCCGGTGCCGGAGAAGAGCATCGAGAACAGGCCGCCGCCGGGCAGGCCGGCGCCTTCGATGCGGCGGACCTCGGTGTTCAGCGACTCGTCGAAGGCGAGGACGCCCTGGGCGCTGGTGTAGAGCTGGTCGGTGCCTTCGAGGCGGATGACGAAGAGGCGGCTGGCCTCGTCGGCGAGGAAGACCTCGCCGTCGCCGGAGCAGCGCATGAGGGACATGCCCTGGCCGGTGAGCTGTCCGGTGAGCTTGCCGAGCAGGCCGGAGCCCTTGTGGGCGAAGTCGATGTCGCCCTGGTAGGCGACCATGCTGCCCTGCCTGGCGAGGACGGACTGGTTCTTGGTGAGGGTGACGCGGACCTGCTGCGGGTTCTGCTCGGTCCAGCGGTCGCCGGTGGCCGCCTCGGCGTACTTGCCGAGAACCACGCGGAGGCCCGCCTCCGGCGGGACCGGGGCGGCGGCCTGGACCCCGCCGAACGGCGGCGCCACGGGCGCCCCGGGCGGCGGCACGGCCCCGAAGGGCGGGGCCGTGGCGATCGGCGCGGCGGGGGCCGGCACGGCGCCGAACGGCGGCGGGGAGCCGAAGGCGGCGGTCTGCGGGGCCGGGGTGCCGAAGTCCGGTGCGGGTGCCGGGGCGGGCACGGGCGCGGGGGCCGGGGCGGGTGCTGCCGGTGCCGGGGCTGCCGGTGCCGGGGCGGCGGGCGTCAGGGACACCGGGGCCGCGGGCGCGGCGGACGGGGGCGCGACGGCGGGGGGTGCGAAGGCGGGGGGTGCGAAGGCGGGGGGCGCGGCGGCGGGCGGTGCGGCGACGGCTTCGGCCCGCTGCTCCTCGGCGACCTCTCCGCCGAAGTTCTCCAGCAGGGCGGCGAGACCGCCGTCGAAGCCCTGGCCGACGGCCGCGAAGCGCCAGACGTCCTTGAGGTAGAAGTCACCGAGCATGACCGCGCGCTCGGTGCTGAACTCGGCGCCGCTGAAGGAGTAGCGGACGACCTCCTCGCCGCCCGCGACGACCCGGATGTATCCGGGACCGATCCGGGACATCGTCCCGTCGCCGTCGATGGTGGCGGTGAAGGACAGCTTGTGGACGGCCGCCGGGATCCGGTCCAGCGTCACCCGGAACGACTCGGTGTCCCCGGCCTGCGGGCCGAGCTGCTGGATGGACTCCTCGGGCGACTTCGGCTGGTTGTAGAAGACGAAGTAGCGGTCGTCGGAGAGCCGCTCCTCCGCGTCGAGCCCGAAGCAGCTGATGTCGAAGGCCAGCCCGGGGCCGGAGATCTGGACGCCCACGTACAGATCCGTGCCCGCGGTCAGGTCACTGACCTTGGCCTTGTGGCCGCGTTGGAATTCCCTGGCCATGTGCTGTGACCGTCCCCCGTCCAAAGGTGAATGAGTTCCGCCAGGCTAGCGGCACCCGATCCGGTTCGGCCAAGCCCTGTGGATGACCGGCCCTCACTCCTCGCGCGGTGCGGGCAGCTTCGGCAGCCGTTCCGCCGCCGCCACTCCCTCCAGGTAGCCGCGCGCCCGCTCGGTCCGCGGGTAGGCCTCCAGCAGCTGCCAGAACCGCGGCCCGTGGCCCGGCACCAGCAGGTGCGCGAGCTCGTGCAGCAGCACGTAGTCCACCACGTACTCCGGCATCCCGCGGAGCCGGTGGGACAGCCGGATGCTGCCCTCGGCCGGGGTGCAGGAGCCCCACCGGGTGTTCTGGTTGGTGACCCAGCGCACCGAGCGGGGGCGGGCACGGCCCTCGAAGTACTGCTCGGAGAGACGTCCGGCGCGGTCGAGCAGTTCCGAGTCGCCCAGGGTACGGCGGCTCTCCTGCCGGGCCAGCTTGTCGAGCATCACGCCCACCCAGCGCCGCTCCTCCGCCTCCGACATCCGGGCAGGGATGAGCACGACCGTGCGGTCGCCCTCGCGGTAGGCGGACACGGTCCGGCGGCGGCGCGTGCTCCGGCGGACTTCGACGGGGCAGGGGGGAGGCTCGGCGGACACGCCCCCGACGGTACCTGCCGGGCACGCCGGACGTCCCGTCATCTCGTATGACGAATAGAAGGACCTGTGGACAACTTCTCACGGGCGTCGGCCGGGGTGGGCATGCTGCGGTCATCGGGCGGGACGAGGAGCCTGCCGCGACGGCCGAGTTGGACGGTGTGAGGGGGACGGCGATGCATCCGAAGGTGAAGCCCGCGCTGGCGAGGGCCTGGCGGGACCTGGAGACCGTGCAGTTCGGGGTGACCCCGGCGCACGCGGTGGTGTTCGGCCCGCTGGACACGGCGACGGGGTCGCTGATCGACCGGATCGACGGCACCCGGGGCATGGAGCTGCTGCGGGCGGAGGCCAGGGCGCTGGGGCTGCCCGACGGCCGGGCGGACGAACTGGTCCGCGGACTGGCCGGAGCGGGACTGATCGACGACGCCACCGCCGGCCACCCGGCGGCGCAGGCCCTGCGGCGCGGGGCCCCGGAGCGGCTGGGACCGGACCTGGGGTCGCTGTCGGTGCTGTCCCGGGACCCGGCCGGGGTGCAGGAACGGCTCGCGGCACGGCGGGCGGTACGGGTCCGGGTGCGCGGGGCCGGCCGGGTCGGGGCGGCGGTGGCCGCCGTGCTGTCCTCGGCCGGGGTGGGCCGCGTGGAGGTGATGGACGGCGGCCGGGTCGAGCCCGGGGACCTCTCGCCCGGCGGGCTGGGACCGGACTCCGTGGGCCGGCTGCGGGCGGAGGCCGGGGCGGCACTGGTCCGGGCACCGGCGCCGGCCAGGCCTCCGGCGGCCACCGGCCCGCCGGGTGCGGAGCCGGGACTGGCCCTGGTGGTGGTCGCACCCCGGGACGGGCTGCAGGCCTGGGCGCCCGACCCGGACACGGCCGCCGACTGGATCGCGACGGGCACACCGCACCTGTACGCGGGGGTGCTGGAGGGCACGGGGGTGGTGGGGCCGCTGGTGCTGCCGGGCGGGACGGCGTGCGCGGGCTGCATGGAGCGGGAGCGGGTGGCCCGGGACCCGGCATGGCCCCGGCTGCTGGTGCAGTGGCGTACGGCGCACCGGCGGCGGGCGGTTCCGGCCTGCGACGTGGGACTGGCCACGGCGGTCGCCGGTCTGGCGGCGGCACATGCGCTGGCCTTCCTCGACGGGGAGCTGCCCGCGTCCGCGGGGGCCCGCTGGGAAGCGGCCCTGCCCGGACTGCACTGGCAGCGGACCGGGCTGACGGCACATCCGGAGTGCGGCTGCGGGGCCGCGCGAGAGCCGGGGCGCCCGTCCGGCATTCGAGAAGCACAGGACACAATGGCCCGGTAACCGCCGCTCGCGGCACGGTTTCTGGCACTGGAGGGGCACATGTCTGATCTTCCCCGGAAGGCGGTCGCCCGGACCGTCAAGCTGGCCACGCTGCCGCTCGGCATCGCGGGCCGGGCCACCTGGGGGCTGGGCAAGCGGATCGGCGGGAAGTCCGCGGAGTTCGTCGCACAGGAACTCCAACAGCGCACCGCCGAACAGCTGTTCAAGGTCCTCGGGGAGCTGAAGGGCGGTGCGATGAAGTTCGGGCAGGCCCTGTCGGTGTTCGAATCGGCGCTGCCCGAGGAGGTGGCCGGGCCGTACCGGGCCGCGCTGACCAAGCTGCAGGAGGCGGCTCCGCCGCTGCCCGCGGGGACGGTGCACCAGGTGCTGGCGGAGCGGCTGGGCGAGGACTGGCGCGAGCTGTTCGTCTCCTTCGAGGACAAACCGGCCGCGGCCGCGTCGATCGGGCAGGTGCACCGGGCGGTGTGGCACGACGGACGGCAGGTCGCGGTCAAGGTGCAGTACCCGGGGGCCGGCGAGGCCCTGTTGTCGGACCTGAAGCAGCTGGGCCGCTTCGCCGGACTGCTGGGGCCGCTCATTCCGGGGATGGACGTCAAACCGCTGATCCGGGAGCTGCGGGACCGGGTCGCGGAGGAGCTGGACTACGAGCTGGAGGCGGAGGCCCAGCGCATCCACGCGGAGGCGTTCGAGGGGGACCCGGACGTGCTGGTGCCGGACGTGGTGCACCAGGGCGACCAGGTACTGGTCACCGAATGGGTCGAGGGCGTCCCGCTGTCGGAGGTGATATCCGGCGGAACCGAGGAGGAACGCGACCGCGCGGGGCAGCTGTTGGCCCGGTTCCTCTTCTCCGGGCCGGCCCGGACCGGGCTGCTGCACGCGGATCCGCACCCGGGGAACTTCCGGCTGGTGCCGGGACCGGACGGCCACGCCCGGCTGGGGGTGCTGGACTTCGGCACCGTCGACCGGCTGCCCGGCGGGCTGCCCCGCTCGATAGGGGTGTCGCTGCGGATGACCCTGCAGGGCGATGCCGAAGCGGTCTACGAGCAGTTGTGCGCCGAAGGGTTCGTCAAGGAGACGATCGAACTCGACCCGGACGCCGTGCTGGACTACCTCCGGCCGATCATCGAGCCCGCCGTGGTCGAGCAGTTCACCTTCACCCGGGGGTGGATGCGCGGGCAGGCGGCACGGCTCGCCGATCCGCGCTCCCCCGCCCACCGGTTGGGCAAGCAGCTGAACCTGCCGCCCTCCTACCTGCTGATCCACCGGGTGACGCTGAGCACCATCGGGGTGCTGTGCCAGCTGGGCGCGACGGTGCGGCTCCGGGACGAACTGGAGGCATGGCTCCCGGGATTCACCGCCGGGGACTGATCACCACCAGGAGGAATCGAGTCTGCCTTCGATCGCCCGGATGTTGGCCCGGGCGCAGTCGTGGCAGAAGTATTCCCGGACGCCGTTCTCCACGGAGCAGGTCCAGGTGATCGGGGCCCCTTCGGGGGACCGGGTGCCGCAGCGGGCGCACACGACGGTCCGGTCCTCTGGCCCCTGCGGTACGGGATGGGGGGTCGGCTGGTCCACCTCCAGACGATACCGCCGCACGGCGCGGACAGCCGGGCGCAACGCACCGGGGGACCGGCCCGTTCGGACCGGTCCCCCAAGGGTGGTGCTGTGGTGGTGCCGTGGCGCGTGGGCCGTCAGTGCATGACGGCCATGGCCAGCGCGCGCCGGGCGCGCAGCGAGACGCGCTCGGCCCGCCGCTGCATGCGGCGCGCGTTGACCAGGCGGACGGCGCGGCGCTCGGCCTGCGCCTCACGCATGCGGTCGGCCATATGGGCACGGGCCAGGGCTTCTGGGATGAGTTGCATTTCGCGGGTCCTGTTCTGGCGCGAGGTGATCGCACCGGTGGTGATGAAGTCTTCGGCGGTGGCGGCTGCCTTGGAGGGGGTCAGCTCACTCGTCGTGTAGGCGGTCATGGGGGCCTGCTTCAGGGGGTCGTGCGTCAGGGGGCGGTCGATGGTTCCGAATCCGGTGCGGTGGGCGGTGTTCATGCCATGACCGGGTTCTTGCGCGGGCGGCCACGCGGCCGCTTGCGGGCGACAACCACGCCCTGGACGAAGAGCTCGCCACCCCAGACACCCCAGGGCTCGCGGCGCTCGACCGCGCCGGCGAGGCAGGCCTCGACCAGCGGGCAGGTGCGGCAGAGGGACTTGGCGTACTCGACGTCTGCCGGGGACTCGGCGAAGAAGACCTCCGGGTCGTACGAGCGGCAGGGAACGGGCACGCCGAGCTTCTCGATGGCGTCGTCGAGCGCGGTGAGCGCGGTGAGCGGAGTCAAGGTGGAGTCCTCCGGGACTGCAGGCGGGGAGATCGTTCGGTTCTGCGGTACGGACGGGGCGTGCGCTTCGAGTTGCACGGTTGGTTTCTTCCTCGTCTGGTCGTTCCGGCCGGTCGGCCGGTGTCGGCTGGTACCTGGTCTTGCCAGTCCCGAGGCCCCTTCGCCCTGTCGGTCCCGTTCGGGACAAACAGAAGGGCCGCGGATCCCGGGTGGGGTTCCGCGGCCCTGAAGGCGCCGGCCTGATCATGCGATCAGGCTGGATCACTCCAGGGTTCGAGCCCGCGGAAGGCCCACATCAGGTGGTGCTGCGTCGTCTGCTTCTGGGATCCGGCACCGGCTGCCGCAAAGGCATAGGCGCCATGTGCCGCCTGCTCCTTCGCTACTGCCACCGGTGCCTGGGTCGGTCGCTCGCTGCGCTCTCGGACCGGAAGGGTCGCCAGGACGGCAGGCCGGTTCGCGGAAATCGCGGACAGACCGGTGCCCTGACCCAGGGAGGCGGCGGGGGCGGCGAGGAGCGAGGTGGAGCCGAGCAGGCAGGAGGCGGCAACCGAGCGATCGGTCATTTTGGTGAAGGTGTTGAAGCTGATCACTGGACTCGCCTCCTCTCGGCGTCTCGGGGACGGGCTGTGGTGGGCCTGTCCCGGTGTATTCGGATAAGTACAGCACGAAGACAGGGCTTCGAAGAAGCCGCCGTTCCCGTGGTTAAGAACCTATGGGGATCCCCAGGGCATGTGCAAACTATTTTTCCGACGAGTTTCTACGCGTCGTCAGCGGACCCGTGGTCAAGCTCCTGACCTGCGCAGATGGCCAGGACATCGGCCCCGTACCGGTCCAGCTTGCGGCTGCCGACGCCCGGGATGACGGCGAGCTCTCCCGGCTCGTCGGGCGCCGCCTCGGCGATCGCCATCAGGGTCTTGTCGGTGAAGACGCAGTACGCGGGCAGGCCCTGGGCCTTCGCCTGGGTCGCACGCCAGTCGCGGAGGCGCTCGTACAGGCCCTCGTCCATGTCGGACGGGCAGTCCTCGCAGCGCATCAGCTTGACCTCGCCCGCTTCGGTGAGGGTCTTGCCGCAGACCCGGCAGAGGACCGGCCCGCGCCTGCTCCGCTTGCGGCTGCCGCCGCCCTCGGCCGGCGCCCGGTGTCCCGCGGCGGCGGAGCCGGGCCGCAGCCCGGTCAGGAAGCGGCTGGGCTTCCTGGAGGCGCGGCCCCCCGGGGACCGGGACAGCGCCCAGGACAGGGTCAGGTGGAGCCGGGCCCGGGTCACGCCGACGTAGAGCAGCCGGCGTTCCTCCTCGATCTGCTCGTCGGTCCTGGCGTAGGTGATGGGCAGCATTCCGTCGGTGAGGCCGACCAGGAACACCGCGTCCCACTCCAGGCCCTTCGCGGCGTGCAGGGAGGCCAGGGTGACGCCCTGGACGGTCGGGGCGTGCTGGGCGGCCCGGCGTTCGTCGAGCTCGGCCACCAGGTCGGCCAGTGTGGCCGCGGGGCGGGCCCGGCCGAAGTCCTCGGCGAGCCGGACCAGCGCGGCCAGCGATTCCCACTGGTCGCGGACCGCTCCGGAGCCGGCCGGCGGCTCGGGCGTCCAGCCGGTGGCGCTGAGCACGGCCCGCACCTGTCCGGCCAGGTCCACCACGTCGGCCAGCAGCGGGTCGCGGGCGCCGGAATGGGCGGCGCCGCGCAGTGCGAGCACCGCCCGGCCGACCTCCTGCCGCTCGAAGAAGCGCTCGGCGCCGCGCAGCTGGTAGGGCACCCCGGCGTCGGCGAGGGCCTGCTCGTAGACCTCGGACTGGGCGTTGATCCGGAACAGTACGGCGATCTCGCCGGCGGGGACGCCGGCGGCGATGAGGTCCCGGACCCGGCGGGCGACGCCCTCGGCCTCGGCGGGCTCGTCGGGATATTCGGCGTACGCCGGGTCGGGACCGGGCTCGCGCTGCGAGACCAGCTCCAGGCGGTGGTCGGCGGCCCGGCCGCGGGCCTGGCCCAGCAGGCCGTTGGCCAGGTGGACCACCTGGGGCGTGGAGCGGTAGTCGCGGATCAGCTTGACGACCGTGGCCTGCGGGAAGCGGTTGCGGAAGTTCAGCAGGTGGTCGGGGGTGGCTCCGGTGAAGGAGTAGATCGTCTGGCTGGCGTCGCCGACCACGCAGAGGCTGTCGCGGTCCCCGAGCCAGAGCTCCAGCAGGCGCTGCTGGAGCGGGCTGACGTCCTGGTACTCGTCGACCACGAAGTGCTGGTACTGGGAGCGGATCTGGTCCGCGATGAAGGGCTGGTCCTGGAGGATGGCGACGGTGAGGAGCAGCACGTCCTCGAAGTCGATCATTCCGCGGTCGCGCTTGAGCTGTTCGTACGCCGCATAGATCCGAGCGATTTCGGCCATGTCGCGGGGGGCCTCGCGGCCGGCCTTCACCGCCGCGGCGGCATAGTCGCCGGGGATGATCTGGGTGACCTTCGACCACTCGATCTCGCCCGTGACGTCCCGCAGCTCGTTGCGGTCGAGGCGGACGGAGCAGCGGGCGCCGGCCTCGGCGACCAGCTGGACCTTCCGCTCGACCAGCCGGGGCAGATCGCCACCGACGGCTTTCGGCCAGAAGTAGTGGAGCTGCCGGAGCGCGGCGGAGTGGAAGGTGCGGGCCTGGACGCCCTCGGCGCCGAGGCCGCGGAGCCGGCCGCGCATCTCCCCGGCGGCGCGGTTGGTGAAGGTGACGGCGAGCACGCTGGCCGGCTTGAACGCACCGGACCGGACCCCGTACGCGATCCGGTGGGTGATGGCGCGGGTCTTGCCCGTGCCCGCACCGGCGAGCACGCACACCGGCCCGCGCAGGGTCGTGGCGACCTCGCGCTGCTCCGGGTCGAGACCGAGGAGCACGGCGTCGGCCGATTCGGCGACGTCCGGGAAGGATGAGGAGTGCGTTACTGCTGTCACCCCGCCATGCTGCCAGGTCCTCCGGGGCCGGCGGACACTTGTCCACAGCCCGTGCACTCCGGTCATACCGGGGGTCACACCGACGCCCCCCGCGGTCACCCGGCGTGCGCCCGGGGTCACGGGGAATGGGCGGGCGACCGGGCGCGTTCGACTACTTCGGAACGATCCGCTTCCGACCGATCCGCACCGGACCGGCCCGAACCGGACCGTTCTTCTCCGGACCGACCGCCCCGCCCCGAAAGAGAGCGCCCCCATGCAGGACAAGGGTTCCGTGACGATGTACAGCACGACCTGGTGCGGCTACTGCCGCCGGCTGAAGACCCAGCTGGACCGGGAAGGCATCGCGTACACCGAGATCAACATCGAGCAGGACCCGCAGTCCGCGGCGTTCGTCGAGAAGGCGAACGGCGGCAACCAGACCGTCCCCACGGTCCTCATCGTCTCCCCCCAGGGCACCGAGTCGGTCATGACCAACCCGAGCCTCGCCCAGGTCCAGCAGGCCCTCGCGGTCTGACCCGGGCGCACCGCCCACGGCGGCCCGGCCGGGCCGCCGCGGCCCGCACAGCACGAAGGCCCCTCCGCTGCCGCGGGGGGCCTTCGTGCGTTCCGCCGCACCGGGCGGCGGGCCGGGCGCTCAGCCCAGCGGCTTCGGCAGCGGCTCGCCGTACCAGAGCTCGACCAGACGCGCCGCGATCGAGATCCCGGACGGCGGCAGGACCGCACCCGTCTCGATGGCCGTGCGGAGCTCCTCCCGGGAGAACCAGCGGGCCTCCTGGATCTCCTCGCCGTCCACGTTGATCTCCGAGGAGACCGCGCGGGCGGTGAAGCCCAGCATCAGGCTGTACGGGAACGGCCACGGCTGGCTGGCGACGTAGTCGACCTCGCCGACCCGGACGCCCGCCTCCTCCCAGACCTCGCGGACCACCGACTGCTCGATGGACTCGCCGGGCTCGACGAACCCGGCCAGGGTCGAGAACCGGCCCTCGGGCCAGTGCACCTGGCGGCCCAGCAGCGCCCGGTCCTGCTCGTCGGTGACCAGCATGATCACGGCCGGGTCGGTGCGCGGGTAGTGCTCGGCGCCGCAGCCCGGGCAGCGCCGGACGTGTCCGGCGGCCGCGACGACCGTGCGCTCTCCGCAGCGGGAGCAGAAGCGGTGCATCCGCTGCCAGTTCTCCAGCGCCACCGCGTGCACCATCAGGGCCGCGTCCCGCGGGCCCAGCAGCAGGCCCGCCTCGCGCAGCCCGGCCGGGCGCGCCGACTGGTCCATGCGGCCCGGCAGCGAGTCCTTCTGCAGCGCGAAGTAGCTCACCCCGTCCTCGTCGGTGCCGAGGAAGTAGCGGTGGGTCTCGGTGATCGGCGCCTCGAAGGCGGGGGTCATCACGATCTCCGTCCCACCGTCCGGGGTGTCGTCGATCAGGACCTGCCCGCCGGAGACCACGAAGACCCGGGTCGTCGGGTGGCTCCAGGCAGCGGCCAGCCAGGCCTCGTCGAGGCGGTGGTGCGCGGCGCGATCGATTCCGCTGGGCGCGGTAAGCGAGACGGGCCGCTCGGTCAAGATGCTCACAGTGAGATTCCAACTCCCCCGGTGGTGGGACAGGCAGCGGGCAGACTTGTTCGGTGCGGGCGACGCGGCGCGGTGCGGGGCGCGCGGTGCGGGCTTCTGAACGGGTGGGAACGGACGGGAACAGGCGGGAACGGGCGGTACGGGTCCGGACGGGGACGACGGCGGATACGGACGGGCTGTGGGAGGACGGACGGGCTGTCGGGGGGACGTACGGGCGCTTCGGGCGTACGGGCGCTTCGGGCGTACGGGACGTGGGGGGCGTACGCGCCTCCGCGGGCGTGCGGCCGCGGATCTCAGACGGGGTGCGGTGTCACTCGGGCCTCCAGGTCCCGGCCAGGTCCGCCCACAGGTACGCGGCGGTCTCCACGCCCTTCACCAGCAGGTCGAGCTCGACCTTCTCGTTCGGCGCGTGCCAGCCGTCCGACGGGACGGAGATGCCCAGGAAGAGCACCGGCGCCCCGAGCACGTCCTGGAGGTCGGCCGCGGGACCCGAGCCGCCCTCCCGGGTGAAGCGGATCTTCTGCTCGAAGGCGCGCCCCATGGCCCGTACGACCGACTGCAGCGCCGGGTGGTCCAGCGGGGTCAGGCAGGGCCGGGTCGGCGCGCCGAAGACGATGGAGTGCCGGATGCCGGCCGGGACGAGGGCCGCGACCCAGTTCCGGACGGCGGCCTCCACCTCGTACGGGTCCTGCCCCGCGACCAGCCGGAACGACAGCTTCAGGTGGGCGGTGGCCGGAACGATGGTCTTGCCGCCGGGGCCCTGGTAGCCGCCGCCGATGCCGTTGACCTCGGCGGTCGGCCGGGCCCAGACCCGCTCCAGGGTGGAGTAGCCGGCCTCTCCGAGCGTGCCGTGCGACTTGGCGGCGGCGAGCCACTCCTCCTCGTCGAAGGGCAGCTCGGCGATCAGGGCGCGCTCGGCGTCCGTCAGCTCGACCACGTTGTCGTAGAAACCGGGGACGGTCACCCGCTCGTCGGCGTCGTGCAGCGCCGCGACGAGGCGGGCGGCGACGGTCGCCGGGTTGGGAACGGCCCCGCCGAAGGCCCCGGAGTGGATGTCCTGGTCCGGTCCGAACAGCTCGATCTCGCAGTCGGCGATGCCGCGCAGGCCGGTGCAGACGGTCGGGGTGGTCTCGTTCCACATGCCGGTGTCGGAGACGATCACGACGTCCGCGGCGAGGCGGTCGCGCTCGCGCTCGACCAGGGCGCGGAAGTGCGTGGATCCGGACTCCTCCTCGCCCTCCACCAGCAGCTTGAGGTTGACGGCGGGCGCGGTCCGGCCGGTCGCGGCGAGGTGGGCGCGCACGCCCAGGGTGTGGAAGAACACCTGGCCCTTGTCGTCGGCGGCACCCCGCGCGTACATCCGGCCGTCCCGGACGACCGGCTCGAAGGGCTCGCTGTGCCAGCCGTCGGCGAGCGCGGCGGGCTGGACGTCGTGGTGGCCGTAGACCAGCACGGTCGGCGCGTCCGGGTCCCCGCTGGGCCACTCGGCGAACACGGCCGGGGCACCCGGGGTGTCCCAGACCTCCGCCGTCGGGAAACCGGTCTCCTTGAACTTCCCGGCCAGCCAGTCGGCACTGCGGCGTACATCGGCGTCGTGCTCGGGCTGTGCCGAGACGGAGGGGATGCGCAGCCAGTCCGCGAGGTCGTCGAGGAAGGCTGCACGGTGCGTGTCGATGTACGTACGGACGGCGCTGTCCGGGGTCTGGCTCATGCCTACGAGCCTAGCTGTCCGCCTGGTGGGCACCGGCCGGGTCCGCTCCACCGAGGAGGATCCGCTCCAGCCGCTCACGGGTGGGCAGGTTCCGGGGCCGTACGACGCGGCCGCTGCGGACGTGCAGGAACGCGGCGGTGACCTTCTCCAGCGGGGTGCCGGTGGTCTCCGCCCAGGCCAGGCGGTAGATCGCGAGCTGCAGCGGATCGGCGTCCGCGGACCGGCCGGTCTTCCAGTCGACGATCTCGAAGCCGCCGCCGGGGGTCGCGTACACGGCGTCGATCCGGCCGCGCACGACGCGTCCGGCCAGTGTCAGCTGGACCGGAACCTCCATCAGGTGCGGGGTGCGGTCGGCGTACTCGCTGCGCTCGAAGGCGGCCTTGAGGGCCTCCAGGTCGTGCGCGTCGGCGACCTCCTGGTCGGACCCGGGAAGATCGCCTGCGGGGTCGAGCACGTCGAGCAGCGGCAGGGGCAGGTCCTCGAACCGCGATTCGACCCACGCGTGGAACCGGGTGCCCTGCCGGGCCGCCGGCTGCGGCGGCTTGGGCATGGGCCGCGCGAGCTCGCGTACGAACGCCTCCTCGTCGGCGGCGAGACGGAGCAGGTCGCTCGCGGACAGGGAGGCGGGCAGCGGAACGTCACGCACGGCGGCGCGGGTCCGGCGCAGCTCACGGGTCAGGGCGTCGAGATCCCGGTCCCACGAGTCGACCGCCCGCAGCTCCTCCGGCGCGAGCCGGTCCCCGCCGGCCTCCCGGCGGGGCCGGGGCAGCTCCCCACGGCGCCCGCGCACCGCGCGGCGGCTCCCGCGGGCGGGGTCCCCGGCGGCCGCGTCCCCGTGCCGGTCCGCCGGCGCATCATCCCTGTGGGCCGGGCCGTCCTCGGAGTCACCCGCCCACGGGTCGTCGTGGGCGCCGCCCGCCGCCTGGACGCCCCGGCGGCGGTGCTCGCCGTGCTCGCCGCCGTGGGCCGGGATGCCCGCCCGGCCGTCCTCGTGGGAGCCGCTCCAGGGGTCGTCCCCGTACGCCGGCTCCTCGGGCACGAGCCCATCCGCCCACAGGTCGTCGGACCGGCGAAGGCCGGCTCCGGCGGGAGCCTGGGACCGGTCCCCCACTCCGCCCCTTCCCGAAACCGGAGCTCCGCCCCGGAACCCGTCCGCCCCGCGCGCGGACAGGCCGGCGGCCGGGCCGTCCCCGTCGGCCGCCCACGGGTCGAGCCCGAGCGTCCCACCGTCCCGGGCCGGGGGCACGGCGGCTCCGGCCCCGGAACGCACGGGTGCACCCGCGCCGGAAACAGCCGCCTCCGGCCCCCACAGATCGTCATCCGGCGCATCGGCGGCCGCATCACGCGCACGGACGACGAAGGCTTCGGCCACCGGCAGGCCGGGCCCGCCGAGTCCGTCGGCCGAGGCCGGGAGGACGGCCCCGGCTCCGGTGCGCGGGGGCACGACGGTCGGCTGACCGGCTTCATCTGCGGCCCACAGGTCGTCGGCGTCCCCGTACGTCTGCGGTTCTTCCTCGTACGCCGGGTCCTCGCAGGAGGGCGGCCAGAGGTACGGGTCCTCCGGCGGTGCCGACAGGTGGGACTCGACCAGGGCCGCGGCCGCGCGGCGGAGACGGAGCGAGGCCGGGTCCAGGGGCAGGGGCCAGGACCGGTGCTCGTCGGTGGTCCCGGTCAGGGCCGGGTTCTCGGCATCGGCCTCGGGCTCGTCGGCCCACACCTCCACCTCGCCGCGCCCCGGCAGCCCGCAGTGCTCGCGCAGGGCGGTGAGGAAGTCCGAGGGCCCCCGGCGCCTCTTCTGCGTCGGCCCCCACCAGTGCGCGGAAGCCAGGAGCAGGGACTTGGGACGCGTGAAGGTCACATAGCCGAGGCGGAGCTCCTCCACCTGCTGGTGGGAGCGGAGGCCGGCACGGAAGGCCTTCAGGCCGGCCGCCGTCCACGGCGGGTCCGCCGGGAGGGTGGCCGCGTCCCCGCGCAGCGCGTGCGGCAGCACCCTCGCGTACGAGGTCCATGCCTCGCGCGGCTGCTCACTCGGGAACGCCCCCGCGTACAGGCCGGGCACGGCCACCACGTCCCACTCCAGGCCCTTGGACTTGTGCGCCGTCAGCACCTTGACGGTGTTCTCGCCGCCCGGCAGGGCGTTGTCCAGGCCCTTCTCGTACCGTTCGGCGGTGCGCAGGAAGGACAGGAAGGCAAGCAGGCTCGCCTCGCCGTCGAGCGCGGCGAAGCCCGCCGCCACGTCGAGGAAGTTGGACAGCGTCTCCCGGCGGCGCGCCGCGAGCGCGTGCGGGGAGGCGGCGAGCTCGACGTCCAGGCCGGTGGTCGCCAGCACCCGGTGCAGGACGTCCATCAGCGGGTCGGACAGGGAACGGCGCAGGTCGCGGAGCTCCTGCGCGAGATGGGCGAACCGCACCCGCGCCTCGGCGGAAAACGGCAGCCCGTCATCCGCCCCGCCCCCGGAGCGCGCCGACCCGCCCCCCGAACCCGCACCCGCACCCGCACCCGCACCCGCACCATCCAGGAAGGTATCGAGGGCATCCGCAAGGGAGATGATCTCGGCCGGGTCCACCCCCTCCACCGCCGCGGCCAGCCGCAGGTCGGGGTCATCTCCCGCCCCGGAGGACTGCCGGGAGACCAACAGCCGGGCCCGGCGGCCCAGCAGGGCCAGGTCACGGGCGCCGATCCGCCAGCGCGGGCCGATCAGCAGCCGCACCAGGGCCGCGTTCGCGCCCGGGTCCTGGAGCACCTCGCAGACGGAGACCAGATCGGCGACCTCCGGCAGGTGGAGCAACCCGGACAGGCCGACCACCTCCACCGGAACGTCCCGGGCCACCAGCGCGGCCTGGATCGCCGCGAAGTCCGCGCCGGAACGGCACAGCACCGCGACGTCCCTGGGCTCCTTCCCCGTACGCACCTGATGGGCGACGGAGTCGGCCAGCCAGGCCAGCTCCTCCGCATGGGTGTCGAGCAGCGCACACCGTACGAAGCCCGTGTGCTCCGCACCCTCCGCGGGCCGCAGCGCCTCCACACCCGCGTGCATCGAGCGGAGCGGCGCGGCCAGGGTGTTGGCGAGGTCCAGCAGGCGTCCGCCGCTGCGCCGGTTCTCGCTGAGCGAGTAGCGGGTGGCGGGGGTGCCGTCGGCGTGGGGGAAGTGCTCGGGGAAGTCGTCCAGGTTGGCCACGGAGGCGCCGCGCCACCCGTAGATCGCCTGGCAGGGGTCGCCGACCGCGGTCACGGCGTGCCCCGTACCGCCGCCGAACAGCCCGGACAGCAGCAGCCGCTGCGCCACCGAGGTGTCCTGGTACTCGTCGAGCAGGACGATCCGGAACTCCTCCCGGAGCAGCCCGCCCACCTCGGGCCGGGTGGTCGCCAGCTCCGCGGACAGCGCGATCTGGTCGCTGAAGTCGAACAGGTCCCGGGACCGCTTGGCCGCCCGGTAACGACCGACGAGCTCCAGCAGCTCCAGGCGGCCACGGGCGGCTTCCGGCACCTTGCGGAGGTCGTCATTGGTGAGCCGGGCACCGGCGAGGGCGTCGAGCAGGGCGGTGTCGTACGCACGGAGGCCATCCGGGGCGACCAGGTGCTCCGAAAGCTCCGCGTCCAGCGCCAGCAGGTCACTGACCAGGTCGGGGACGGACTTGGTCAACGAGGGGTACGGCCCCGGGGCCTCGCGGAGCACGCGCGCGGCGAGCTGGAACCGGGTGGCATCGGCGAGCAGCCGCGAACTGGGCTCCAGCCCGATGCGCAGCCCGTGGTCCTTGAGCAGCTGCCCGGCGAAGGCGTGATACGTGGAGATCCGCGGCTCCCCCACCACCCCGCCGTCCACCCCGCCGCCGTCCGCGGGGGAAGGATCCGGATCGGTGATCCCGGCCTTCGCGAGCGCCTTGCGCACCCGCTCGGCCAGCTCGGCGGCGGCCTTGTTGGTGAAGGTCAGACCGAGGACCTGCTCGGGAGCCACCGTGCCCGTCCCGACCAGCCAGACCACCCGCGCGGCCATGACGGTGGTCTTGCCCGAACCGGCACCCGCAACGATCACCTGCGGCGCGGCGGGGGCGGTGATACAGGCCATCTGTTCGGGCGTGAACGGAATCCCGAGCAGCTCCTTGAGCTGCTCGGGGTCGGTGAGTCGGGTGGCACGTGCGGACACCCGTCCAGGCTAGCCGGGCCCACCGACAACCCCGCCCACGCTGCGCGGCTCCGCCGCTGTGGGTGGCCGGGCTCCGCTCTGCGGCCGGTGCGCCGGGCGTTTTCCGCGCTCCGCGCGGGGGGTCTCCCACCCGCCCACCCGTACAAGGGATCTCGATGTCGAGCCGCCTGTGGGTGGCCGGGCGCCGCTGGCGGCCGGCGGGTGGGGTGGTGGTGTGCCGATGCTTCGCCTGGACGGCGTCACAGGGGTGCCCGGGGGTGGGTGGGCAACCCCGCCCGGGCCCGGTGGGCTCAGGGGGTGGAGCGGGCCGCGCCATACCCCCTACTCCACCGTCTGCCGTCCCTCCGGGCGGGCGCTGCACGCCGCGCGGAAGGAGCAGTGGTCGCAGTGCGAGCCCGTGCTCGGGGTGAAGCGCTCGTCGAGGACGCGGCCGGCGGCGGTGGCGAGGAGGTCGCCGACCCACTCGCCGGACGGGTCGGACTGCAGCGGCTGCTGCGCCTGGACCTTGGGGTTGCGGTCGCCGCCGTCGCGGGCCGCGGCGCCCTGCCGGAGCTGGACGAGTTCGGCTCCGCCGGGCTCGGGGCGGGCCCCGTCGAAGTGCTCGTCGACGGCGCCCTCGCGCACGGCCAGCTGGTAGACCGCGAGCTGGGGGTGCCGGGCCACCTCGGCCTTGGTCGGCGCGCCCTTTCCGGTCTTGAAGTCGACGACGTACGCGCGTCCCTGCCCGTCCGTCTCCACGCGGTCCATGGACCCGCGGATCCGGACCTCGTACTCCCCCGCCCCCAGGGTGACGTCGAAGTCCTGCTCGCTGGCGACGGCCGTACGGCCGGCCCGGTCGGAGTGGTGCCACTGCAGGAAGCGCTCCAGCGCGGCGCGCGCGTTCTCCTTCTCCTGCCGGGACTTCCACGGCGCGTCGAAGGCGAGCGCGTCCCAGACCGAGTCGAGCCGTTCCATCAGCACGTCCAGGTCGGCGGGCGTGCGCCCGGACGCGACCTCGTCGGCGAGGACGTGCACCACGTTGCCGAAGCCCTGGGCCGCGGTGGACGGGGCGTCGGCCTTGACCTCGCGGCCGAGGAACCACTGGAGGGAGCAGGTGTTGGCGAGCTGGTCCAGGGCGCTGCCGGAGAGGACCACGGGCCGGTCGCGGTCGCGCAGCGGGACGCTCGCCCGGGTCGGCTCGTACAGCCCCCACCAGCGCTGCGGGTGCGCCGCGGGGACCATCGGCCGGCCGTCCTCGTCGGCGAGCGCGGCAAGGCGGGCGAGGCGGCGGGCTGCGGCGTCGCGGAGCGCCGGGGACGCGTCGGGGTCGACGGTGGTGGCGCGCAGCTCGGCGACGAGCGCGGGCACGGCGAGCGGCCGGCGCGGCCGGCCGGTGATGTCCTTCGGGGGCACCCCGAGCTCGGTGAGGAACCGGGACGGCTGGTCGCCGTCGTCGGCGGGCGCCTTGACGGCGGTCACGACCAGGCGCTCGCGGGCGCGGGTGGCCGCGACGTAGAAGAGCCGGCGTTCCTCGGCGAGGAGCGCGCCGGGGGTGAGCGGCTCGGCGAGGCCGTCGAGGCCGATCCGGTCGGCTTCGAGGAGGGAACCGCGGCGGCGCAGATCGGGCCAGAGCCCTTCCTGGACCCCGGCGACCACGACGAGACCCCACTCCAGGCCCTTGGAGCGGTGCGCGGTCATGAGGCGTACGGCCTCCCGCCCGGTCTGCCGCTTCGCAAGGGTGTCCGCGGCGATGTCCTCGGCCTCCAGCTGTTCGAGGAAGTTGAGGGCGCCGCGGCCGCCGGTGCGCTCCTCGGCGCGGGCCGCGTTCTCGAAGAGCGCGCAGACGGCGTCGAGGTCGCGGTCGGCGTTGCGGCCGGCGGCGCCGCCTCGGCGGGCGTTGCGTTCGAGCCGCTGCGGCCAGGGGGTGCCGTCCCAGAGGGCCCAGAGGGCCTCCTCGGCGGTGCCGCCGCCGGCGAGCAGCTCGGTGGCCTTGCGCAGCAGGGTGCCGAGGCGGTGGGCGCCGCGGGCGTACGCGGGATCGTGCGCGAGGAGGCGTTCGGGCTCGGCGAGGGCTCGGGCGAGCAGGACGTCGGAGGGGGCGGGTACGAGGACTCCGGCGGCGCGTTCCTCCTCGCGGAGGGCTCGGCCGAGGCGGCGGAGGTCGGCGGCGTCCATGCCGCCGAGGGGGGAGCTGAGCAGCTCTATGGCGGCTTCGGCGGTCTCGCCGGTGCGGGTGGTCGCGGAGCCGATCTCGCCGGTGCGGACGTTGGCGGAGCCGGGCTCGGCTCCGGGCTCGGCTCCGGGCTCGGCTGAGCCGGGCTCCGCGGAGCTCGGCTCCGCTGCGGCGGTCTCGGCCTCGGCCGACCCGGCGGTCGAGGCACCGTCGGGGGACGCTGCGCGATCGGTGCCGGCCGGTGTGCCGTGTGCCCACCCGTGCCGCCCTGCGGCACGCCTGCCCACACGGCAGGCGGACTCGGCGGACCCGCCCGCACGGCCGGTGGCGGCAGACTCGCCGGAGTCGCCCACACGGTCACCGTCGCCGGCGGCGGGCTCGGCAGGGGCGGCAGGCTGCAAGGCGGATTCCGCGCACAGGCGGAGGGCCGTGAGGAGGGGGGCTGCCGCGGGCTCGTGGCGGAGGGGGATGTCCGCGCCGTCGGTCTCGACCGGGACGCCCGCGGAGATCAGGGCGCGGCGCATCGAGGGGAGCGTACGGCCGCCCGCGCGGACCAGGACGGCCATGTCCTGCCACGGCACGCCGTCCTCCAGGTGGGCCCGGCGCAGGATGTCGGCGATGTTGTCGAGCTCGGCTGCCGGCGACGGGTACGTGAAGACCTCCAGCCGGCCGCCCTCCCGGGTCGCCCGGAGGTCACGGTGCGCACGCACCGCCGCGGCGGGCAGGCGCGGCACCGGCATCCGCATCGTGAGCAGCCGGGTCGCCGCCAGCAGCGTGGCTCCGGAGCGGCGGGAGACCGTCAGCGGGGTGACGGCCGCGCCGGGGAAGGACCCGGCGAAGTCGAGGATGCCGTTCACGTCGGCACCGCGGAAGGCGTAGATCGACTGGTCGGGATCGCCGAAGGCGACCAGCCGGGCGCCCCCGCCCGTCAGCGCCTGGAGCAGCCGGATCTGCGAGGCGTCCGTGTCCTGGTACTCGTCGACGTAGATCGTGTCGTAGAGGGAGGCCACCGACGGGGTGCGCTCGGCCAGCAGCACGGCCCGGTGCAGCAGCTCCGTGTAGTCCAGGGTGCCCTGCATGTCCAGGACGTCCAGGTACTCGGAGAGGAAGGCCGAGGCGGCCGCCCAGTCGGGACGGCCGATCCGCCGGGCGAAGCCGGCCAGTGCGTCCGGGCCGAGGCCGAGCTCGCGGCTCCGGGCGAGCACCGCCCTGACCTCGTCCGCGAAGCCGCGCGTGGTCAGCGCGGCCCGCAGGTCGTCGGGCCACGGGATGGACCCCAGTTCCCGCTGCCCCTCCAGCAGGGCCCGTACGGTCACGTCCTGCTCGGGGCCGGACAGCAGGCGCAGCGGCTCGGTGAACAGGTCCGCGTCCTGGTGGGCGCGCAGCAGCCCGTAACAGAACGAGTGGAAGGTGGTGGCCTGCGGCGCCCGCGCGCCGCCCAGTCGCAGCGCGGTCCGGTCGCGGAGCTCCACCGCGGCCTTGCGGCTGAAGGTGAGGACCAGGATCCTGGCCGGATCCGCCCCGGCCTCGACCCGGGCCGCGACCGCCTCGACCAGCGTGGTGGTCTTGCCGGTGCCGGGCCCGGCGAGCACGAGCAGCGGCCCTTCCGTATGGTCAACCACCGCGCGCTGTGCTGCGTCCAGCACGGGGGGAGCCACGCGTTCCGGTCCGCCGCGCAGCAGCCGGTACGCGTCGTGGTTCCGCGTGCGGCCGTGGGAGGAAGAGGTGATCACGTGGGGTGCCGGTCCGGTCCTGAGGGGTGGGTCTGCGTCTGCCGAAGAGGCAACGCTACGGCAACCCGCGCGCCCGGCGCAGTTCCGTCCGCGCATCCCCCGTACGGGTCCGTGATCGTCCGGAAGAGCCTCCGCGCGGCGCCGGAATCACGGAAGCTGTCAAGTGTGAGACAGACCTCGTCCGCCGTCCGGGCCGTCCCAGCGCGCCCGCCGCATGTCCAGCCGCGGCCCGGCCGTCGACTCGCGCAGCGGGGTCCCCTCGGCCCGGTAGTGCTCCAGGGCGCGCCGCTCGCTGCCGGGCAGCGGGACGCCGTCCGCGCGGACCACGCGCCACCAGGGGACGGCTCCGCCGTAGAGGGCCATCACCCGCCCCACCTGGCGCGGGCCGCCTTCCTCCAGCCATTCGGCGACGTCGCCGTAGGTCATCACCCGGCCGGGCGGAATGCGCTCGGCGGCTTCCAGCACCCGCTCCGCGTAGTCGGGCAGGGCAGCCGGGGCGGGGGTCTGCTCGCTCATTCGGGACATGGTGCCGTACGTACCGGAGAGGTGCACGGAACGTTTCTTTCCGTACCGGGTCGCACCCTGGTGCCCCGCCGTACCGTCCGTCCGTGCCACCATCGTGCGGGCGGTGACCGGTGATACGTGATCAAGAAGAGACGGAAGTGACGGCGAACCAGCGGGGTGCGAGTCCTCCGGACGACGCGGAGGCGCGGCGAAACGCGCCCGCCGTGCCGGAGCCGGGCTCCGGCACGGGCGGTGCGCAGAACGGCACCGACGGCAAGGAAGCGACCGACGTCACGGCCGCGGCCGACGGCGACGCCACCGCCAACGCGGAAGCCGGGCCGGAAGCCGAGCCGGAAGCGGACCCAGACAAAGGAACCGGAGCAAAGCCGGACGTGCAGGTGACGTCCGGGGCAAAGCCGAACGGAAAGGCCAAGGCAAGGGCAAGGGCAGGGGCGAACGCCAAGCCCAAGCCCAACCCCAACCAAGACCCCGACTCCGGCTCCGGCTCCGACTCCGGCTCCGGCTCGGACCGCGGGCCCGCCCCCGACACCGACCCCCGCACCGGTCACCCCACCGCCGACCGGGTGGAGATCGACGAGCCGCTGCTCGCCGCGCGCGTGCACCGGCCCTCCGACCTGGTCCGGCTGCTGATCGGCATCCTCGGCATCGTCCTGGTGCTCGGCATCGCCGCCTTCGCGCACGGCACCGCCGCCGGTCTGGAGGCCGACATCAGCGCCGGCACCCAGGAGGCGCCGCCGCTGCTGATCAAGGTGGCCGGACTGGTCGGCAGCATCGCCGTGCTCCTGGTCCCGGTCGCCTTCGCGATCGAGCGGCTGATCAAACGCGACGGCCTGCGGATCGCCGACGGCGTGCTCGCCGCCGTCCTCGCCCACGGGGTGACGCTCGCCACCGACCTGTGGGTGTCCCGGTCCGCCCCGGAGAGCATCCAGGACGCCCTCACCCGCGCCACCGGCGTCGGCGAGGGCCTCACCGATCCCGTGCACGGCTACCTCGCGCCGGTGATCGCGTACATGACCGCCGTCGGCATGACCCGGCGCCCCCGCTGGCGGGTGGCGCTGTGGGCGGTCCTGCTGCTCGACGCCTTCGCGATGCTCGTCGGCGGCTACACCACCCCCTTCTCGATCATCCTCACGGTGCTGATCGGCTGGACCGTCGCGTACGGGACCCTCTACGCGGTCGGCTCCCCGAACGTCCGGCCCACCGGCCAGAACCTCCTCGCCGGCCTGCGCCGGGTCGGCTTCCAGCCGGTCACCGCCATGCGCGCCGAGCCGCTGGAGGGCCCCGAGGTCCCCGAGCAGCGGGACCGCGGCCGCCGGTACCACGTGACCCTGGAGGACGGCCCGCCGCTCGACGTCACCGTCGTCGACCGCGAGCAGCAGGCGCACGGGTTCTTCTACCGGGTCTGGCGCCGCCTCACCCTCCGCGGCATCACCACCCGGCGCAGCCTCCAGTCGCTCCGCCAGGCGCTGGAGCAGGAGGCCCTGCTCGCCTACGCCGCCATCGCCGCCGGCGCCAACGCGCCCCGGCTGATCGCCACCTCGGAGCTCGGCCCGGACGCCGTGATGCTCGTCTACGAGCACCTGGGCGGACGCAGCCTGGACTCCCTCTCCGACGAGGAGATCACCGACGCGCTGACCCGCAACGCGTGGGAGCAGGTACGGGCCCTGCACTCGCGGCGCATCGCGCACCGGCGGCTCACCGGAGACGCCCTGGTGGTGGATCGTTCCGGCAATGTCACCCTCACCGACCTGCGCGGCGGCGAGATCGCCGCGGGCGATCTGGTGCTGCGGATGGACATCGCCCAGCTGCTGACCACCCTCGGTCTGCGGGTGGGTGCGGAGCGGTCGGTGGCCGCCGCGGTGTCGGTGCTCGGCGGGGACGCGGTCGCGGACTGCCTGCCGCTGCTCCAGCCGATCGCACTGAGCCGGTCCACCCGGGCGACGCTCCGGCGGCTGGCCCGGGAACGGGCGGAGCGCGAACGCGAGGCGGTCCTGGAGTCCTCCCGGCTGGCGAAGGAACAGCGGGAGGCGGAGGCCGCGGCCCGGAAGGCGCCGGCCTCGGCGAAGTCGGCGAAGGCCGAGTCCAAGGCGGAGAAGCGGGCGGAGAAGCGGGCGCTGGACGTGGCGCTGGACGAGGCCCGGGAGGAGGACCTGCTCAGCCAGATCCGCCGCCAGGTGCTGCTGATCCGGCCGCAGGCCCCGGTGGAGCCCGCCCGCCTGGAGCGGATCCGGCCGCGCACGCTGGTGTCGTTCATCGCCGGTGCCTTCGCCGCGTACTTCCTGCTGTCGCAGCTCACGCACGTGGACTTCGGGACCATCGTCGGCGAGGCGCAGTGGGGCTGGGTCGGGGCGGCGGTGGCCTTCTCGGCGCTCAGCTACTTCGCCGCGGCGATGAGCCTGCTCGGCTTCGTACCCGAGCGGGTTCCGTTCCTGCGGACGGTGTGCGCGCAGGTGGCGGGGTCGTTCGTGAAGCTGGTGGCCCCGGCGGCGGTCGGCGGCGTCGCGCTGAACACCCGCTTCCTGCAGCGCGCGGGAGTGCGGCCGGGTCTCGCGGTGGCGAGCGTGGGCGCGTCCCAGCTGTTCGGGCTGGGGGCGCACATCCTGCTGCTGCTGTCCTTCGGCTATCTGACGGGCACCGAGAAGACCCCGGAGATGACTCCCTCGCGGACGGTCATCGCGGGCCTGCTGACGGTCGCGGTGCTGGTGCTGGTGGTGACGGCGATCCCGTTCATGCGGAAGTTCGTGGCGACCCGGGTGCGTGCGCTGTTCGCGGGCGTGGTGCCGCGCATGCTGGACGTGCTGCAGCGGCCGCAGAAGCTGCTGACCGGCATCGGCGGCATGCTGCTGCTGACCGGATGCTTCGTGATGTGCCTGGACGCGTCGATCCGCGCATTCGGCGGCGGCAACACGATCTCGCTGGCGAGCATCGCGGTGGTGTTCCTGGCGGGCAACGCGCTGGGCTCGGCGGCGCCGACGCCCGGTGGTGTGGGCGCGGTGGAGACCACGCTGACGCTGGGTCTGATCGCGGCCGGTCTGGACAAGGAGATCGCGATCTCGGCGGTACTGCTGTTCCGGCTGATGACGTTCTGGCTGCCGGTCCTGCCGGGGTGGCTGTCGTTCAACTACCTCACCCGCAAGGAAGCGATCTAGCGTCCCGGCGGGCGGTCCGGCACCGCCCGCCGGCAGGGCCGCACGGGGCAGGTCTCAGGGGCGCGGGCCCGGTCGCAGGGGCCGGCCGTACGGGTCAGCACGGGTCAGCCGTACGGGTCCGGCTTCGGTTCCGGGGGGCACCAGTCGTCCAGGAGGACGCCCAGGAGCTGGGCGCAGCGGGACTGGGCCGGGGAGGGCTCCCTCGGCGGGGGGCCGCCGACGGGGATCCGCTCCGTCCTCGCGAGGTCCGGTTCCGCGTCGGTGAAGTCCGGTTCCGGGAACCCCGTCGCCCGGGCCGCCGCCTCCAGCGCCTGGATGTGCACGAACCAGTCGTGGGCCAGCCGCTCCACCCGTACGTCCTCCGCCGCCGCCTCCGCCAGCGCCTCCAGCTCCGCCTCCAGCCGCGTCCGCTCCGCCCGGAGCCTGGGGTGCGCGGCCTCCACGTGCCGCCCGGCCGCCTCGTACGCCGCCACCTCCCGGCCCAGCGGGTGCGGCCGCGGCCCGGCCACCGTCGGCCGCCTGGCCCGGAACGCCGCGTCCAGCCCGGCCAGCAGCCCCTCGCCTCCGGTACCGGGATCGAGGGCCGACCGTACGTCCGCCTGCGGCAGCCCCAGCTCCGTCATCCGCACCGCCCACAGGATCCGGACCAGGTCGTCGTACCCGTACCGGCGGCGGCCGTCCGGCCCGCGCTCCGGTTCCGGGAGCACTCCGGCGCGGTGATGGTGGCGGATCGCCGTCGGCGTGGTCCCGGCCAGCACCGCGGCCTCACCGATCCCGACCGTGGTCCGCCCGCGGTGCGTCCGGCTCCCGCCGTGCCGGTCCCGGCCCCCGCCGAGCCCGTCCCGTTCGCCGTCCACGCCGGTACCGGCCGTCTCGTGCATCCCGGCCGTCCCGCGCATACCGGCCGTATCGTCCGTCTCGCCGTTCATACCCACCAGGTCACCACGGACCGGCACGGAACGCCCACCCCCGAACGGGTCTCGGCGGGGGGCGGGACGACGGAATCACCCACAGGATGGGTTCATGACGGGAAAAGCCCTGCGGGCCACCGCTGCCGCCACCCTCACCGCCACCCTGCTCGCCACGGCGGGCTGTTCCGACGGCTCGGGGCAGACCGAGAGCACCGGTGGCACCGGCAGCCCACAGGCCGCCCCGCAGAAGCTCGACTGGAAGACCTGCCCACCCCCCACCACGGCCCAGGGTGGCGGTGAGACGCCGTCCAAGGAATGGCAGTGCGCCACCCTCAAGGTGCCGCGCGACTACGCCGACCCCGGCGGCGAGCAGATCGAGCTCGCCCTGATCCGCTCCCCCGCCAAGGACAAGAGCAAGCGCCTCGGCTCGCTCGTCTACAACTTCGGCGGCCCCGGCGGCTCCGGCGTCACCACCCTGCCGGGCGCCGCCCAGGACTACGCCGCCCTGAACCAGCGCTACGACCTGGTCAGCTTCGACCCGCGCGGGGTCGGCGCCAGCGAGCCGGTGATCTGCGAGAGCAACCAGCAGCTGGACAAGTACTACGCCCAGGACAGCACCCCGAGCACCCCCGCCCAGGAAAAGGACTTCGTCGACGGCCTCCAGGCGTACACGAAGGCGTGCGAGAAGAACTCCGGCGCCCTCCTCCCCTACGTCGGCACGACGAACGCCGCCCGCGACATGGACGTGCTCCGGCAGGCCCTGGGCGACGAGAAGCTGAACTACTTCGGCATCTCCTACGGCACCGAGCTCGGCGGGGTCTACGCCCACCTCTTCCCCGACAAGGTCGGCCGGACGGTGTTCGACGCGGTGGTGGACCCGACCCAGACGGCCGAGCAGGGCGCACTGGGCCAGGCGAAGGGCTTCCAGCTGGCGCTGGACAACTTCGCCCAGGACTGCGTGGACCGGGGCGACGCCTGCCAGCTGCAGGGCAGCACCGTCAAGGAGATCGAGGACAACATCATCAAGCTGCAGCAGCGGCTGGAGAAGGAGCCCATCCCCGGGATCGGCGACCGCAAGCTCACCCAGTCGGCCGCCACCAACGGCATCGCGCAGGCGCTGTACTCCAAGGAGCTGTGGCCGCTGCTGGAGCAGGGGCTGGACGAGGCGGAGGGCGGCCAGGGCCAGCTGCTGATGGCGCTCTCGGACAACCTCAACGGCCGTGACCAGCAGGGCAACTACAGCAACATCCTCTCCGCCAACACCGCCGTGAACTGCGCCGACTCCAAGCAGCGGTTCGACCTGGCGCAGACGAAGGCGAAGCTGCCCCAGTTCAAGGCGGCCTCGCCGGTGTTCGGCGAGTTCCTCGGCTGGGCGCTGATGAGCTGCACCGGCTGGCCGGTGGGCGGCGCCTGGAACACCCCCGACGTGAGCGCGCCGGGCGCCGGTCCGATCCTGGTGATCGGCGGCACGGGCGACCCGGCCACCCCGTACGAGGGCGCCCAGCACATGGTGGAACGGCTCGGGCCCGGGGTCGGCGTGGAGATGACCTACCAGGGCGAGGGCCACGGGGCGTACAACAGCGGCGACCCGTGCGTGCAGAAGGCGGTGGACGGCTTCCTGCTCAACGGCACGGTCCCGCCGGCGAAGACGGTCTGCACCGCCCCCTCGGCACCCCCCGAGACCCTCCCGGCGACACCCCCCGCCTCGTCCGCCGCCGGCTGACGCCACACCGGTCGGGGTCCGGACGCACGGAGGGGCCGTACCGCATCCCGCGCGGTACGGCCCCTCCGGGTCGTCACATCATCGGACAGGTCCGGCGGCACCGCCAGCCCGACCCCGTCCGGTGAGCGTGGAACCGGTCCACGGGGGACCGGTCCGGTCTAGTAGACCGGCTTCGACGGCTCGATCTGGTGGACCCAGCCGATCACGCCGCCGCCGACGTGCACCGCGTCTGCGAAGCCCGCGGACTTCAGCACCGCGAGGACTTCCGCACTGCGGACACCCGTCTTGCAATGCAGGACGATCTTCTTGTCCTGCGGCAGGTCCTGGAGGGCGTTGCCCATCAGGAACTCGCCCTTGGGGATCAGCTTGGCGCCGGGGATCGAGACGATCTCGTACTCGTTGACCTCGCGGACGTCGATGATCTCGATGTTCTCGCCTTCGTCGATCCACTCCTTGAGCTGCTTGGGAGTGATCGTCGAACCGGCGGCCGCCTCCTGGGCCTCCTCCGACACGACGCCGCAGAAGGCCTCGTAGTCGATGAGCTCGGTGACGGTCGCGTTCGGGCCGCAGACCGCGCAGTCGGGGTCCTTGCGGACCTTGACCTGGCGGTACTGCATCTCCAGGGCGTCGTAGATCATCAGACGGCCGACCAGCGGCTCGCCGACGCCCGCGAGCAGCTTGATGGCCTCGGTGACCTGGATGGAACCGATGGACGCGCAGAGCACGCCCAGCACGCCGCCCTCGGCGCAGGACGGGACCATGCCCGGCGGCGGCGGCTCCGGGTAGAGGCAGCGGTAGCACGGGCCGTGCTCGGACCAGAACACCGACGCCTGGCCGTCGAACCGGTAGATCGAGCCCCACACGTACGGCTTGTTCAGCAGCACGCAGGCGTCGTTCACCAGGTAACGGGTGGCGAAGTTGTCCGTGCCGTCGACGATCAGGTCGTACTGGCTGAAGATGTCCATCACGTTGTCGGCCTCGAGCCGCTCTTCGTGCAGGATCACGTTCACGTACGGGTTGATGCCGAGGACGGAGTCACGGGCGGACTCGGCCTTGGAACGGCCGATGTCCGACTGGCTGTGGATGATCTGGCGCTGCAGGTTCGACTCGTCGACCTCGTCGAACTCCACGATGCCCAGCGTGCCCACACCGGCCGCCGCCAGGTACATCAGGGCGGGCGAGCCGAGGCCGCCGGCGCCGACCGCGAGCACCTTGGCGTTCTTCAGGCGCTTCTGGCCGTCCATCCCGACATCCGGGATGATCAGGTGCCGGGAGTACCGACGGACCTCGTCAACGGTGAGCTCAGCAGCTGGCTCGACCAGGGGTGGCAGCGACACGGGCACTCCGTAGATGGGGAGCGTCCCCGCTCGCGCGGGGAGCAAACTGATGGTTGTACTTCCCGTAACAGTGCCACGCCCTTCTTCATTCCGAGACACCCTGTCCGATACGCGAGACGATTTCGTCCCAGTACGCGGGCATTCCCGCCCATGGGTCCCCGTTCCCGCGGTGGCCGGCGCGGTCCGACCGGTCGGTGAACCAGATCGTCCCGGCCCCCTGCCAGCGGGCGATCCGCATCGCCTCCTCCAGATGGGTGCGCGGCACCCCGTGCACCAGGTGGCAGAACCGCTCCGGCGGGTACTCGGCGGTCCACTCGGCCACCTGCGACCAGCGGTAGTCCGCCCAGGCCCCCGAGAAGGTGACCAGCTGGTCGGCGGTCTCGGCGTAGCCGGCGTACGGATGGGTGCCGTGCCCCAGCACGATCCGGGGCGCGTCGCCGAGGGTCCGCAGGGTGTCCACGACCCGGCGCACGGCCGCGAGCGAGGCCCGGTCCGAGGGGGCCTCGGCCAGGTAGAAGCCCCCGACCTTGTACCAGTCCACGTACCGGTGGGCGTCGGAGAGCAGCTCCCCGACGGTCCGCTCCCCGTCCCGTACGGCGAGGTGCCCGAGCAGGGTGCCGCCGGCCTCGCGCAGCTTGTGCGCGGCTTCGGAGCAGTGCGGGTCGGGCCGCTGTCCGGGCCCGTCGGCCACGTTGAGCACGGCCCAGTGCAGCGGAGTGCCGGGCCGGGCCAGCTCACCCCACTCGGCGGGGGCGAGCAGCGGGTGCGCGTAGCCGGGTACGCCGAGGCCGAGCCGGCCGGCCTCGGTGGCGGCCGGGGCGGCGCCCGGCGGGGTGGTCAGATGCGGCATGCCGCCTCCATCCAGATGTCCGCGAGGGATTCCTCCAGGTTGATCCGCGGCCGCCAGCCCAGCCGGTCCCGGGCGGTGCGGACGTCGGCCTGCTGCCAGGCCCCGCAGCCGTCGGGGTAGGGGTAGGGGGGCGGGACCGCGGCGGCGAGCTGCTCGGCGGTGGGCTCGGTGCGCGGGGCGCCGATCCCGGCGTGCCGGGCGGGCAGCCCGTGTGCGTGCGGGCGGTCCGGGGCGTCGATCTCGTGCAGGGCGCCGCCGTATCCGGCGACCCGGGCGAGCACGGCGGCGGCGTCCCGGAGCCGGACGGCGCGGCCGGTGCCGATGTTGACCACGCCCTGGGCGGCGGACAGGCTCGCGGCGTGCACGGCGCGCGCCACGTCCCGTACGTCGACGAAGTCGCGCTGCACGCCGAGGCCGCTGAGCTTGATCTCGCTGTCCCCGGACTGCATGGCGCGGCGCATGGCCTCGGCGAGACGGCCGAGCGGGGACCCGGCGGGGGTGCCGGGTCCGACGGGTGAGAACACCCGGAGCACGACGGCGTCCAGCCCGGAGCCGAGCACCAGCTCGGTCGCGGCCAGCTTGCTGACGCCGTAGGGACCGCCGGGTCTGGGCACGGCGTCCTCGGCCGTGCTGGAACCGGGCTGGCTGGGTCCGTACTCGGCGGCGCAGCCGAGCTGGACGAGCCGGGCGCCGCAGCCGCTGCGGCGCAGCGACTCGCAGATGGTGGCGACGGCGACGGTGTTGTGCCGGGTCAGCTCGCGGGCGCCGCCGCGGGTGGCCCCGGAGCAGTTGATCACCACGCCGGGGTGGACGGCGTCCAGGAACCGGGTGAGCGCGCCGGGGCTCCCCGTGGCCAGGTCGAAGCGGACGTCGGCGTCGTCCCCCCGCCCGAGGGCGGTGAGCTGGACGGCGGGGTCGGCGAGCAGCCGGTCGGCGACGTAGCGGCCGAGGTATCCGTTGGCTCCGATCAGCAGCACCCTCATCGCGCGGCCCCCTGCTCGATTCGCCGGCAGTTCATGTCTTCTCCTCGTCTGGGTTCGGGGTGTCGGGAAACGGGGTGTCCGGGTCCTCGGCCGGGGCCCGGGTGCGGGCGCCGTACGTGCGCGGAGGCTCGGGACAGCGCGACGGTGACGTGTACGGCGGCGGCTCCGGCGAGTACGACGGCGAGGCCGGGGAAGGGCAGCAGCCCGAGCGCGAGGGCTGCGGCGGCCGCCCGCCGGCCCCGGTGGGCGCAGAGCAGCCGGGCGAGGAAGAGCAGCAGGGCGACCGGCGCCGCGGTGCCGAGCGGTGCGCCGGTGAGCGCGAGCACGGGGAGGGCGGCGGCCGCGTACCCGGCGGTGGCCGCGAACGGCAGCGGGCGGACGGAGGCGGCGAAGTCGTCCAGTGTCGGGGCGGTGCGCAGGCGGCGCCGGGCCCGGTCGGAGTACCAGGCCGCGGCCCAGTGGGCGGGCAGCGCGGCCAGCGCGAGCCCGACCCCGAGAGCGGCCCCGTGGACGTGGACGGCGTACGCCACTCCGGCGGCGGCGGCCGCGGCGGCCCACCGGGGCAGGGCCGCGGCCTTCGCCCGGACGGCTGCGTGCGGCCCGGCCGGCCAGAGGAAGGCCAGCGCGACCGCGATCCCGGTCAGCACCGCCGCCCAGCCGCCCGCGACGGGCCCGGACAGTAAGGCGGCCAGGGCGGCGAGACCGGCGGGCGACACGGCCCGGGCGGTGGTCCGGAGGGCGGCGAGCCGGTCGCGCGGGGGCGCGGGCCGGGTCTCCGGGGCGAAGCCGGTGGCGGGCCTGGGCACCCTGGCGTGGATCTCCTCGGCCAGCGAGAACACGTCGCGGTGGCGGCACCGGGCGGCGGTCCGGTCGGTGACCCCGGCGGCCTCCAGCCCGGCGGCGATCTCCAGCGGCCCGACGGCCCGTTCGCAGAGCTCCCGGTGCCGGTGCATCAGCGCCTTGACGGGATCCCCGCCGGCCCGCCGCCGCGGGAACCCGGCCGTGCCGTCCCGGCCGGAGGGCGTTCCTGCCCCCGAACCGGTCGAGCCGGCCGAGCCGGCGCCGGGGGTTCCGTACGGTGTGCCCGGTCCTGCGGAGGCTTCCGGGTGGTGCCGGACCCGGTCGCCGTCGGCCGACGGGGCCGGGATGCCGGACCCGGGGGCCTCGTCCGTACGACGGGCCGGCGGCACCGGCTCCGGGCCGAATCCCTGCACGACGCTCCCCCTCCACACGATCTGCAACGGCTCGACGGCGCGCGGCCCGGTCCGGGTCTCCCGCGCGGCTCCGTCCCACGTGTCCGGCTGCGGCACACCCACGAGTACGGCGGCGTCCGCCTCGCCCCGGCCCACGGCGGAGCCGGCGGCGGTGCGCCTCGCCGGCGTCCGGTCCGCCGCGGAGCGGACGGGGGCCGGCCGCGCCGGTGTCCGCGGCGCCGGGCGCGGGACGGAGCCCCGCGGGTCCGGTCGGCGTGCGCCCGCGGACGCCGCGCCCCGGCCGGACAGGTCCGGCACGGCCATCGGGGCGGCCCCCCGGAACGGTCGCGGGGCGGAGCCCTGACCGGCCCGGCGGGACCTGCCGTCGGAGGCGGATCCCAGGACGACCGGGCGGGATCCGCTCGATCCCCTCGGTCCCCTCGATCCGCTCTCGGCCGCGGCGCCCTCCGGGGCGGGAGCCACCGGGGCGGGCCGAGGGGCGGGGAGCGTGTACGTCGGCGGGTTCGGGTTCCGGCGGGAGGGGTTCATACCGGCGCCTCCGCCACTCGGCTCGGGGTGGTCCAGTGGCCGGGCACCCTCGCCTCGGCCGGGACCGCGAAGGGGACCTCCCAGCGGCCGGTGCGGCCCGTGCTCCCGCCCGCGGCCGCGATCAGGTCGACGTACATCTCCCCGAACGCCTCCACCGTCCGCTCCGCGGCGAACAGTTCCAGCGCCCGGGCGCGGGCGGCGGCGCCCAGCAGGGCCGCTCGTTCCCGGTCCCGCAGCAGGGACACGCACGCCTCGGCCAGCGCCCGCGGGTTGCGCGTCGGGACCACCAGGCCGGTGCCGCCGATGACCTCGAACACCGCGCCCGCGTCCGTGGACACGGTCGCGCGGCCGCAGAACATCGCCTCGACCAGCGTGGTGGGGAAGCCCTCCACGGCGGAGGAGGAGACGGCCACCCGTCCGGTCGCGTACGCCTCCGCCACCGACGGCGCGTAGGGGCCGCCGACCTCCTCGAAGCTCACCGGGTTCTCCCCGGCCGAGACCCGGTCCGCCGCCTCGTCGGGGAACAGCTGGGCCGCGAGGGCCCGGCAGTCCGCCAGGTAACGGGAGTCGGCCGGGGCCGACGGGGCCGACTGGGCCGCCACGGCTGTCGGAGCTGCCGTGGCCGTCGGAGCTGTCGTGGCCGTCGTGGCCGTCGGGTTCGTGCAGAAGATGCGGAGCCGGGCCGCCGGTTCGGCGCGCCGGACCTCCGCGAACGCGTGCAGCAGTCCGATCAGGTCCTTCGCCGGTTCGACCCGCCCGACCCAGACCAGCGTCACGGGGTCGGCCCCGGCGAGTTCCGCCTCCCCGACTCCGGCGAATCGGTCCGCCTCCATGCCGGGGTAGACCGTCCGTACCCGCACCCGCGGAGCCCCGCACCGCTCCTGCCAGCGCCGGACGTGCGCGTTGCCGGGGGTCAGCAGGTCGGCCCGGTCGTACAGTTCGGCCGCCAGCCGCGCCTGGAAGCCTCCGGTCAGCGCCCGTACGGCCCTGGTGCCGCTCTGCTCCAGGCAGTGCGCGCGGAGCTGGACGCCGTACTCGGTGACCAGCAGCGGGACCCCGCAGAAGCGTTTGGCCACCAGCCCGGGAAGCGCCGCCGTCCCACCCGCTGCGGCGTGCACCACGTCGGCCGCGCCCAGGCTCTCGTACCAGTCGAGGGAGAGCGGGCGGAGCGCCCGTTCCAGCGCGGCCGCGGCGTCCGCCAGGTCCGCGGCGCCGGCCCCCTGGACGGCGCGGTGCGCACCCGGGGCGCGGCAGCCGGCCTCCAGTGCGCGGAGGGCGTCCTCGGAACGCAGGGCGGCGCTCAGTCCGCCCTGCTCCTGGGCGAGTTCCGCGAGGGCGTACAGCCCCCCTGCGAAGGCCCGGCCGTGGCCGGGGCCGGCATCCGCCCGGTCGCCCGCGTTCGCCCGGCCGCCCGCATCCGCACCGGCACCGGGGTCCGGTGTCGCACAGATCGCGCCGGCCAGGAGCCGGAACGCGGACGCGAACCGCGCCCGGTCCCGGCGGCGGAGCCCGCGGCGGCCGTCGTCGGCCCCGCCCCGCGGCTGCGCGTAGAGCGTGAACTCGTGCTGTGGGAGACCGCGCACGAGCCGGTCGCACCACTGCCTCGAACCACCGTCGGTCAGTAAGCCGATCCGCACGCGTGGCACCCCCGTTCTCCCGTACGCGGCGATCCGGTCTCGCCGCGGGAGAACTCAAGCGGATATGCCGGTGGCGCGACGGACGGTTGTCCGTC